>JABXJS010000058.1 GCA_013538855.1 Herpetosiphonaceae bacterium
AGCGTTGATCTGAGCGGCTGGAGCATCGACGATGCCCCTGGCGGTGCTGCGCCGAAGCCGCTTCCCGTCGGCACGCAGCTCGCGCCTGGTGACTGGTATGTGTTTTCCTGGTCCGGGTCGCTGCTGAACAACGCAGGCGACGAGGTGCGGCTGCTCAATCCTGCTGGTACAGTGATCGACCACATGCGCTACACGCAGGCACAGCGCGGTCGCAGCATCAGCCGCGTGCCCGATGCTACTGGCGCGTGGCAACTCCAGACACCACCAACACCACGGCAAGCTAACAAGGCGGCTCAGGTTACGCCGACCCCGCGAGCTGCTAAACAGCCACAGCATACACCAACCGCACCGGCCCAACAGCGTGCACCAACCGCACAGACACACCCGCCTGCTGTAGCTGATGATCGGCCAACATCGGTCACGGTCGTGCTGAATGAGGTGCTGGCGGTGCCGGATTCAGGCGATGCGGAGTGGGTTGAGCTGTACAACTACGGCGCGACGAGCGTTGATCTGAGCGGCTGGAGCATCGACGATACCCCTGGCGGTTCTGCGCCGAAGCTGATTTCCGCCGGCACGCAGCTCGCGCCTGGTGGCTGGTATGTGCTGACCTGGTCCGGGTCGCTGCTGAACAACGCAGGCGACGAGGTGCGACTGCTCGATCCTGCTGGTACAGTGATCGACCAGCTGCGCTACACGCAGGCGCAGCGCGGTCGTAGCATCAGCCGCGTGCCCGATGCTACTGGCGCATGGCAGACAAATACAGCGGCATCGCCTGGAGCAGCGAATAGTAAACCGCTTGCCGCTGATCCAGCACCAGCTGCTATCGCACCTGGAGTGGACACAAGGCCCGACCCGACAGCGAGCAGCTTAACGCCGCTTGTGGAGCCGACGCCAACACCAACGCCGCTGCGCCCGGTGCAACAGCGGCAGCTCGTTGCTAGCCCAATCTTGTTGAGCCAGCTGTCTATCACGAGCGCAGATGCCCACGCTCGCTCGGTTGAGGTGGTCAATCGAAGCTATGTTTCGCTTGATCTGGCTGGATGGCAGCTCGAGCTATCAACGGCGACCACAAGCGCAACCTGGACCATACCGCAGCATACGCTGATTGAGGCCCATGGCTATCGTAGGTTTACAGCTGCTGAGATGGGCTTCCCGCATCCAACCACAGCGAGTGTTGTGCGCCTGCTCACGCCCGATCAACAAATTGCTGACAGGTTTGAGTACGCTGCGGATCAGCTGGATGCAGCTTGGATGCGTTGGCCTGCGCCAGATGGTCCGTGGCAGGTGCAGCTTGCCGCGACTTCGGACCACACAGGGTCGGTTGAGGACACTGCCGAGCCAGCGCAGACGAGCTTAGTCGCGGCCACAGCCGTATCAGCGCCAGCGCTGCCGTTGACTGAAAACAGGGACACCCGCTCACCAACTGCGCTTGACGAGCCTGCTTCAACCCTACCTGCATGGCCGCTTGGCGTTGCGGCGCTTATACTCGGGCTGGCCTGGATGCGCTACCGGCGTGGAGCGCCAGCTGCTACTGACGAATCAGCTCCCACACCAGATGCGCCAGCTCAGGCAGAATGAGCTTTTCCATGGCCAGCTTAACCGCATTCGACGAGCCGGGCATACAAAAGATCAGCGTGCGCCCAGAAATTCCGGCAATAGCGCGCGAGAGCATGGCACCTGCACCGATCTCCTCGTACGAGAGCATCCGGAACAGTTCGCCAAAGCCTGGGAGGTGCTTATCAAGCAGCGGCTCGATAGCTTCGATTGTGGCATCGCGGCGTGCGATACCCGTGCCACCACTAGTCAAGATCACCTCACAGTTGCGGCTCGTGATCGCTGTATGCACAGCCTCGGCTAGCTGATCTGGCTCATCGGGCACAATCTGATAGCTGCTGATTTGATGGCCTGCGTCGGTGAGTAGTTGCTGAATGAGTGCGCCGCTCTTATCGGTCTCGACAGTGCGCGTGTCGCTGATAGTGATCACCGCGCAGCGCAGCGGTTGCTGCTGCTCGTTGGCTGCCTGCTGATGCTCGTTGTAGCTCATTGGTTTGCTCCTTCGGACTAAGTAAGTGTTATGATGAAGTGACCACTATCCATAGGCTTTCCAGCCTGCGGCAGCGGGTGTAGGGCCACGACCCACGCTCCCGGCAGGGTGTTCTGCACCCAGGCGGCTGGGCGGTCAAATCGATGCGGCAGCGGGTGTGGGGCCACGACCCACGCTCCCGGCAGGATGTTCTGCACCCAGGCGGCTGGGTGGTCAAATCAACGTAGTATAAGATCTAAACTGTAGAAAGCAACGATTGATGCAAGAAACTATACCATTTCTCTCAGCGGATAAGCTGACGACCTTAGAAGGGCGCTGGCTTGCCCCAAAGCTGGCCGGTGCACCAGTGGCTGTGCTGGTTCATCACTACCCACCGATGTCAAATATGGATCATCGTGCGATCTTCGCGACCTTCAAAGCGCTGCGTGATGTGGGCTGGGGCGTGCTGCGCTATAACTCGCGCGGTGTCGGCGGCAGCGCAGGGGAGTTTAGCGGCGGCCCCGGTGAGGATATGGATTTGGCAGGCGCTGTTGCTGAGGCCCGAGCGCGTGCTCCGCTCTCGCCGCTGGTGCTGATCGGCTGGTCATTTGGTGCCGAGCGTGTGCTCCGCTATATGGCGCGTGATGCGAGTACTGCGGCCACCGTGGCGGTTACACCAAACCCGCAGGCTATTGCCGCCAATGCGACGCTTCCACACGGACCATTCGCCGCCATCGTTGCAGAGCGTGATCAGTACTTTGATCCGATTGAGACGCGCACTGCATGGGAGCAGGCCGCCGAGCCAAAGACATGGCATCTCCTCAAGTGGGCCGATCACTTCTATGTAACCCGAGAGGATGAGGTTGCCCAGTGGACGGTCGAGTGGCTGCAGCAGGCGCTCCAGCTCTAAACATCGCTGCCCTCCAACGTACTGGCGTTGGAGGGCAGCGATCGCTTTGCCGTTGCTACGCAGGCAGTCGCCAGCGTGCTATCACCGGGCTATGCTCAGCCCAGCGCACGCCTGCCCAGCCCAGCCACAGGCACGCACCAACCAACGGCGCGGTTGCCAGAGCAAAATCCGGCATGGTTATCACGCTCTTCGTGAGCCAGGCCGCTCCATAGTAGAAGCCAATCACAGCCAGCGTGGCAATCCAGGGCCGCCAGTTCCACTGCACGGCAAGATCGACCAGCACACCTGCACCGATCAGCAGAATTGGGAAAGCAGACGGCGGAAAGCCAGCCGCTTGCATCACATGGAATACAATCAGCCGATAGCCAACATATCCAACCGCCATCGCTGTTGCCGTCCAGCGCCAGCCGGTGCTGAGGCGCGCCACCAGCAGCAGCAGGGTGCCCACAATCACAAGCCAAGCTGGGTACACCCACATTGGCACCGGTAAAACAAAACGAGTCGGATCACCGCCGCTGGCAGCTGCCACTGCCAGCAGTTCCGAATCGGCGGTGGGCATACCATTGCGTAAGGCGAGCAGCGAAAGCACTCCATACTCGTGCTGGGATAGGGGAAAGATAATATCTTCCAGCAGCAGCGTCCATAGAACAATCCCCCACCCACTCCGGAATGCGCTCGGCTCCAGGTGTGTATACCAGGCCATCAGGACGCCAACCAACATAATCCCTGTCCCGATGTACAGCAGCATGTGTGTGGGACTCCAGGCTGTAATATCGAGTCCAAAGAGACGGTGGTTGATGAGATCGAGCGGGATGGCGATGAGAAATGTTCCAATGCCGGCCTGCATCCAGCGCAGGCTACGCCGGTCTACACCTAAGCCGGTCCAGGTGTGAAAGAGCACTAGTGCGACAACGAAAATGGTGCCAGCAGTGTTAATGTTATGCGGGGGCGCTAGATCATCGCGTAAAAACCGAAAGTGCCAAGCTACATCCCACGATGAGCCAAGGAGCTTAAGCACTAGGGCGAACAGCCAGGTGCTGTAGATTGTCCGCAGCTCACGCTGGGTGGTCTGCCGTCCTGGGACACCGGGGGAAACATACCGCTGCCATCGTTGCGGGAGCATGTGCTGGACTCGTGTGAACATATCTCGTGCCTTTCTGTGAGTGAGTTTGGACAGCGATGTAGCCGAGGCTACGCTTTGATTATACGCTGACGAAAGCTGCGATCGTTGCACTTAAGTGGTGGAATTGTATCAATATAGCGGCTCAGCCTACTTTCGTCTAGTGTGACTATGCTGCTGCGCTACGGTTGGTTAGCCGCATGACCTTTGTGCTACTGGGTGAGCATTTCGCGTTGAAAAGCCGGCGTTGGTGGCACATAGATGAGCTTAATCGCCGCTGGAAAGTAGCGCTCGATGTTGCTCAGAATAGTGGCTAGCTCTGGATGTTCGACAATCGCTCCTGGGCTGGCGAGACCACGGTTGTGCCACCCTGCAAATGTGATCCATGAGATCGGTGCCCAGTCAAACCGTGCTCGGTAGGTGGCGATTTCAAAGTTTGCTGCTAAATACTCGATTGCTAGCTCTGGATCTGCGATCTCGTTCGCTACGGCACTCAGCGCTGGCTCCCAGCCTGCATGGCGCTGCATTGCCAGCTGGAGTTGACTGCCGCTGATGGTGATTGGATACAGGATCACAGCTGCACGATTGCGTCGATTGATGTACGGCATCTCCCCACGTAGCAAGCTGAGTGCAACCGACGGGCGCAGATTGGCCGGCCAGACGCTAAAGTTGCCCATGCCAACTCTGTTCGCTACATCTTGCGCTTCTTGGTAGAGCGGCGTCAGTGTGCGACCTAGATTGCTGCGCTGTGCAAGCGTGCTGTTGTACTCAAAGTAGAGCTGTGCCGCCATCACCGTGGCAAACTGCTCGTCGGTCATGCCGGTCCACTCACGATGGTTGTGGCGAGCTGCGCTCGCTAGTAGCTGCGAGCGTAAGCGGATCATCTGCAGCTGAAAGGCTGGATCTATGTACGCTTCAGCCGCTGAGCGTTCAGCGCTGACGTTATAAGCATAGAATGGATATGTGGCTGCAGGCCATGGCGCTAGCGCTGGTGCCCCAGCCACATTGTAGCTGTATGCTGTAAGCGGCGGACCAAAACTCTGCGGTCGGGCGGCTGGGCTAGCGGCAGCCAGCAGCGGCCCATGTTGTGGCTGTATGCTCATCAGCGTGATGAGTAGCAGCAGGCAAAAAAAGAATCGCACCAGTTGATGCGACATTGCTAGCTCCTTCCTTTTGAACAGTAACGCATTGCGTTAGCCATCGCTATACAATAGCATAGGCGTTGTTCGTTCACAAGGTCTAGCTTTCAACAATTCACGGCCGATCTACTGATGTGACTGACTCGTCACCCCAAACGCTACCAGCTGCTGCCACAGTTGATCGCTATCGAATGCTTCAGCCGCACTAATGACGCCACTCGCCCGATGCTCGTTGCGGAGCAGGCGCTGGGCCAGATCGACGGCTATCTGCGCGGTGAGGCCATAGGGGTCGGGGCAGAAGATGTCCGTGCGCTGCTCGCCTGCTTCTAACACGACCTGTCCACCGCTTTGCGACCGCGTTTTGGCCGTTGGTCCAGCGGGCAACCGATTGATCAGGGTGCTTAGCGCCGAGTAGACGACGCCTTCGCGGGCGGTTTGGGCCATGGCGCGGCTTAGCGGGCCAAGCCGTGGCAGAATGCTGGGCACAATCAGCCATGTTTGCACATTCGCCACATCGGCAAAGCGTGGCACGGTCAGGGCTTCTCCACCAGGAAAAAGGATGCTCGTTTGCATATCGTCGTCGCCAGACAGCTTAATCTGACGGGTTGCATCGAGCGGGCGTAGCGCAGCGTACTCGTGCTCGCGAAACGTGATGCCCTCCGCCCCAGCTAGGCGCAGAATACTCTTGAGCGTGCCGCGGCTGGCACCGGTCCCTAAGCCCATCGAATAGGTGATGTTCAGGGTGTCTGTGCTGCCGATGGTGCGCAAGAAGCGGGCGGCGGCGATTGTGCCCGGCGTGTACTCAAAGGCGGCGGCGTTGATCATCACGCGATTCTGCGCCTGCATGCGATAGTGAAAGAGCGCGCGGCAATCAACCATAAACGTCTGCTCGCCGGTGGTGTCCAAGTAGTGGATGCCGCGCTCGACTGCCGCTGCGGCAACCGGCATGCCATAGTCTGTGAAGGGGCCGACGGTGGTGATTAGCACCTCAGCGTCTTCGAGCATTGCTGCTAGGCTGGCCGGATCATCTGGCGCGGCGAGGCGCGTCTCCAGCGCTGGACTCCACTGCTTGGCCTGCGCTTCGAGCGCCTCGCGCCTGCGCCCAGCCAGAATTGGACGTATGTTTTGCCGTCGGGCCTCATCAACAATGAGACTGCCTGTGTAGCCTGTTGCGCCATAAATTACCAGGGCCATAGTTCCTCCACACGCTGAAGTGCGTTTCTGCGACAGTGGCTAGAGCCAGCGCTTGCGCCGGAAAAACCAGAGCATGCCACTGATTACCGCCAGCATGATAACCCAAACCATTAAGTAGCCGTAGCGCCAATGCAGCTCTGGCATCACATCAAAATTCATGCCGTAGAGCGATGTGATCAGCGTTAGGGGCAAGAAAATCGTGCTTACGATTGTCAAGGCTTTCATGACTTCGTTGAGCTTGTTTGATGAGACCGACAAGTAGGTATCCATCGCCCCTGTGACCACATCGCGCACATTTTCAGTCAGGTCGTTGAGCCGCACAAGATGATCGTAGATATCACGGAAGTAGATCAGCGTGCGCTCTTCAATCAAGGTGAACTCATTCCGACTCAGCCGTAGCATCACCTCGCGCTGTGGCGAGGTGATGCGCCGCAGCGTCAGGATGGTGTGCTTCAGCTCAAGTATGCGCCGTAGATTTTGCGGCTTTGGGTTGAGAATAATCGAGTCTTCGAGGCTATCAACCTCTTCGTCTATCTGATCAAGCAGCGGCAGATACTCATCAACAATCGCGTCGAGAATCGCGTGGAGCAGGAAATCAAGCCCGCGCTCAATCAGCCGACAGTCGCGCTTGGTGCGCTCACGCACCTGCGCTAGCGCTGGAAGATCTGTTTCGCTGCAGGCAGTCACAAGGTAGTTCTGGCCGAGAAAACAGTTGATCTCGGTGGTCTCCAGCGTCTTGCTGTGCTCAAGGTTGAGAATTGCATGCACAATAATAAACAGGTAGCTGTCGAAGTCATCAACCTTGGGCGGCTGATAGCCTGTGCTGAGCGTGTCCTCAATCGCCAGCGGATGGAAGTTGAATAGATCGTGCAGGATCGTGTGCGCTTCTTCTGGACTGTAGTTTGCAATATGCAGCCATAGCTTGCCCTGCGCTGTAAGATGCGCCGCCCTGATGTCCTCTAAAGTTGTGAGTAGTTGAACGGTGCCCGCTTCCGAGAGGTAGAGTGCTTCTATCATGGTTTGGCCCTGCCGTATCGCTTGAATCGACAGCCCCAGGCAATCGCTGCCTGGGGCTGTCCGTTGCTCGATGTGCTACTGAAGTGCGCTGATTGCGGCGGGTGTGCGCAGTAGCTCGGCTCGATCACCAGTCTGTGGATCAAGCAGCCAGATACTACTCGGGCCGGTGATCGCTGGCGCAGGGCCGCGCAGTGCGCTCTGCCCGCTGACCTCGCGCACATAGACGAGGCCTTCATCGATCACCAGCGCTGGACCAAGCGCCGCTAGGGTGGTGCCCTCAGCCACGATTGTGTCGCTGCCGCTATCGATCATATGCAGCGCATACGACCAGACGAGGCTGGAATTGCAGCGCGTCTCAAGGTAGAACAGTGTTCCACTTGCGCTCCAGGCCAGCGGCCGATTCCACCAGTTCGTTGTTGCGCTACGATCAGTGATCTTGCCCTTTTGATCGATCTGCAGCAGGTCGGCACCGCCATCGCTGCGCTGTGCCACCACCGCTAGCGTGCGGCCGTCGGGCGCTGCCAGCACCTCGGCGATGCTGGTGTAGGTTGCCAGCACAGAGGTGCCAATATCGTGGGTGTTGCCGCTCTCGTCGGTCAGCAGCACTGTTCCGGTGCCTTGCGTGTTGATGCCAAGCGCTACGACGCCGCCGCGCGGCAGCGGCTGCGGGTGCAGGCGACTCCACGCATCAAGCTCTGAGCGCGGGGTTGGCTCGCTGCCGTCGAGGTAGGCCTGCCATAGGCGGAAGTTGAGCGGCTGAATCGCGCTCCACGGTGCAGTGAACCACACCGACGCGCCATCGAACGACCACGCCGGCTGCGCACAGCCGCCAACATCGGCGATGAGCTGCTCGTTGTTGCCGTCGCTATCGCTCACCCAGAGTGCGCCAAGCGCTGGCAGGCTATCGGGCGCTGTGCGGCAGAAGGCCACTTTTGAGCCATCGGGGCTGAGGGCCGGATCATGCTCGATGGCGAGCGTTGTGCTGAGTGCAAGCACGCGCTCGCCCTCCAAGCGCCATAGATCGCCGCTCTGGCTGAAGATCAGCGGCTTGGAAGGAGCTGCGGGCTGGCCCTTATCTTGACCAAGCGGATCGTCGCCAAGCTGCGGGCTGCTGGCAACCTGGATGCTCACCTTGCTGCCATCGACGCTGACACTGAACGGCAGCGCTTGGTCAAGCCCGACCTCAAGCACCAAGCCGGCGCTCCGATCAGTCTGCGGCTGGAGCACAGCGGCGACAATCGGGCCATTGGCTGGCGGCAGCAGCGGCAGCGACAACGTCACCAGCGAGCTGCTCCAGGCATCATCGTGGCTCCACTGTGGTAGCTCGATGCGCAGCACAGCCGAGATCGTCGCTGAAGGGTTGATCAGCTGCGCAGCGCTAGGAGCCAAACAGGCGACCACCCCCGCTGGCGGGCTGCTGTTGGCGGCAAAATCCAAGCTAACTTGATCGGACGTGATGCTGATCGCATCAAGCCGCGCCGAGAAGCGCTCGACCGTTTGTGGCCCAAAGCTGGTGGTGCAGTAGCTCGCGTTGGTGCCGCTTGGCCCAGGCGTAGGCGTTGCTGCCGACGGCGTTGTTGCCGGCGTGCCGGTGACTGTCGGGCGCGCGGTGGCCGCAGCGGTCGCCGTTGCCTCGGGTGTGTTGGTGGCCTCCGACGTTGCAGTAGGTTCGGGCGTTGCCGTAGCCGTGGGGGTTAAGGCGAAGGCGGTGAGTTCGTTGGGTAATGGTTCGGCAGTTGGTGGCGTTTGCTGTTGGCAGGCAGCCAACGCAATGACCAATCCAAGCAGCAAAAGTCGGCGCAAAACCACGTGCATTAAGCTCCTTGCGTACTTTCGGACGATCCATCGTTAGGAAGCACCCGAATCCATCCGCGCTGCAACGCATACACCACTGCCTGTGTGCGATCATTGACCGCCAGCTTGCGCAGGATCGATGAAATATGATTTTTCACCGTCTGGTTGCTAATCTCCAGCCGCAGGGCGATCTCCTTGTTTGTGTGGCCTGCGGCTACAAGCTCAAGCACCTCGATTTCGCGTGGCGACATTGGCGAGTATACTTGCTCGGCCTGAGTGTCCATCGTCAGCTGCCGAAAGGCGTTGAGCACTGCCGAGGCCACGGCTGCATCGTTGAGCACAAGCTCGTTGATGGGGTACTGCCCGCTGCGCACTTGATTGATCACGTGGAGCATCTCCTCCCAGCCGATGGTGCGCGAGATATACGCCGCCACACCAGCACGGATGGATTTAACGATACCCTCGCGATCATTGATGTCGCTGAGCAAAACCACGCCGATGTTGGGATGATTTTGCTTGACCGCCCGCGCAACCTCGATGCCGTTGATGCCTGGGAGATCGACATCCATCACGATTAAGTCGGGGTTGCAGTAGTCCACGAGCCGAATCGCCTGCTGACCATTCGATGCTTCGCCAACGATTTTATAGGCTGTTGTGTTGTTGAAGTGATAGCGTAGTCCTTCACGGAAGATAGTATGGGCGTGAACCAAAACCAACGTTGTTTTATTCATGCAGGTACCTCTGGCCCCCAAGGTGCTGAAATCATTTTGAAGGAGAGCAGTGGTGCAGTTTGGGCCATTATACACCAGCAAAGCGGTTTGTCGAAGAATTCAGCCCATGCTACCATACTCCTAGATTGCTAGGAGGCAACGATGGCGACACTTCGCACACGCGGCTGGCGTGATTATAACCCGATGTTGTTGATTGCAGTGCTGCTGCTGCTGTCATTTAGCGTTCCAATGGTCTATAGCACAACCATTGGGCAAAGCGGTTTGCCCGCCTTTACCCTTGGCTCGACCTTTATGCGGCATTTGTTCTGGATAGGCGGCGGCGTGCTGCTGACCGTTGGTCTGAGCCTGCTGGACTATCACGCGCTGGCTCCGCTCGCCTGGCCTGCCTATGGCCTGAGCCTGGTCGCCCTCGCCGCTGTGCTCACGCTTGGCGTTGTGCGCGGCGGTGCCCAGAGCTGGCTTGGCTCTAGCTCGCTCTCGTTTCAGCCCACCGAGCCGGCGAAGCTGGTGGTCGTGTTAGTGCTGGCCCTCTTCTGGAGCCAGCGCGCCGAGGATGCCGGCAGCTGGCGCAATTTAATCCTCTCGCTCGTTATCATCGCTCCCATCTTAGGGCTGGTGCTGCTGCAGCCGGACTTTGGCTCGGCCATGGTCTTGATCGGTATCTGGCTCATCATGGCGTTTATCGCGCAGCAGCGCTGGTATCAGTTTGGCCTGCTGCTGCTGATCGCCGTGCCCATTGTCGTCTATGGCTGGACCCACGTCCTCCACGACTACCAGCGCTATCGTTTGATGGTCTTTTTGTTCCCTGATCGCTGTCAGTCCGACCCAGAGTTTGCCAAATACTGCTGGCAGACAATCCAGGCCCGCCGCGCGATTGGCAATGGCGGCCTCACCGGCATGGGTCTCAATCACGGCATTCAGAGCCAGCTTAACTACCTGCCAGTCCAAGAGAGCGACTTTATCTTTGCCGTGACCGCCGAGGAGCTGGGCTTTATCGGCGCAGCAGTGCTGATCGTGCTCCAGCTCATTGTCATCTGGCAGGTCTGGCGCGTTGTCGGTCAGGCGCGCGATGTGTTTGGTCGCTTGCTCGCCGCTGGCGTGGCCGGAATGTTGCTTGTCCACTGCTGGGAAAACGTTGGCATGAATTTGATCATGATGCCAATGACCGGTATTCCGCTGCCGTTCGTTAGCGCTGGCGGCTCGTTTATGCTTACCACCCTCGCCGCCATCGGCCTTGTGCAAAGTGTGTCGCTGCGCCAGCGCATCTGGTCGCTGTCGCTTGATTGACCGTGCTGCACAAGCGCTACGGCGCATTAGGACTAGCAGCGGTTGCCGATGGTTTTGCCATCCTCTATAATGCATATGTACGTATTCAACTTTAATTTAATCTAAGCTAGAGCTTTCTCCCGGTGGAGGTGATCGTAGCTTCGATTGTCGGCGACAATCATCAACCCACAACCCTTGTCACTCGGGATGGTATGCACCGGTATTCACGACTGTAATCTGCTCTTCTTTATTTCCTCTATTTCGATGTTCTGTCGTTTGAATGCCGTAGGTCTGCCTCACATGCCGAGACACGAGCTCTCGTCAGGAGGGTCATATGGCTTTAATCAAAAAAGGTGGCACGTCTCGCCTCGGACTCAGCAATCTTAAACCGGAAGACCGCGCTGCCGCGGAGGCTGCTGAGGCAGCAGCAACAGAGGCGCAAGCTGCGTCCACGCCGCCTGCCGCCGATGCAGACGGCACCCGCACCTTTGCCAAGCGCGATAGCGACTCAACCCGCTCGATTGCTCCTGCTGCGCCAGCCGATGCTGCCGAGCCGGTCCCCAACGATGCAACCAAAACCATTCAGCGTGTCGGCACTGAGGCCATTCGCCGCGAGGCACCGCCGCCCGACGCCACGCGCTCAATGAACACAGCCGCCGATGGCACGCGCACAATTCCGCGCGCTTCAACCGAGGCCATTCGGCGCAGTATTTCGCAGCGCGTCGGTACGCGCCTCAAGCAGCCTGAGCAGCCGGTCGCCCAGTCGCCAACACTGCCGCCAGGCACGGTGCTTCAGGAGCGCTATGCCATCGAAGATATTCAGGGCGTCGGCGGTATGAGCGTCGTCTATCGCGGCCGCGACCTGCGCTTCAAGGATGTCGCACGCTACTGCGCCATCAAGGAGATGTTTCAGTCATCCCCCGACTCGCAGACACGTATGCTTAGCCTCAATAACTTCGAGCGCGAGGCGGGCCTGCTCGCCACCCTCAGCCATCCGGCCATCCCGAAAGTCTATGACTTTTTTGAGGAAAATGGCAAAGCGTACCTCGTGCTGGAGTTGATCCACGGCGAGGACCTAGAGGCCGTGCTAGAGGAAACCAGCGAGCCGCTCGATGAGCTGCGCGTGGGCCGCTGGGCCACCCAGGTCTGCGATGTGCTCTCCTATCTCCATAGCCACGAGCCAGAGCCGGTGATCTTCCGCGATTTGAAACCCTCGAACATGATGGTTTCAACCAACGATCGCATTGTGCTGATCGACTTCGGCATCGCCCGCGTGTTTACCCGCAGCGATAAGAAAGGCACCATGATCGGCACCGAGGGCTACTCGCCGCCAGAGCAGTACCGCGGCATCGCCGACGCGCGCGGCGATGTCTATGCGCTCGGCGCAACCCTCCACCACTTGCTCACCGGGGCTGATCCGCGCCTTGAAACCCCGTTCACCTTTCAGGATCGCCCGATCCGGCAGCTTAATCCAACGGTCTCGCCGGAGATGGAGGCGGTGGTGATGCGCGCGCTCGAGTACGATGCAACCAAGCGCTGGGCCTCCGCTGAGGAGTTTCGCATGGCGCTGCTGCAGGTGCCAGGCTTGGCCGAGACCGTCGGCGCGGCGGTGGTTCCCGCCATGCCCGGCATGCCAGCGCTGATTCGTGGCGCGCAGGGCACCGACGTTGTCTGGAAGTTCAAGTGTGAGGATGAGGTGCGCTCGTCGCCGCTCGTGAGCGCTGGCATGCTCTACATCGGCTGCTACGACACCAATCTCTATGCGCTTGATGCAAAACGCGGGGAGTTCCGTTGGAAAAAGCCCACCAACGGCGGTATTTCGTCGTCGCCAGCGATCTGGAACGATATCGTGATCGTTGGCTCCGAGGATGGCAATGTCTATGCGTTCGATGTGCGCACCGGCGTCCAGCGCTGGTCTTTCCGCACCGAGAAGGCGGTGCGCTCATCGCCGCGCGTGAAAGATCGCCTCATCTATGTTGGCTCCGATGACCAACACTTGTACTCCATCGATGGCACAAACGGCCGCTTGATCTGGCGCTACCGCGCTTGGCAGTGGATTCGCGCCTCGGCCTGCCTGGCCGAGGGTAATGTGGTCATCGGCGCTGGCGATGGCAACTTTTTCTGCCTCGATGCCTTCAAGGGCGGCCTGCGCTGGAAGCAGAAGCTCCAAGGTGGCATTATCTCGTCGGCGGCAGCAACAGACAAGCTGGTGATCGTTGGCGCGATGGATAATTCGCTCCACGCCCTCGACCTAGAGGGCGGCTGGCCGGTCTGGAAGTTTCGCGCCAACCACTATATCAATTCTTCGCCCACCATCCTGGGCAATCGGGTGTTTGTTGGCAGCATCGATGGCAATGTCTATGCTGTTGATATCAAAAATGGCAAGCAGGTTTGGCAGTACAACGCCAATGCTCAAATTGTCTCCTCGCCGGCGCTCGACAGCGGCAAAGTCTACATCGGCAGCGCTGATGGCGTCATCCACTGCCTCGATGCTGGTAGCGGCACCCCCGTCTGGACGTTCAGCTGCGAAGGCCCTGTGGTTTCATCGCCAACGGTTGTCGATGGCATCATGTACATTGGCTCGATGGATCAGCACGTATACGCGCTTAAGGCTTAGAGGAGTAGTGCATGGGGTTTTTTCGCAAACTGTTTCGTCATGATGATGCTGCGCCTGCTGTTGAGCCTACGCCTGCTGTTGCCCAGCCTGCGGATACGCCAGCCGCCAGCAGTACGGCCGCTGCGCCTGCGCCAAACGCTGATAAATCGACCGCGCCGCTCGAGTTGCCAGACGAGCAGGCGCTCGATGATCACGCCTTCGAGCTTGACGGCACCGATTTTCTTGGCACACAGCAGCTTCAAAATGCACCGCTCCCGGTCGCTGCGCTCGCCTCTGATCGCCCGCTGTCGATGTGGGCGGCCCGCGATGTGGGCCGGGTGCGCCGCTCCAATCAAGATAATGTCTTCGCCACCTTGATGAGCCTGCCTGATATCGAGCACGATATACCAGTTGGCTTGTTTGTGGTCGCCGATGGCATGGGCGGCCACCACGGCGGCGAGATCGCCTCGCGCCGCGCTGTCGAGACGGTCATGATCACCATGCTGGAGCAGCTTGCCTTGCCCGCAATGGCCGACGAGGAGCCAGGTAACTCGCTGCCGGTGCTCATGGTGAGCGCCGTCCAAGAGGCCAACCACCGCATTTGGGAGGAGGCGCAGGCCCAAGGGAGCGATATGGGCACAACATGCACGGCTGCGCTGCTCGTGGGCCGCCACCTCTATGTTGCCCACGTTGGCGATAGCCGCGCCTACTTCTACACTCCTGCCGGCCTTCAGCAGATCACTACCGATCACTCGACTGTTGGCCGCCTCATTGCAATGGATCAACTGAAGCCCGAAGAGGCGCGCGATCACCCGCTGCGCAACCAGCTCTACCGCACGGTCGGCCAGCATCCAACCGTGGAGGTGGACTCGCTCTACCACGCGATTGAGGGTGTCAGCCACCTGCTGCTCTGTAGCGACGGCCTCTGGGGCATGGTCGATGATGCCGAGATCGCGCAGATTATCGCCGAGTCACCCTTCCCCCAAGATATCTGTCAACGCTTGATCGCTCGCGCTAACTTGGCTGGCGGTGAAGATAACATCAGCGTTGTTGTTGTAACCTTCCCGTCCGAATTGAGGTCTGTATGAACACACCGATGGTGCAGTTACAAGTCACGCCCGGACGCGCGGCGGTGATGCACAGCGAAGAACCTCAGCTGCTCTACTTGTTGGTCGATGCCTCGCCAGCGAAAATTCCTGACTCAGGCTTGGATGTTCCAGTCAATGTGGCGCTCATCCTCGATCATAGCTCATCCATGCGCGGTGAACGCCTGTATCAGATGAAAGAGGCATGTAACCACGTGGTCAATCATTTGAACCGCCAAGACTATTTTTCGCTTGTGGCGTTCAATGATCGCGCTGAGGTGGTGGTTCCCTGCCAGCATCCCACGAACAAAGATGGTATCAGACGTGCAATCAGCATGATCGAGGCGCGCGGTGGCACCGAGATGGCCACCGGCATGGCCATGGGCCTGCAGGAGATCTCGCGCCCGCTGATGGGCCGCGGTGTGAGCCGCTTGGTGCTGCTCACCGACGGTCGTACCTACGGCGATGAAAGCCGCTGTGTTGAGATCGCGCGGCGTGCTCAGGCCAAGGGCATCGGCCTCACGGCCCTCGGCATCGGCGATGAGTGGAACGAAGACTTGCTGGAGACAATGGCCGCCGCTGAAAATAGCCGCACCGAGTACATCACAACGGCGCAGCAGATCGTCGATGTGTTTGCGCAAGAGGTCTCACGCCTCCACAATGTCGTGGCCCATAAGGTCGAGCTGCGCCTGCATACCCTGCCAAACTTGGAGATTCGCTCGCTCTATCGTGTGCGCCCATTTATCTCGGCTATGACACCGCAGCCCGATAGCGATGCGCTCTGGCGCTTGACGCTTGGTGACTGGACTGGTCGCGACGATCAGTCGTTTTTACTCGAGGTTGTGGTGCCTCCGCTAGCAGAGGGTATGCAAAAGCTGCTGCGGGTGGAGCTAAACTATGAGATACCTAGCCTTAGCAGCCAGCCCTTGCAGTCCGTGATCGATGTTGCGCTGCCTGTGCGCCCCGGCGATACGGTCAGTCCGCAGGTCGATGGTGTGGTCAAACACTGGCTCGAGCGCACTGTCGCCTATCGCTTGCAAGCTTCGGCCTGGGAGCAGGTTGAGCAGGGTAATATTCAGGAGGCAACCAAGAAGCTGCGCATGGCCGGCACCCGCCTGCTCGATGCCGGTCAGTCTGATCTCGCCCAAACCGTCCAAGAGGAAGCAACGCGCTTGCTGCGCAATGGCGCTGCCAGTGATGAGGGCCGCAAGCGCATCAAGTACGGCACGCGTGGCTTGGTTGCGAGCGAACGCGGACGGAAGCCCTAGCAAAGGAAGACTTCATGCTGATCTGTCCTGCGTGTCAGACACAAAATATGGCCGGTTCGTTTTTCTGCAGTGAGTGCGGTAGCTCGTTCTTGCCCTCGCAGGCCCGCGATACAACGACGTCGATCGGTGTTGCACCCGCTTCTAGCTCGGCACCTCTGGGTGCAATCCAGCCTACCGCTCCCCCAGAGTTAACTCAACCCTTGCTGCGGGTTGTTATCCTGAATAGCGGACGTAAACTCTCGTTCTCAAGCGCTCAGCCCATTGTGATTGGGCGCCAGGATCGCGCCCGTGAGTTTTATCCCGATATTGACCTGACTGTCGATGGCGGCTTAGAGGCCGGTGTTTCCCGTCGTCACGCCCGTCTGCTAAACCAGAATGGTGGATGGGTCATTGAGGATCTCAATAGCTCAAATGGCACATTCGTCAACAAGCAGCAGGTTACGGCTATGTCGCACCTGCCTGTGCACCACGGCGATGAAGTGCGCTTGGGCAATATCTTACTGCGCCTGGAGCTTACGTAGTCATGGTGTGCTGCTACTGCACCATGGGTTGAATAGAATGTGTGAGCGCTACAATGCCAAAAACTGTTATTCTCCATATTGCCGGTGAGGACCCGATCGTCTGTGAGGTTGAGCAAGACCCGCAGCCTGGCGATGCGTTTATTCGCGTGAGCAATCTGCGCCGTCGTGATGGGAAAGATGTGCCCTATCTCGCCGGCGGCGTTCAGTCCGTTATTTATCCGTGGCATCGCGTTACATTCGTTGAGATGATGATCAGCGAAGAGGAGCGTGGTCAGGTGATCGACTTCTTCCGTGATGCTTAAGAAAGTTTTAATGATAGTGTGTTGATTTGGGCATATGCATAAAGTATGCTATGGTATAATGCGGTCACGAAAGGGCTGGGCCTGCGTTGATCGTATTAAGCATTTACCCCATGCACCACGCCCGGTCCCGATCAGGTTTGCCTGTCGGGATTTTTTGGTTATCACCGTCAACGAAGGTTATGTATGAATCAGAGCGGACAAAGCCAACTTGGAACGTACCTGCGCTCTGCGCGCGAGGCTATGGGTGTCTCGCTCGCTCAGGCTGCCGCTGATACACGCATTGTGCAACGCTACCTGGTGGCCTTGGAGTTAGGCGAGTATCACCATCTGCCTGGCGATGTGTACGCTCGCGGATTTTTGCGCAACTACGCACAGTACCTCAACCTGCCCATTGAGGAGGTTGTCGAGATGTATCGTGCAGAGCGTGGCTCTTCGGCCCCGATTAAGGTTGTTCCGGCTGCCTCGCTTCCCCGCTCTCGAACGGTTTTTATGCCTAGCATCTGGGCTGTCGTGCTTGTTGTCACGGTGCTGGTCGTCCTCGGCTATCTCGCGCTCAATGCGCTGGGCCTCACGGCACCACAGTCCGTGGCTCAGGGCGATACGCCAACGCCTACGGTCGCTACGCCGTCGCCGCTGCCAACCTACACGCCTGCGCCAACCTCAACCAACTCAATCAATAATGCGCCTGTCTCACCGCTCGATACACCTGTGCCTGCTGCTCCCTCCCCCTCTGCTACGCCAGAGGCCCCTGTTGTCGTTGTTGTCCGCGTTGTCGAGGGCCAATCATGGATGGACGTGTCGGTCGATGGGCGGCAGGCCTTCACGCCCGATACACGCATTGGCGGCTGGACAGAAACGTTCTTGGCCCAAAACGAGGTGCGCATCAAGGCCGGCAACGCCGCTGTCGTTGAGGTGTCGTTCAACGGTGGACCGTTTACCCGCATGAGTGCAACGCCAGGCGATGTGGTGACGCAGATCTATTCTCCAGCCGATTAGTTGCAGTGAGGAAATCGAATGCCTGCTGAATCTACCTTTGATATTGTGTCCGAGTTTGATCGCCAAGAGCTGGTCAACGCCATCGATCAGACTCGCCGCGAGGTCGGCACGCGCTACGATTTGAAAGATACGAATACAGAGATCACCCTCGGCGATACGGAGCTGGTGCTGCTCTCCGATAGCGAGATGGCGCTCTCGGCAGTGCGCGATATTCTGGAAAGCAAGGCCATTCGCCGTGGGTTGTCCGTTAAAATTTTCGACTACGCCGACCCCAAAGACGCGGGCAATATGCGCGTGCGCCAGGTCGTCACTTTGCGTAAGGGCCTCTCCGATGAGATCGCCAAGAAAATCCAGAAGCTGATTAAGTCCGCGCATCCCAAGGCGCAGGCGCGCATTCAGGGCGATACGATTCGCGTTGGCTCGAAAAGCCGCGACGAGCTGCAAGCTGTCATCCAAACGATGCGCGAGCATCAGGATGAGTTCCCCCTGCCGCTGCAGTTTACCAACTATCGGTAGTTACCGCGCCCAAATCTAGGACTAAAGACACGTCAGAGTGGCGTGTCTTTTTTGTTATCCTAAGAGGTGAGCGCCCGCGCTGCGCTCACCTCTGTCTACCTCACTACCTAGTTTGAAAAGGGAGAGACTATGTCGCAGCGTACACCTATCATCTCACGCCGTAGCTTCTTGAAAACTCTCGGTGCTGCCGCTGGCCTATCGTTGCTGCCTAACGCCTTCACTGCTCAATCGCATAGCCGCCCTGATGCCCCACGCCACGTGGTGCTGACGATTGTCGATGCACTGCGCGCCGATCATACAACGCCCTATGGCTATAGCCGCGATACAACCCCAACATTGGCGAGCCTTGCTAGCGCCGGCGCAACATTCGCCCAGGCGTGCTCAACATCACCCTGGACCTCCCCGGCCAATGCAGCGATTGTGACTGGCCGTCAGCCTCAGCACTTAGGCATAACCTGGGAGCAAACTGTCCTGCCTGCTGCCGTGCTCACCCTCGCCGAGCACCTCAAGTCCGCCGGCTACTATACCGCTGGCTTCAATGCTTCAGCGTGGCTGAACGCCGATAAAGGTTTTGCGCGCGGCTTCGATGTGTACCGCGAGATTCCTACCTCTGTAGAGACATCAGGCTGTGCAGGTTCAATCAATGCCGAAGTCCTCGACTGGCTTGCAAATGATTGGCCCGCTGTGCCAGATGGTACGCCGCTCTTTCTCTTTCTCTACTATATCGATCCACACTCTTGGTACATTCCGCCGGATAATCTGGCGACCGATTATCGCAATCTGTACACTGATCCAGGCTACACTGGCCCGTTTTCCACCCCCATGGATTTCAAGAATGGCGAAAAAGTGGTCGATGGCACTATCGCGCCCACAGCTGCCGATACGGCGCAAATTCTAGCTTGGTACGATGGCGAAACGCGCTACTGGGATGACTCGTTCGCCGCTGTTGTGCAGGCGCTCAACACCGCAGGCGTCGGCGGTGATGCACTGTTTGTTGTCACTGCTGATCACGGCGATATGTTTGGCGAGCACGCCAAGTGGAACCACTCCAACAGCCTGTATCAAGAGTTGCTGCACGTGCCGCTGATCCTCCGTGGCCCCACCATTAGCAGCAACACCGTCATTGACACACCTGTTCAGACGCTGGATCTGTTTCCCACTCTGCTGGAGTATGCCGGTATCGCCCTGCCTAGCCCGATCGATGGCCAGAGTCTTTGGCCGCTGCTGCAAGGTCAAAATCAACCGCACCATGACCTCTTCGCCGAGCTTGATCAGGCTGTAGCGTGGATTGCCTGGATTGCGCCCGATCACGATCTCCGCTCTGTGCAGCGTGGCAGTTGGAAGTATATTCATCACGTTGGTCACCCTGAGCTTGACGAGCTGTATCAGCTCAATCCAACATCAGTGTATGAGACAACCAACCAGATTCAGTCCCAGCCCACCCTAGCCGCTGAGCTGCAAGCGGCCCTTTTGGCCCACTTTGGCCTGTATCGTGTCGATCTGCCGCTTGTGTTGCGCTGATTTTGACGATATCTCGCCTCCTATGGTATGATGTCTCCGGCCCCGTTAGGGGCTATTCCTATGCTATTAACCCCACGATGGGTCGTTAATCGTAGCCCGCAGGAGCTAGCGGGCACCGCTACTGTGCCGTTATAGCGGGCCTAATGTGAGGCATACTTTTCCTGTCCCGCACATACGGACATCACACTGGTGGCCTGAGCACAAAACACTTTAAGGAGCAAAAACTGTGAAAGTCTTGTTGATTGAAGATGTCGAAAAGCTCGGCTCTGCGGGTGAAATCAAGGAAGTTTCTGGCGGCTACGGGCGCAACTACTTGATTCCCAAAAAGCTGGCTGTCTATGCAACCCCTGGCTTGATCAAACAAGCCGAAGAGCGACTAAACAAACGGCGTAAGCTGGAGGCCAAACAGCGCGATGAGCTGCGGGGCTTGGCCGAGCGCATCAACGGCGTCTCGCTACGCTTCGAGGTTAAAGTTGGCGAGCAGGAGCGCCTCTACGGCTCTGTGACCAGCGCCGATATTGCCGAGCGCCTGTCGCAGACAATCGGCGAAGAGGTCGATCGCCGCAAAGTGGAGCTTGGCGAGCCGATCAAGCGCACGGGCCTCTACTCTGTTGCGGTTCGGTTGATGGCCGGTGTTGAGCCGCGCGTCAATGTTATCGTTGAGGGCGAGGGCGGTGTAAGCGCTGTCGCTACGCCAGCCGAGGCCGATGATGTGGAAACCCCCGCTGATGCTGAGACCGAGGCTGCACTTGAGGCCGCCAGCGAAGAGTAGCGCTCTCCGTATCTATTGATAATGTGCTTTGTCTGGAATGTGTCGCGCTTTTATGCGCGACACATTCTGCTTTAGGGCTAGTTTTCCACAGTTTATTCAAGTTCATTCCCATGGCTTTCCCCATTTCATCAACAAGGACGCCGCATATGGATAAGGCTTTACCATCTGATGTCAATGCTGAGCGCGCAACTTTAGGCTCCATTCTGCTGGATCGCGACGCGATTATCCCAATTGCACCCTGGCTTTTTCCCGAGTACTTTTATCTAGAGAAACATGCCTGGGTGTATGAGGCGATGGTCGCATGCTACAATCGCCGCGTCCCGCCGGATATTGTCAATGTCAGCGATGAGCTGCGCCGCCGCGAGCGCTTGGAAGATGCCGGCGGCCTAGCCTATCTGATCGATCTATCCAATAGCGTTCCCACCGCTGTCCATGTGGAATACTATGGTCGTATTGTCGAGCGCACCGCCTTGCTGCGACGGCTCATTGGGGCCGGTGGGAAAATTGCTGCCATCGGCTACGATGAGAGCGACGATCTCGACGCGGCATTGGATAAAGCCGAGGCTGAGCTATTTGCGGTATCACAGCGGCGTGCCAACGAGGGCTTTGTGCATATCGGCCAGGTCGTCGACACGTTCTACGATCAGATCACTCAAATGCAAGAGCGTGGCGGTGAGGTTGTTGGCATCAAAACTGGCTTCAACGACTTCGATAAACTGACGGGAGGGCTGCAGCGCTCAGACTTACTTGTACTGGCTGCCCGTCCGGCTACTGGTAAAACGAGTTTGGCACTGAACATCGCCTATAATGTTGCGCGTGAGGGTTCATGTGTCGCCATCTTTAGCCTGGAAATGAGTCGCGATCAGCTGATGCAGCGTATGTTGGCAACCGAAACAGGCGTTGATATGCAGAAAATCCGCACCGGCCAAATTCGCGATAGCGATCTGCACCTCTTAACCGAAGCACTAGGTAAGCTCTCGACCCTCTATATTTATATTGATGACTCGCCTGGGGCCAGTATCATGGATGTGCGCTCGAAGTGTCGCCGCCTGCAGGCTGAGGTCGGAGTCGATCTGGTGATTATCGATTACCTCCAGCTGATGCAGGGTTCAAGTCGGCGCGATGGCAACCGTGTTCAGGAGATCAGCGAGATCAGCCGTGGTCTTAAAGCGCTCGCCCGTGAGATTAACGTGCCAGTCATCGCACTCTCACAGCTCTCCCGTGCTGTTGAAAGTCGTACAAGCCACGTGCCGATGCTCTCTGACTTGCGCGAGTCTGGTAGTATCGAGCAAGACTCAGACATCGTGATGTTTATTTATCGTGAGGAGCTATACGACCCAGAGACAGATAAAAAGGGCATCGCTGAGCTGCACTTGGCGAAGCACCGTAATGGACCTACTGGTGTCATACCACTGCGCTTTTTTAAGTCAACCACCCGTTTTGCAAATTTAGAGACCTATCGTCAGCCAGAAGGCTACTAGTGGCAGCATTGCCCGTGCTGTCACGGCTTGATTATTGCGAAGCCTAGCGCCACAAGAGACTTTTTTTCTCATCAGTCCATAGAGATATACCTATCTCTAGACGAAGGAGTCTGCATGAAGATGGTATGTAGTTGGCTCTTCCGGTCGCGGTGGCAAAGCTATGCTGCTATTTTTGGCATCTGTGTCCTTCTGCTGACCTTCTGGCCAAGTACAGTAGCTCAGGCCGGGGGAGATGTGCCGCCAGCACTGAGCACTGGAGACGGAACATGGGTATGGGATCATCCGCTCCCTCAAGGCAATGATTTATGGGCCGTTGATTGTGTTGGGGCAGATAATTGCTGGTTTGCTGGTGATGCTGCTACCCTCGTACACTACACAGCATCCCAGTGGGAAGCTGGCTCTGCGCCTGTATCAGACGCCTTCTTTGGCATAAGTTGCCCGTCGCTGATTTTCTGCGCCAGCATTACCGAGGTTGGTCAGGTGCTGACCTACGATGGTGCATCCTGGCAGAATGTGTTTACTGCTACGGTCCCCGCCTTATCAGGTGTGGACTGTGTTTCTGCAAGTATGTGTGCTGCCGTCGGCGATAATGGCTCAATTGTGATGTTTAATGGTTCGACATGGAGCGAGCCATCTTCTCCCATCTCTACGCCACTGACTGCTGTGAGCTGCGCTACATCAACGCTGTGTGTTGCAGTGGGCGGCGAAGGCACAATCCTTGAATACAATGGCGCTTCCTGGTCGTCTGTGACCTCGCCAGTTACAACATCGTTGCTCAGTGTCAGCTGTCCTTCAGCCTCGATGTGTGTGGCAACTGGTGAGTCAAAACAAAGTGTTGTTTGGTCCAATAACACATGGACATCAGTACCGATCAACCTTGTCTCTAGCACCGATTTCTGGTCGGTCAGCTGTGCTTCAGACGTGCTTTGTTTTGCCGTTGGCACCAATGGTTCAATTGTGCGCTACAACGGAACGCAGTGGACAGAAGAGTCTTCGCCAACGACACGGCTGCTGTTTGGTGTTGCTTGTCCTACAGCTACGATGTGCTTGGCTGTCGGCTTTGAGGGGACGCTGATCCGCTTTGATGGCTTGAGCTGGGCGATGCTATCTGCGGCGACTACCAATGAGCAGATGTATGGCATCGACTGTCATTTAAGTGACATATGCTTAAGTGTTGGAACGTTTGGCACAGTTCTACGGCGCGAAGCTACAGGTTGGGTCCAGCAGAACAGCGACACATTCGATGATTTACGGGCTGTAACGTGTACATCGACTAATAACTGCTTTGCCGTTGGCTCTAGCGGTGCTGCCACTCAGTTTAATGGCTCAGCGTGGTCTACGATTGATGTCGGCACAACCCGTACGCTCAACAGTATTGATTGTTATGCAGCAAATGGATGTGTTGCCGTAGGTGCAAACGGCACGGTTATAGTCTACGATGGCTCAAGTTGGACTACGACAGCGGTGTCAACAACAAGTAACCTCTATAGTGTCACATGTCTCGATAGTGCGAATTGTTGGGCTGTGGGGGCTGGTGGGGTCATGTTGCGCTCGCAATCGTCTCCGCCAACTTCATGGTCCGTGGTGCCTGTTCCTACAGTATTTGATCTGCGCTCAATCGAGTGTGTTTCTACATCTCAGTGTTATGCTGTAGGCTTTGGTCAGCTCATCTTAAGCTTTGATGGTACCTCTTGGACTGTTGTCCGGCCAGCCGGAAGCGGCGTCCTCTTCAATGTGAAGTGTAGCTCTGCAACGTCCTGTCGCGCCGTAGGCTCTGCCGGTACAATTTTGCGCTTTGACGGTAGCTCTTGGACACCTAGTGATAGTGGTACACAGCGCTTTCTCTACGCGCTAAGCTGTCGTAGCGAGCTGTGTTTTGTATCGGGATCGTTTGGAGCGTTACTTCGTTCGGTCTTTCCAAGTCCGCTTACCCTTGATCCTCCAGCAGCAGTAGTTGGCAGCGCTGGCTTTACCCTTACGGTTGATGGGATAGATTTTGTGCCAACATCACAGGTTTTGTGGAACGGTGATGTTCGAGCCACAACCTACATCAGTTCTACTCGGTTGTTAGCGGAAGTACCGGCAACTGACTTAACCGCTGTAGGTCCTGTATCGGTTACAATCTCTACGCCAGGGTTAGGGTTATCTGATCCATTAACTTTTGCTGTTGTTACAGCCGCAAGCACAACCACCTTAGAGGTTAATCCCAATCCAGCTGCTGTTGGATCATCAGTCGTTTTGACGGCGACGATAACCTCAAGCTACACAGATGAGTTAACTGGATCGGTGACGTTTCTTGATGGCGGTAATCCAATCGTCACGCTCCCTGTGGTGAGTCGGATGACTGTTTTTACCTCGACAACCTTTACGACAGGAATGCATGAGTTGATGGCTGTCTACAACGGCAGCCCCTTTGTAGAGTCTAGTCAGTCTGATCCTCTAGCTTTAGAGGTGGCCGAGTACGTTAGTACAACGATGCTTGACGTATCGCCCAACCCTGCGGCCCTGGGTGCACCCGTTACGCTCACAGGGACGGTGGATGCGACGAGTCCTGATCCAGTCACCGGTACACTGACATTCTTTGATGGAGCAGTGTCGCTGGGAACTGTGGACTTAATCAATCAGACCGCTGTCTTGACCACCTCCAGCCTTACAGCTGGCACACACACGCTCACTGTGCGCTACAATGGCTCTGCTGGAGTTGCCTCAAGTCAGTCGCCACCTGTAACCCTATTGGTCAATCAGATATATCGTACGTTACTGCCTATACTGTTCAAGTAGGGCGTATAGCACGAGGGCGATCACTGGTTGATCGCCCTCGTATCGTAGGTCATTTAGCTGGTGTAGGCACCATTTGACAGATCTACTAGCATCGAGTATACTACCACGGCTGTCGTAAATGACACCGATACACATAGTGTATCGCACCAACCAAAGAGTTTCTACCCTACCACTACAGCTGAAAAGGTGTAGTGTTTAGTTCTCTAGAACTTGAGAACTAAGAGTGAGATAAGGGTTCAAATCTTGATTTGACACCCACGATATCTTGTGGTAAACTACGCGGGCTGTTGAACGACAGTATTGATGCCAAGAAGCATCACAACAACTAGTGAACGCCCCCGCTTGGCGCTATATGCACCGCGCGGGTTTTTTGTTCGCTAATGTACCTTTCCAACTGATGTGTGCGGTGCGAAAGCACCAAATCAATGACCCCGTCGGTGGAGCTATCCACCATACGGCGCTGGTCACGACGCCTCATATCGTGACATCGCCGCCTAGCTTCGGCTAGGCATCGTCGGCGAGTTTGATCCTGGCTCAGGACGAACGCTGGCGGCGTGCCTAATGCATGCAAGTCG
>JABXJS010000059.1 GCA_013538855.1 Herpetosiphonaceae bacterium
GTGGCGGCGGGATGTGGCTTGGAGCAAATGGCGCTGCGGGGTGGCAATGGCGCAGGCGCACGCACGCGGGCCTGCGCACACGCACAGCGCTGATCTTCAATAAGATCAACGCTGTAGGGTCATTGGGCAGCTGGATAGCTGCGCCGGTCGTTTTAGCGACCGCCGACGGCGCGGGCGTTTTGGCCCGGCTGCGAGATCTCTTCGATAACGTTGGCCAGGTGTGGCTCCGAAGCCTGACGCGCAACGTCGGCCTGGGCGACCATGCCGCAGCAGCGGCCGTCGGCGTCCACAACCGGGATGCGACGGATGCGATTCTGCTCCATCAGGTGGAAACACTCCTCGACGCTGGTGTTGGGGCTGACGGTGACCACATCTTTGCTCATGCAGTCCTCGGCGCGTAGCTCGAGCGGATTGCGACCCTGTGCGACGGCGCGGCAGCAGATATCGCGGTCGGTGATGACGCCAATCGGCTTCTCGCTGCTATCGACGACGGGGATGCAGCCGCAGTCGTTCTCGACCATCATCTGGGCGATCTCTTGCAGGCTGGCGTCGGCATGGCAACAGGCCGGGTTGGCGGTCATTAAGTGCTGTACATTCATACAAAGCTCCTTTCACATAGTCTTCCATAAGAAGAACTGTGCAACCGGTGTGCCAAGAGCTTTGCGCAGCAGCTATGTGAAGCGCAGCAGGGTGCTGGGCTGCCAAGCGGCATCTGGCGGGCGGCGCTGCAGGCGGTCGGCGGCGGCGAGGGCGGCGCAGGCGGCCTGGAACTGGGCGGGGCTGAGTTGGCCGAACCAGGCGCGGCGGCGCAGCATATGGTCGTAGAGATCGCCGTAGGTCCATGGGCGCGGCTGCTGGGTGCCGATCAGCTCGATGGCGGCGGCGATGGCGGCGACCTTGGCGTGCTCAAGGTCGGCGGCCTGCGGCGGCGCGTGGTCGAACAGGCCGATCTGGACCGGCTGGCCAGCGGTGGCGCGATTCTGCGCGGCCTCCGGCGTGTCGTGGTACCAGCCAGCGGCGGCGTAGAGCAGCGCGCTCATCAGGTGCCCGGCGGCGCGGTCGCTGCTGGCGAAGACCCAGTCGTACTCCAGCGCGCCCCAGGTGGTGCGGATGGGCGTGCTGGCCGCCCAGCGCCAGCGGCTGCCGCCATGCTCGACAAGCATCTGCACATACAGCTCGCGCAGGTCCTCGGTGATCACGGCGGAATCGCTGCTGGACTGCACGCGATCGCGCCAGTGGCGCGAGGCATAGAGCGCATCGAGGGCGCTGGCGGCAGCGAAGGGCAGCCCGCTCTCGCCTTGCTGATCAAGCCAGTGCTGCGCGGCGGCGTGATCGTAGCGCAGCAGCACATCGGTGCGCGCCAGGCGGCGGGCCAACACATCGACGCCGCCAAGCACTGGCAGCGTTGTATGGGTGTCGATCAGCAGCAGCGCCGCCGCGCCGATGCGCTCCAGCAGGGCGGGCAGATCCGCGCCGATATGCGCGGCGCTTGACTGCAGGTGGCTGGTCGCGCCGACCTCCGCGCCGCAGAGCAGCCCGTGGAGCGCTGGGGCGTGCTCTGCGGCCAGCGCGGCCAGAACAGCGTCCAGGGCTGGGGCGGCGGCGGCGCTGAGGCCGTCGATGACGACCCAGAGCGTGCCGCTGGCTGAGAGCGACTGGAGCAGCGCTGGCGCATAGTGTGCGATGATCTGGCACACTTGCGCGCTCGTTGAGAGCGGTTCGATCACAGTGACGTCCTCGCCGCTACAGCTACATCAGCAGTCCAAGGATAAACTGGGCCAGGATAATTTTAGCGATCAGCGCGATGGGAAAGACGCGGGCATAGCCGACGTTGGGCAGCTCGTTGCCGCTCTGCTCAAGGGCGAAGCCAAGCACGGCCGGCTGGGTTTGCAGGCCGGCGAGCAGCCCGATCAGCACGCCCATGGGTAATTTTAGCACGCGATAGCCGATGAACAAGGTCAGCAGCGCCACCACAAGCGTGATGGCCGCGCCAGCCAGGAAGATCTGCAGGCCACCGCCTTGGGTCAGCGTGGAGACAAAGCTGTAGCCAGCGCGGGTGCCGATGCCGGCCAAAAACAGCACGAGGCCGGTTTGTCTGAGCGTCAGATTGGCATTATAGGGCAAGTTCCACACCAGTGGGCCAGTGCGGTTGAGCGCGCCGAGGATCAGCGCCATCACTAGCGGTCCGCCGGCAAAGCCGAGCTTGATAGTGACGCCGCCAGGCAGCGGCAGCGGGATCATGCCCACGAGCAGGCCGAGGGCTAGCCCAAGGTTGAAGGTGAGGATATCGATCTCGCTGAGCGCACGGTATGAGTCGCCGAAAAACTTCGCGATGGTGTCCATGTGCTCGCGGCGGGCGACGACGCGCACGCGATCGCCAAGCTCAATGATCGTATCGCCAGTGACGAGCATCTCGATATCGCGGCGGCGCAGGCGGGTCACGACCGCGCCAAACTGCTGCGGCAGGTTGAGATCGCGCAGGCGGTGGCCTACGACCTTTGGATTGGACACGAACATGCGGCGATAGTCCAGCTCGCTGCGGTCGAGCGCAAGCGTTTCGGCGCTGGTCTCGCCGAAGAACTCCGTGAGCGTGTCGAGGTCTTCGGCTGGTCCGACGACGCTGACCAGATCGCCGAGGGCAAAGACGGTGTCGCCGCCAGCGAGGCCGAGCTGGCCGTTGTGGCGCATGCGCCCAAAGACGACCTCCCAGCGGTGTTGGCTGGTGAGGCTGCTAACGCTGGCGCTGGTGGCGGCAGGCTTGGTGATGCGAATCGTGCGATTCTCCAGCAGGCGCGAGGTTGCACCTGGCTCGGCCTTGGCCGCATCGAGGGCGTAGTTAATCTTAAACCAGCGCTGCGCGATGACGATCGCCGCGATCATGCCGATGACGCCAACCGGGTAGGTGATCGAGTAGGCGATGACCGGCTCGTTGAGGACCTGCTCGCGTGCGGCGGCCGGCACGGCCTGCTTGAGATACTCGATCAGGCTGGCCAGCGCTGGCGTGTTGGTGAGGCTGCCAGCGTACATTCCGGCGGTGAGCGCTGGCTTGAGGTTGAGCAGCCAGTGCGCCGCGAGAGTCATGCCGGCAGCGAGCACCAGCACGGCCACGACCAGGATATTATCGCGCAGGCCGCGGCGCAGCGAGGCAAAAAACAAGCGTCCGCTGCTCAGGCCAACCGTATACACAAACAGGATCAGGCCAAGCTGATAGATCAGCTCTGGCAGCTTCATGTCCGGGTCGAGCGAGCCAAAGGCCAGCCCAACGAACAGCACGGCGGCGACGCCAAGGCTCACGCCGCCGATCCTGATGCGCCCGATTGGATAGCCGATCGCGGCGACCACAAAGAGCAGCAGCAGCGGGTTTTCAATGAGTAAAGCTTTCATACACTTCCTTACATCTGGACACATGCTCGCAGGCATTGTAGCAGCTTCATACCTACCACGAGTGAAGGATATGGTAGGATATGTGGCAAATTAGCTACGAAGGAAGCCTATGGAAACCCACGCTATTGCCCAGCTCGAGGCCGATATCCGCAGCTTTATCGCCGCCGCCCAGTGGCTGCCATCCAGCGATGACGCCGCCTTCGAAGCGCTGGCGCTGCGGGTCTTTGCCTACCAGTGGGAACATAACCGCGCCTATCAGCGCTTCTGTCAGCGCCGCGAGATCGCGCCGGCCACGGTCACGCGCTGGCAAGACATCCCCGCCGTGCCGACGACCGCGTTCAAGCACCTCGCGCTAACAACCTTCCCGCCCGAGGAGGCCGCCACCGTCTACTATACCAGCGGCACCACCCAGGGCGTTGAGCAGCGCGGCAGCCACTATGTGCGCGATGTGTCGCTTTACGAGGCGGCGCTGCGCCCGAACCTGGCGGCGCACCTGTTTCCCGATGCGCTGCGGATGCCGATCTACAGTCTGTTCTGGTCGGCGCGTGAGCGGCCGCACTCGTCGCTGGCGCACATGCTTGATGATGCGCTGCACCAGCATGGCAGCGCCGCAAGTCGCAGCTTTCTCAGCGACAGCGGGCTGGATGTGCTGGGCCTGGCCGATGCGCTTGATGCCGCTGTCGCTGCCGGGCAGCCGATCTGCCTGCTTGGTGTGCAAAGCAGCTTTATTCACTTTCTGGACTGGTGCCAGACCCAAGGGCGCTCGTGGCAACTGCCGGTGGGCAGTCGGCTCATGGACACTGGCGGCAACAAGGGCACCGCGCGCCCGATCGCCCGCGACGAGCTGTATGGGCTATATGGCACGCTGCTGGGCCTGGCATCGGTGAACTGCATCAACGAGTATGGCATGACCGAGATGTCCAGCCAGTTCTACGATGGCATCCTGCGCGCCGCCTGGATGCACGAGTGGCAGCCGCGCTACAAGGTGGTGCCGCCGTGGGTGCGCACGCTCATCGTCGATCCGGAGACGCTGGAGCCGGTCGAGCGCGGCCAGCTGGGCCTGCTGCGCCACTACGATCTGGCCAATCTTTACTCGGTGCTGGCGCTGCAAACGGAGGATCGTGGCGTGGCCGTGGCCCATGGCTTCGAGGTGCTTGGTCGAGCTAGCACGGCCGAGCAGCGCGGCTGCTCGCTGGCGGTGGCCGATGTGCTGGCGGCCCAGCGCAACGGCAATGGCTAGTTCTGCGTTCCCGCCATGGGTAGTTGTAGCGCGAAGCAATCCCTACGCCGTTGTTCCGGCGTGTAGGTCGTAGCGCTGCTTGGCGCATGATCAGTGCGGGGCTGCGTCGTCCCGCGTTTTGGTTGATCTTCGGTGGCTATTTTAGCGTGGCTGCTGGGACCGAGGCCGACCTGGCCTGCTGCGCCACCGGCGCAGTCGCGCGCTGATGCCGCCGCAGCGCAGTAGCTGTCCACTGCGGCGGCATCAGCAGCGCTGCGGCTACTTGACGCTGGCTTTGAGGTTGACGATGCCGCCGTTGGGGTGCTCGGTGTTGGTTACCAGCACATCGACCTGCGTATAGCCGCAGTCCTTGATCATGCGCTCTAGCTCGGCTAGCGTCGGCCAGAACGACTGGTCGGACATGCCGCTGAGCGGATCGGCCACGCCGAACTCTTGGTAGAGCTTGCCCTGGTAGCCGTTGCGCGTGACGCTGGCCTCGTTGTCAAAGGCGTAGTGGGTTGACATATAGAGGTTGGCGCTGACCGCTGGAAACTGTGCGAGCAGCGTCCATGGCTCAGGCAGGTGGTACAGCAGCCCGCTGCAGAAGATCGCATCAAACCTGCCCCACTGCCCGAGGTCGCAATCCTCTAGGTTGGCCTGCACAAACTCCACGATCTGATCACCATACACGCTCTGGATGAAGCGCGCCCGTGCCAGGTTTGGCTCGCGCGCCTCCAGCGCCACCACGCGCTGCACGCCAGGATGCCGTGCGAGCGCCAAACTGTGGCCGCCCTCCAGGCTGCCTAGCTCCAGAATCGTCTGCGCCTGGGGAAAGACCTCGAAGAACTGGGTGACGCGGGCGTCGTTCAGCGCATCGAAAAAGCCACCGTAGGTCTCGCCGTCAATGTGATACTGCGTGATCCAAGGTCCAAGCCGCTCAAACTCCGCCTTGAGCGTTGCCGCATCCATCATACAACCATCCTTATGTTACAAATTGCTCGATGTATACCGTTGCACATGGCCCCTGCCCCATGCCCGGCGCAGGCTAGAACCTTGCCAGTACGTAGGGCTGGGTCGCTAACGTGAACTGGTATGCGCACAATCAACGTGCGGCCTAGTTTAACATATCAATGTGGCCTAGCGGGTGCCGCGTGCGCTATAACCAAGGCCAGGCGGCGGTGCTATACTGATAGCAGGGCATCTGCACCTCGGCGCGTCAGATGCTCTCTTCTTGTTCGTGAGTAAGCAAAAGGATAACGTTGTGAACCGTGGAGAATCGTCGGAGCGCAAGGGCTTGCCACCGCTGCTGATTATTGGCCTGATTGCGTTTGTTGGGATGCTTGGCTACGGAATTATTATTCCGATCACGCCATTCTACGCTCAGTCGTTCGGAGCCTCCGATTTTGTTGTCGGTCTGCTGATCGGCTCCTACGCACTGATGCAGTTTATATTTGCCCCGCTGCTCGGGCGCCTGTCGGATCGCTACGGGCGCAAGCCGCTGCTCGTGCTGAGCCTCGCTGGCACTGTCGGCAGCCTGATTCTGTTTGGCCTGGCGCACAGCCTGCTGCTGCTGTTTCTTGGGCGCATTCTCGATGGCATCACCGGGGGCAATATCTCCATCGCCCAAGCCTATGTCAGCGATGTGACCACCGATGAGAACCGTGCGCGCGGCATGGGCGTGATCGGCGCGGCGCTGGGCCTGGGCTTTATCGTTGGCCCGGCCATCGGCGGCTTTCTCAGCCGCGGCGAGAACTACCACCTGCCGATTTTTGTTGCTGCTGGCATCGCGTTCGTCAGCATGGTCATGACGGCGATCTGGCTGCCTGAGCCAGCTCGGGCGCAGCGCCATCCGGCAAGTCAGGCGCGTACCATCGACGTAACGCGCCTGTTTCGCTCGTTTACCCACCCGCGTATCGGCCGCTTGCTGAGCATCACCCTGCTGATCGGGCTAGCCTTTACCGCGTTCGAGACCACCTTCGCCCTGTTCGCCGATGATCGGCTAGGCTTTGGCAGCACGCAGACTGGCTACACCCTGGCCTACATCGGCGTTGTGGTCGCCTTTGTGCAGGGTGGCCTTATTCGCCGCTTGGCCCATAAGTATGGCGAGGCGCGGCTGATTGTCAGCGGTAGCATCGCCCTAGGCTTAGGGCTGCTGGTGCTGGGCTTTACGCAAAACATCTGGGAGCTGCTGCTGATCGGCTCGCTGATCGCGCTCGGCGAGGGTGTGCTCACACCATCGCTGTCGTCGCTGATCAGCCTGCGCTCGGCACCGAACGAGCGCGGTCAAAACCTGGGCCTCTATCAGTCCATGGGCAGCCTTGGCCGCGTGATTGCGCCGCTGGCTGGCACCTGGCTGCTCGATAACGTGAGCGAGGCTTCACCCTACGTGATCGGCGGTGTTTTGGTGCTGGCCGCAGCGGCGCTTGGTCTGCGCGTTGTGGAAACCCAAGCCCAAGATCGAGAGCGCAGCGCTGAGGCGCAAGCCTAGCAGCCCGTTTACCCCGCGCCAGTGCTGAGGTGCACCCCTGAGCGGTCACTCCAGCGCTGGCGTTTTTGCTGCTCAGCGCAGCGGTTGCGGTGCAGGTGTGGTGCGCCGTAGCCGCAGCGGTGCACGGTTGCTGGCCGCTGCTGGTGGGGAACGATAATGCAGCGCAGTGAGGTGCAGGTGTGGTGCGCCGTAGCCGCAGCGGTGCATGGTCGCTGGCGGCTGCTGGTGGGGAACGATGATGCAGCGGTTGAGTTGCAGGTGTGGTGCGCCGTAGCCGCAGCGGTGCATGGTCGCTGGCGGCTGCTGGTGGGGAACGATAATGCAGCGCAGTGAGGTGCAGGTGTGGTGCGCCGTAGCCGCAGCGGTGCATGGTTGCTGGCGGCTGCTGGTGGGGAATGATAATGCAGCGTAGTGAGGTGCAGGTATGGTGCGCCGTAGCCGCAGCGGTGCATGGTTGCTGGCCGCTGCTGGTGGGATAATGCAGCGCAGTGAGGTGCAGGTGTGGTGCGCCGTAGCCGCAGCGGTGCATGGTTGCTGGTGACGGCTAGCGGATCAGAAACTGCGCTAAGTAGAAAACCAATGGCCCAGTAAACAGCAGCGAGTCGATGCGATCAAGCAGACCGCCGTGGCCGGGGATAAGCTTGCCTGAGTCCTTGACGCCTGCTTGGCGCTTAAGCAGTGACTCGGCCAAGTCGCCGCAGGTGCCGCCAACAGCGCCGATGAGGCCCAGGCCGATGCCGCCGCCAGTGCTGACCGGCAGCCCAAGCAGCGCGGCAATGCCGATACCCGCCAGCACTGCCGCGAGCAGCCCGCCGACAAAGCCCTCCCAAGTTTTCTTGGGGCTAAGCAGCGGGGCCATTTTATGGCGGCCAAGGGCGCGGCCGGTGAAGTACGCGCCAGTGTCCGAGGCCCAAGTGACTGCACAGGTAATGATGACCCAGGCGATGCCTGGCGTTAGTCCGAGGCCATCGAGCGGGCCAGCGCCGAGCGTGGGCAAATCAAGCGCACGCAGGCGCAGAAAGAAGGTCAGCAGCATCCCCACGTAGACACCGCTGCCAAGCGTCGCGGTCCAGGCTGCCAGGGAGCCAGCCCGATCGCGGCGCATGATCTCGGCGATCAGTGCAGCGAGCACAGCGAAGGTGAGCGCCGCCGCCGTTAGCTCAACTGTCGTACGGTGCTGAAACACCGCTGCGGCCACGAAGGCGAGGCCGATGGCCCAGGCAACAACAAGGCGAGGATGCAGCTTCCCCGCCTCAAAAATCGTGACCATTTCGTGGATGCCGATCAGCACAGCGACGGCGATCAACCCGACTAGCCACCAACCGCCGACCCAGATCAATACCAAAACAACTGGGGCCAGCACTAGCGCACTAAGAATTCGTTGCAACACTCGCAGTTTGCTCCCCTGGGCGTCCCCCATAGCGTCGCTCACGGTAGGCGAAGCTCTGCACCGCCTCACGGAACTGGTCAGGGCCAAAGTCGGGCCACAGTAGTGGCGTCATGAAATACTCGCTGTACGCCGCCTGCCAGATCAGGAAGTTGCTCAGGCGTTGCTCGCCGCTGGTGCGGACGATCAGATCCGGATCGGGCATACCGGCGGTGTAGAGATGCCGGTTGATCATCTCATCGGTGACCTCATCGGGGCTAACGCCGGTGGCGATAATCTCGCGCACTGCGCGCAGAATGTCGGCGCGGCCGCCGTAGTTGAAGGCCACGGCGAGGGTGATCGCCGTATTGTTGCTGGTGAGCGTAATTGCATCAAGAATTTTTTTACGCAGCGCGTTGTCGACGTTGTCCAGATCGCCGAGCAGCCGCAGCCGCACGCCCTCGGCGTGCAGATCGCGCAGCTCGCGATCGAGGTACTCGGCCATAATGCGCATAAGCCCGCGCACCTCCCACGATGGGCGACGCCAGTTCTCCGTCGAGAACGCATACAGGGTGAGATAGGGAATGCCGAGCGCGATTGCCTCGCGGACTATGCGCTTAATATTGCCGGTGCCAGCGTGATGCCCGGCCAAGCGCGGCAGGCCGCGCCCCTGTGCCCAGCGCCCATTGCCGTCCATGATTATCGCGACATGGCTCGGCATGGAGGTAGAGATCGGCTGTTGCATCGTCATGGATTATTCACCTTTTGCACTAAGAACCTGAGAGTAGTTAAGTGGAGCATACGAGGTTGCACCGTAGTTCTCAAGCACTTGTGTGCAAAAACTGATGCCGGATGTCAGCAGACAATCCGGCATCACGTGCGGATTTAGACTTCCAGCACCTCGGCCTCTTTTTTCGCGCCGGTGTTCTCTAGCTCTTTCTGATAGCGATCGGTGAGCTTCTGGAGCTCATCTTGGGCGCGACGGTCGTCATCCTCGGAGATGGCCTTGTCGCTCTCGAGCTTGCGCAGCGCCTCCAGCGCCTCGCGGCGCACGTTGCGCAGCGACACCTTGGCCTCTTCGACCTTGGCCTTGACGTGCTTCACCAGCTCCTTGCGGCGCTCCTCGGTCAGCTGCGGGATGGCGAGGCGAATGACGCGGCCATCGTTGGAGGGATTGATGCCGAGGTCGGAGTTCTGGATGGCCTTCTCGATCGCCTTGACTGCTCCCTGATCATAGGGCTGAATGGTGATCAGGCGCGCTTCGGGCGTGGCGATGTTGGCCAGCTGGTTGAGCGGCATCTCCGAGCCGTAGTACTCCACAGGCATATGTTCGACCAGTGCGGTTGAGGCGCGACCTGTGCGAATGCTGGCCAGCGTGTGGCGGAGCGCCTCGTGAGTTTTCTTCATCTTCACTTCGGCTTCGTTGAGCACATCCTTGATCATCGTTATCTCCTTTGCCAGAGAGCCGTCGCCTAGGCGACGGTCTGCGCCGATTGGTTGCTGATCATTGTTCCGACCTGTTCGCCCAGAACAATGCGTTCGAGATTGCCAGGTTTATCGAGACTGAAGACGATAATGGGCAAGTTATTATCCATGCAGAAGGTAAGCGCGGTGCTATCCATGATCGTGAGGCCGCGGTTGATGGCGTCGAGGTAGGTGATGTGATCAAAGCGCGTCGCCTGCGGGTTGGTGCGCGGATCGGCGCTGTAGACACCATCGACGCGATTCTTGGCCATAAGGATAACATCGCAGCCAAGTTCGGCGGCGCGCAGCGCTGCGCCAGAGTCGGTGGTGAAGTAGGGGTTGCCGGTGCCGCCAGCGAGGATCACCACGCGCCCTTTTTCCATGTGGCGCACGGCGCGGCGGCGGATATACGGCTCGGCCACCTCATCCATCTTGATCGCTGTCATTGCGCGTGTTTCGAGACCATTGTGCTCAAGGGCATCCTGCAGGGCCAGCGCATTGATAATTGTGGCGAGCATGCCCATGTAGTGGGCTTGCGGCGGCTCCATGCCGGCCTTGATCGCCGGCCCGCCGCGCCAGATATTGCCACCGCCGAGGACGACGGCGACCTGCACACCGTGCTGCGTTACCTTGGCAACTTCGGCAGCGATATAGTCGAGCACCTCTGATGAAATTGTCTGCTGACGATCCCCGGCGAGCGCTTCACCACTGAGCTTGACCATGACCCGTCGGTAATGTGGTTGCATACTGGGTCCTCCTGATGGAAAACCGCCGACAGATGCGGCTAGGACTGCCTAGCTACACCTATCGGCGGTATCGTTGCCAGAGTTAGCCGCCAATTTCGTAGCGGGTGAAGCGGTTCACGACGATGTTCTCGCCTAGCTTCGCAATGGCTTCCTTGATCAAGTCTTTGATTTTGACCGACGGGTTTTTGACGAAATCCTGCTCCATCAGCACAACTTCGCTGTAGTACTTCTCGATGCGGCCCTCGACGATTTTCTCGACGATGTTGGCTGGCTTGCCGCTGTCGGCGTTCTGCTGGCGCAGGATGTCGCGCTCGCGCTCTAGCTCCTCGGCCGGCACGTCCTCGCGGTTGACATACAGCGGGCGGGCAGCGGTGACGTGCATCGCCAGATCATAGACGAGCTTCTGGAAGTCGTCGGTCTTGGCCACGAAGTCGGTCTCGCAGTTGACCTCGATCAGCGTTGCCACTTTGTTGCCGGGGTGGATGTAGACATCGACGCGGCCGTCGGCGGCGGTGCGGTCGGCCTTCTTGGCCGCTGCCGCCATGCCCTTCTCGCGCAGGATGCGGATGGCCTCGTCCATGTCGCCGCTGGTCTCGTTCAACACATTTTTGCAGTCGAGAATGCCGGCCCCAGTGCGCTCGCGCAGTTCTTTGACTTGATCCATCGAAATTGCCACGGTATTTGCTCCTTGACATGGAAACGGACGAGCTAAAATGCTCGTCCGATCTCCAGATTGCTGTGGTTATCTATCGGACGGTTTGATTAAAACTCATCGTCTTCGTATTTGGTCTGCTCGGCCAGCGCCCGCTCTTCGACCTGCTGCGACTGGCGGCGCGTGGCCCCCTCGATGGCGGCATCGGCGATCTTGCTGGTCATCAGGCGGATCGCGCGGATCGCATCATCGTTGGATGGGATGATGTACTCGATTGGGTCTGGATCGCAGTTGGTATCGACCATCGCCACAATCGGGATATTCAGCTTCTGGGCCTCGTTGACGGCGAGCGTCTCTTTGTGTGGGTCGATCACAAACATCGCCGCTGGCAGGCGATCCATGTTTTTAATACCGCTGAACACACGATTGAGCTTTACAATTTCGTGCTCGAGCTTGGTGGCCTCGGCCTTGGTGATCAGGTTGAAATCACCACGGTCGCGGCGGGCCTCAAGCTCATGCAGGTGCTGCAATCGACGCTTGATCGTGCTGAAGTTGGTCAGCAGGCCGCCCATCCAGCGCTGGTTAATGTAGAACTGGTTGGAGCGATCCGCCTCTTCCTCGACCACTTCCTGCGCTTGCTTTTTGGTGCCCACAAACAGGATTTTGCCCCCGCCAGCGACGGCGTCGGCCACGAAGCGATACGCCTGCTGCAGGCCCGTGATCGTCTGCTGCAGGTCGATGATGTGAATCCCGTTGCGGTCGGTGAAGATGAACTGGCGCATCTTCGGGTTCCAGCGCTTGGTTTGATGGCCGAAGTGCACACCTGCCTCAAGCAGGGACTTCATGGACACGACCCGCTGTTGTGTCGTTGTGTCGGTCAATGTGTTCTCCTTATGAGCCTTGTTGCCACCGTGGTGGCGCATTTCCTCCGCCTTCATCGCTTGCACGGTTGGACCGAGAGACCTCGGCAGGAGCGCGCGCATTAGAAGGCGTGCGTTGATAGCGCAGCGCCTTTATAGGCGCTGCGCCGACGTATAGTATACCATGATTAAACTTTTCCAGCAAAAATTACTTGACCCAGCTCATGCCTGAGTCGGTGTCGAAGTTGCCCTGCCAGATCTCCTGCTCGTTGGTCAGGCTCAGTTTGCCTGCGCCGCTCGTCGCGACATCGGCCATATACAGCACAATCGTGTTGTTGCGCGCCTCGAAGAAGGCGATATGCTTGCCATCTGGCGACCAGGTGGGGGCGCGGATGTGGCGGCCGGTGGTCAGCTGCTGTGGCGTGCCGGCCACGCTGCCGTCGCTGGCAGGCGCAGGCACAACCCAGATATCGCTGTTGGTGTCGGCATTCTGAATGTAGGCCAGCCAGCTGCCGTCGGCAGAGAAGTCGGGGTCGAGCGTGTTAGCGAACTGCTCGGCGGTCTGGCCGCTGAGCACGCCGCTGGTGCCGCTGGCATAGTCGAAGAAGCCCAGCGTTTGCGGCGCATCGGTGTCGCGCTCGGTCTGCGTGTAGACGATGAAGCTGTTGTCGGCTCCCCACGTTGGGTGCGTTAGATCGGTGCCCAGCTTGAGCAGATGCTGAAACGAGGGACCGGCGAAGTTGCCATCGCCAATGCGGCGGGAGCCATAGAGGTACAGCGACAGCGGGTACTCGATCGGCACCTCGCTGCCTGCGATCACATACGTGGGCGGCTTCGCCTGTGAGACATAGGTGAGCAGGCTGCCATCTGGCGACCATGCCGGATAGAAGGCCCACTTAATCGATGTAACGTGCGTCTCTGAGCGCGCCTCGATGCCCTGCGGCTCGTTGTTGGTGATCTGCACCTTATCGGAGCCGTCAGCGCTCATCACCCACAGGTCGGCGAAGCTCTCTTCGCGCTGAATATAGGCTAGGCGCGTGCCATCGGGACTCCAGGTGGGCTGGTACTTCTTGCCGCTGCTGGTGAGCTGAACGGTCTTTTCGCCTGAGACGATGACAAGGTTGGCATTGTTGACAAGCAGCAGCTTGCCTGGCACCTCGACGCGATTATCAACAGCAACTTGAGCGGTGGGTTCGTTTGCACTAACGGGGCCAGCCTCAACGGGAACGGATGTCGGCAGGACTTGGGCCTGGCCGCCGCATGCGGCTAGCAGCCCCGCCATGATCAGCAACAACACAACACGACGCACGCTGAATACTCCTGCGGTGTAATGATTTAATTCATACCCTTAAGCATAGCACGGATGCAGAATCATAAAACTGATGAGCGTCTGAGGCGCTGCCACCACGGGCGCGGCGCAACGAGCAGATCGTTTGGGTCCGTGGTTGGGGGCAGCACGACGCGCAGCGCCTGGGGCACGCTGCGAAAGGTCATGGGCGTGGTGCCGATTGCATCGCCGTCAACTTGAATCGGCAGCGAGCGCGAGCAGGCGACCTGAATCTCATGCGCCTGGGCATAGTGCAGGCCGGGCACAATGTCGTGGCCATGCAGCAGGATGCCGGCGAGCAGCCGTGGCGTGGCCAGCGCGCTGTTGCCGAGCATGACGCACACATCCAGCAGCCCGTCGGTGATCGCAGCGCGGTAGGCGATGTTGATCACACCGCCGTAGCGCCGCGAGTTGCTGATCAGCACAAACAGGGCATTGCCCTTCAGCGGCGTGCCGTCGATCTCGATCCGCGTGCGGGTTCCCCGCAGCTGCCAGAGGATCGGCACGCTGCGCACGAGGTAGGCGAGGCGGCCCAAGCGATGTTTTTCATTAGCCTGGACAGAGCCAGTGATGGCGGCATCGAAGCCCACGCCAGCCATCAATAAAAAGTAGCGCTGATTGGCCTGGCCTAGATCAACCGTCTCGATGCGCCCGCTCAGCAGCTGGCGCGCCGCCTGCAGCGGATTGAGCGACTGATGCAGCTCGCGCACCCACACATTGCCCGTGCCCATGGGGATGGCACCGAGCGCTGCATCGGTGTGGGCCAGGCCATTGACGACTTCGTTGATGGTGCCATCGCCACCAGCGGCGACCACAAGGTTGTAGTGCGCCGCTGCGCGCTGGGCGATCTCGGTGGCCTCGTTGGCGCGGGTGGTCTCGCGGATCTGCACCTGCCAGCCGTGCTTGTGCCACTCGGTGATGCCTTGCGCGAGGGCGCGGCGCTGGTCAGCGTTGCCCGCTTTCGGGTTTAGGATAACCAGCGCGCTGGTCATTGATGGTCATCATCGTCAGCGCCTGCTGTTGCTGTGTCGGTGGTCGCGGCCGGGGTGTCGATCCAGCCGCGGCGCAGTGCGTAGAGCACCGCTTGGGTCCGATCATTGAGCGAGAGCTTGCGCAGGATGGAGGAGATGTGGTTTTTGACCGTCTGCGTGCTGATGCCAAGTGAATCGGCGATGTCCTTGTTGGCGGAGCCAGCAGCGATGTGCTCAAGCACCTCGATCTCTCGATCGCTGAGCGGCGAGAAGACGCTGATGTCTAAATCTGGCTCGGCGATAATCCCGGCGTGCAGGCCGCGGAACTGGGTGAGGATGCGCTCGGCGATGCGCGGATCATCAAACATTACGTCGTTGATCACGTACTCGCCGCGGGCGAAGCGCCGTAGGACGTTGGCCAGCTGCTGTGGGCTAACTTCCTTAGAATAGTAGGCGGCGGCACCGGCGCTGAGCGCATTGAAGGCGTACTCATCGCTTTCGTACATACTCAACATAACGATGCCGAGACTCGGATACTGGCGGCGAACGGTGCGCGTGAAGTCCAGGCCGTCCATGCCAGGCAAGTGCAGATCGGTCAGGACGACATCCGGCTCGCGCTCGGCGATCATCTCTAAGGCTTCTTCAGCGCTGGAGGCCTCGTTGGCGATCTTGATATCGCGCTCGTTGGAGAGCGCCCAGCGAATGCCTTGGCGAAACAACGGATGATCGTCAACGATCAGCACATTGATTGTTGAATACACAGCGGCTCCTTTTCTATTGATTGACGCCAAATCTGCCACGCCTCCTCCGGGGTGCGCGGAACAGGCACTCCAGCTCTGTGCAGCAGCGTTGCGGTTGCGATCAGCGGTAGCCCAACCACGGCGGTGAAGCTGCCCTCGACCTGCTCGACCAGCCTGCCGCCGAGGCCCTGAATGCCATACGCGCCGGCCTTATCGCGCGGCTCGCCGGTGGCAACGTAGGTAGCGATCGTTTGCGCATCCACGGGCGCGAGCCGCACCTGCGCCTGCACCAAGTCGAAGAGCGGTGTGCTGGACGCATGGGGGAGGACGGTTAGGCCCGTGTACACGGTGTGCCATGTGCCGGCCAGCTGCCGCAGCATCGTACGGGCGTGCTCGTCGTCGCGTGGCTTGCCGAGGATTGTGCCTTGAAGCACAACAATGGTGTCGGCGGCCAAGATTGGCCCGGCATGGCCCGCGTCGCGCACAGCTTGGGCTTTGCGCCATGCCAGCAAGGTGGGATGGCTGAGCACAGGCAGATCGATTGCTGGCAAAGCCGCCTGGATGGCTGGCGGGACAGGATCGGTGCGCTCTTCGGCGTCGGTAGCCTGGATGCTAAAATCAAGGCCGAGCGCCTGCACCAGTCCGTGGCGGCGTGGTGAGGCCGAAGCGAGCACCAGATTGGTGGTTTGCATGCCGGTCGTTCCTCCAAAACTGTAGCAGTGCCATCATAGCAGAAGATTGTCAACCTGTAGAGAGGGGTTGCACACATGGGCGTAGCCAGTATAGCGGCTGCGGGTCACTCTTGCCTTTAAGCGCGATATCGCCAGCATACTCGGTGCTAAGGCTTGGGCCAAGCTGCGCACGGCACGCCGCACTGACCAGAATCTCGCCTGCGCTGCTGGACTCCTGAATGCGCTTCGCTGTGTTGACCACGTCGCCGATGACTGTGTAGTTGCGCAGCGTTTGGGTGCCGATATTGCCCACGACAGCCTCGCCAGTATGGAGGCCGATGCGGAACTTCAGCGACTCGTCGGTGGCGATCAGGCGATGGTAGGCCCGAATGAGCTGCTGCACGCGAATGGCCGCACGGGCGGCGCGCTCGGCGTGGTCGGGCTGCGCGACGGGGGCGTTGAAGAAGGCCATGACCGCATCGCCCATGAATTTATCGAGCGTGCCGCCGTGCTCTTGAATGACGGTGGCCACAATCCCGAGATAGTCATTCAAGATCGTGATCAGCTGCTCTGGCGAGTGCTGTTCCGCAAACGGCGTGAAGTTCTCGATGTCGGCGAAGAAGACCGTTACGGTTTGGCGCTGACCGCCAAGTGAGGCCAGCTGCGGGTTGGTCAGCAGCAGGTCGGCCACATTCGTGGCCACATATTGATGAAAGAGCCGGTTCTGCTGCTCGTTGAAGCGCACATTTTCAAGCATGATCGAGACTTGCTGGGCCAGTGTCGCCAGCATCGAGCAGTGCTCGGCCTCAAAAATACCCGCTGTGCTGTTGGTCAGGCGCAGCACACCATTCAGCCGCCCTTGGTGGGCGATTGGGACGGCGAGCAGCGCGTGCGCGGCCTCCTCAGCGGCGATCTGCGGCGTCCAGCGGTGCTCATGCTGCACATCGCTGATCAGCAGTGGCTCCATGGTGCTAATCACTTCCGGAAAGTAGCCATGGGCAGCGATTGCGGCGAGGTTCTGATCAGCAGCGTCTAGTGTGTGCGGCCATGTGGTCAGCGCAGCCAGCTCGCGCTCATCAGGGTCAATCTGCAGCAAAGTGCCATGCTCCGCGCCGGTGATCAGCACACCGACCTGGATGAAGCGTGCGAGTAGCTCATCAACGCGGGTCATGGTCGCCAGATCGCGCAGCACCTGATAGAGCGTTGTGGTGTTGGCGTGCTCCTGGCGTAGGCGCAGGGCCAGCTTGGCGCGCTGCAGCGCGGCGCTGAGCTGCACGCCAAACATATAGGCGATATGAATATCATCGGAGCCGTAGCAGTTTGGTGCGAACGAGCCAAGCAGCAGCGTTCCACAGTGGATGTCGCCGGCGCGGAGCGGCACCCAGAGCCACGAGCGGACTGTGTCGGGCACAGCAGGCAACGCGGCGAACTGCTCAATCAGCGGATACTCGCGGCTGTTGCTGATGGCCGAGGCGCGCACGCTACGCAGCTGCTCATCGATAGTGCCACCAGGGATAAGCGACCAGATCTCCAAATCGTAAGGCGCAACAAGTCGGAAGGTCACATGATCGTGATCATCGACGAGCGCTAAACCGCAGATATCACAGTCGAGCAGCCAGTGGGCGCTGTTGGCCAGCACTTGGCAGATAACTTCTATATCATCGGTCGCATTGAGGTCGCCGACGATGCGGTTGAGCGTTGTCGTGCGCACGGCCAGCACCTGGGCGGCCTCAAGCTGCGCTTTAAGCTCGGCATCAGTAGATCACAGGATTGGCTCGGGTGGCGTGTAGGGTCGGTACGGTGCGAGCGGGATAGCCCGAACCATGCCGTAGATGGCCGTTACGGCATCA
>JABXJS010000060.1 GCA_013538855.1 Herpetosiphonaceae bacterium
GAGCACATAGCGGGCGGGCTGGCCGAGGGCAGGCGGGCAGCAGGCCGACGCTGGCCCGACCACCGACGCGGCATGGTCCAAACGAGTTGGCGATCCGTGCACGGTGGCGGCTGGTTGAACCACAGCGCCGTGGTTGGGCCGTGCTGGTGCGGGCAGAGCCGCAGTGTGCTGCTGGTTCCACACGTCGTGCGGGCTGGTTGAACCACAGCGCCGTGGTTGGGCCGTGCTGGTGCGGGCAGAGCCGCAGTGCGTGCTTAGCCCACTGCTTGAGCCATCGCACCGGAGCGCTTGGCGCGGCCAACCAGGCCTGGAGCCAATGTGCGGACGAGGCGGCACCAGCGCAGGTGGGCAGCACGCCGACGGGGGCTTAACCACGACGCAGCATTTTCAAAACACGCTTGCTGCTATGGATATGGATGCGAGCGGCTGGTGGCGCGGAGCGAGCGCTGATTTCCGCCAGCGCTGTATCGCTGCACGCTGTTGTGTGGTAATCTAGGCTGTAACATGCGCTGTGAGAATGCGTATAAACGCTACACTGTATTCAGCATTTCGCTACACATTTCGGAGAGAAGGTTTATGCTGTCCCCTACAACCCTGATTCAGGGCCGCTACCGCATTGCAGAGAAGATCGGGTCGGACGCCACGGGCATGCTCTACAAGGCCATCGACGAGCTATCCGGCCTGCCGGTGGTGCTCAAGCAGGTTACGCTGAGCGCGGCCGCCAGCGCCGAGCTGGAGCACGCCACCTACGCGCTGCCGCTGCCCGACCGCGCCAGCCACCCCGCGATCACCAACTATGTCACCACCGCGCAGGGCCAGTTTCTGGTGCTGCAGCCGACGTGGCTGGAGCGGCCAGCGCCAGCGCCCAAGCGCCGCTGGCGGCTGCGCTGGTACCCACAGCTTGGCTGGCTCGTGCTGCTGCTGCCGCTGCTGGTGCTGCTCTATGCCATCAAGCGCACGCCCCTGCCCGAGGTGCCCATCGAGCGCATGCCGCTCAGCGCCGCCAATGTCGCGCGGCTCCAGCCAGTCCAGACGCTCACGCTCAGTAGCAGCTATGCGGATGTTCTTGCGCTCGACTGGGTGGCCGATGGTAATGCGCTGGGTACCATCGACTCATCCACACATGTCTACCTTTGGGACGCCGATGGAAGCTATGTGCAAGAGCTAGACGGCTTCGATTATTTTCCCACCGCGCTCGGCTGGGGCCAGCAGGCGCAGCTGGATCAGGCCCCGCTGGCGGTTGGTGACTGGGGCGGTACGGTGCGCATCTGGCGCACGCTGGGCGGGGTCCAAACCATGTTTCATGTGCGGCGCACGATGGACCTTTACCACTACTTTATTGTTGAGCTTGAGTGGAATGCTTCCAATGAGCTGCTGGCTGCGCTCGCTGATAATGGTGCGATCTGTGTGTGGACGTATCAAGGCGTGCGGCAGGAGTGTTGGGAAACAGGCGTGCGGCAGTGGTCCTCGGTCCGCTCTGCGCTGGCCTGGAGTCCCGACGGGCAGACGCTGGCCTGGGGCGACGCCACTGGCAGCATTCACTTCTGGCGCGCCGATGGAGACGGCTGGCCGACGATTGCGGCCCACGCTGGCCCTGTGCAGAGCTTGGCCTGGAGCAGCACAGGCCAGCTTGCCACCGGCGGCGAAGATGCCGTGATCAAGCTCTGGCAGCCGCAGAGCGGTCAGCTGCTGCACACGCTGAGCGGCCACAGCAGCGCCATCTACGAGCTGTTCTGGAGTCGCGATGGTTCGCGGCTGCTCGCCAGCACGGCGACAGCGCTGGGCCTGTGGGATGCCAGCGGCGCGCAGCTGCGCATGATCACGGTCGCACCTGATGCTGCATACTTGGTCGACTGGCATCCGGATGGGCAGCTCTTCGCGCTGGGCTTTGCTGATGGGCGCATCAATGTGTTCGACGCCGACGGCCAGGGGCTGGCGACGCTGGCCGAGCCAACCGCAGCGCTGCACGCGCTGGCCTGGAGTCCCGATGGCCGCACCCTGGCGACTGGCGGCACGGGCGCGGCGACGCTGTGGAGCGTCGATGCAGTCCAACCAACAAAGTAGCGCCGGTGGCTGTGTTTTGGCGCTGGGCGTGGCAGGGCATCCGCCCAGCGCCGCTGTGTATAGTGAACAGCAGCGCCGTGGTTGATCGGCGCTGCTGTTGCTCACAGGGTCGATCCGCACAGGAGCGAGCGCCGTGGCTGCTGACGCGCAGGGTGATGAGAACCACAGCGCCGTGGTTGATCGGCGCTGCTGCTGCTGCGCACACGGGCGACCCGTACGGGAGCGAGCGCCGTGGCGGCTGGCGCGCTCGCATGGACGGCGCGGCGCTGCTATACTGTTCCTACCACACGAAGTCTACGAAGGAGGTGGCATGCTGGCCCCAGCAACGCTGATTCACGAGCGCTACAGAATCGAGCAGACGATCGGCCAGGGCGGGATGGGCGCGGTCTACAGCGCCATCGACGAGCGCCTGGGCCACCGCGTCGCCATCAAGCAGATGCTGCTCAGCGCCGATTGGAGCGCCGCCTTCGAGCGTGAGGCGCGCATGCTGGCCCAGCTCGACCACTCCGGCCTGCCCGCTGTCACCGATTACTTCACCACCGCCAAGGGCCAGTTTCTGGTGATGAAGTTTATCGCTGGCGCGGACCTCGCGGCGCTGCTGCACGATCAGCAGGTGCCGCCGCTCGCCACCGTCGTTGACTGGGCGCTGCAGCTGCTGGCGGTGCTCGCGTACCTGCACGCGCAGTCGCCGCCGATCATCCA
>JABXJS010000061.1 GCA_013538855.1 Herpetosiphonaceae bacterium
ACGGTTCCTTTCTTGGTTGGCACCACAAAGGATACCGCACGATTCGGCCGCCACACCGTTTACCCTGGCCCCAGGGAGTCCTGTGATCTACTGAGAATACGTTGTGTAAGCCGCAGGCCATCAAGCTCATTTAATTCGTCGGGCAGTAGCTGCGTCAGATGGTAGCGGTCAAATTGCTGCTCCAAGGCTTGCATTAAGTCTGCTGGCGGTTCCCCATTATAGACCCAGACCCCGACGAGCGGCACCCATTGACTAAAATCAATGATGATGTGTTCTGGCGCATCACTGCCACGCCAGTAGATCTCGTAGCCACATGGCATCGAAACGAACTGTTCGCCACCCAAGCGCGTCACGAGCGGCAGCGTCTGCTGCATGATGTCATCCATCATCGATATACTCAGGCCCAGAATCGCGGAGATATCCGCATTCAGCGGGACACTTTGTAGGCGCAGAAGACCAACTTGAACGATTTGCCACACATACGGTCGCATTCTGACGTCCTTTCTTCCCACATCTGACGAGCGTGGGGCCGTCGAGTCACTTCAATACTAATGATGATGCACGCTTTAGAGCTTGGATCGGCTGATCCAGGTGCTGCGGTTGGCGCACCAGCGCCATTCTCTGGCTGGGGGTTCCTGACATCTGCGCGTAGTATATGCGATTTGTAGCTGGCTGTGAATGCGTGGCGGGCTACTGCTTTGCGCTTCAGCGGCCCGGCTGCCTGGGGGCGAGCGTGCGTCGGCCCCGGCAGCGCCATCAGTGAGCGGTTGGGGTGGCAAAAGCGCAGACTCTGTGTCTGAGCCGTGGGCGCTTAACCACAGACGATTCTTTTTTCAAAAAAAGCTGGCTGGCGCTAGTACTTGCAGCGAGGTTTAGGCTGCGGGAGCGTGTTTGCTGGCTGGTACTTTTTGCTAGTCGGCACTATGAGCGGTCGTTGCAGCGGCTGGAGATGAGAAAAGTAGATCCAAGGAAAGTCGTTATCCATAGGAGTCATGCGCAGCACAGGCTTTGCCCGATAGTAGAGATAGAAGCTCGCGGTAGTGAAATATTCCACTCAGACACCTCACTGTATCGCCTAACGATTGAACCTAGTGCATAGTACTCTGCACTCATTATAGGTCCTTGCGGGCTATAGGCATCCCAACTAGGACCCAGGGTGCTTTAGGACCATCGTGCATAGGCCAAGTGGGCCGTTGTTAGTAAGGTTAATCGTTAAGATTTGCTGCGATCATGGGTTTAGGATTTGCTGCTGGTGGTGAGGTTGGCAATCTATCGCCTGCTGCTGATCTGTCAATGTGCACAAGGATGTTGTCCATGAAAAACGCACGTTTGCTCACTCGCTTGTTGTTGCTGGTGTCCCTTTGCTTCTCGGTGCAGGGCAGCCTTCTGGCTGCTCCGGCTGGCGCTCCGGCGCTGGCACCGCAGGCTGGGACATTTTCGATCACGCTCCTGAGCGGGCCTAATCTTGTGGTGGACTCGAACGTGGAGTCGCCCTCGACCTATGCGCCACGCTCTGCTCTTATTTCTGCCCGTGTCTGCAATACCGGCAACGCTGCGCTTGACGACGTTTTTGTCTCGGTGGGCAACTACACGGGCAACCTCAGCACCAGCACGCCGGGCATCTATCCGGCACGCTCCCAGGCCCCGCTGGTGGGGAGCTTTAGCCTGACCCACGAGGGCGGCAGCAGCGGCACGCGCGATGCTACACGCTTTCTGCTGAGCCTTGCGCCAGGCGCTTGCACGGTGCAGTACTGGGTGGTGAGCTATCCGCGCCTTGATGATCTTGGCAACACTGTGACCGGCGGCATCAAGCCCGATGATGATCTGTGGGTCGAGTACGATGTGTGGGCTAGCGCCAATAACGGCTCGGTGTCAAATGCGATGACGGGCCGCTTTACGATGCGCAACGAGATCTCGGCGTCGGCAAACAAAATCTGGCCCAATGGCGACAACAAGGTGCCCGACCAGTATCTGAACGCCATCGCCTCGGCCTTTGGCTGGGGCACGTTCGTGCCCGGCGGCGGCAGCACGGCCTATCCTGGCACGCAGGTCTCAACTCAGGGCATCTGGTACGATCTGGGCGTGGTCGGCCATGGCTTCGACAACGACGGCGACTTTGTGCCCGATCACAACGCATGGCTTCAGCCCATCGGCGATCCGAGCCTGTACGATCCTGGCTGCTTCCGGCTTGTGCGCACCTACGGCCTGCTGATCGTGAAGCTGATCGGCGGCGGCGAGCAGCTCATTCCGTTTGTCGATCAACTGTACTTCACGCAGGTGCCCGACAACACCGGCGTGGTCGGCCTGGTCTTCTACGAGTATGTCGCGCTCGACGGCGTGTGCGGCTCCAGCCTTAGCCCCTACCAGGAGGTCGCCTCGGGTTTCGATAACGAGAAGTTCAGCGGCGACTATGGCCACGCCATGCCGCCGATGCAGACGGTCAACTCGCCGATCACGATGGATAAGACCGTCGATCTGGCCACCGCTGGCCCGGCGCTGCCGCAGACGCTGAGCTACGCGATCAGCTTCGTTAACCCTGGTCCGGCAACTGCGGGCGCGTTCTCGCTGGGCATGCCGCTGGTCATCAGCGATACGGTGCCGCTGGGCGTGACCTATGTGGCGGGCAGCGCGACGGCCAACAACACGCTGCCTGCGGGCGTCAGCGCCTATCGCGTGCTCTTCTCAACCGACAACGGCATTACGTGGTCGGCCACCGAGCCGCCAGCCAGCAGCGTGACCACCATCCAGTGGTGGCTGGGGGCCGACTTCCCGGCCAACACCAGCGGCACCGTGCGCTATCAGGCGACCATCCCTGGGACCTATCTGAACACCAACCCGCCGGTCGTGCTTAACACAGGCGCGCTCTCGTTTGGCAACACCGATCCGTTCACCGAGGACTCGGCGCTGACGGTGGTGCTTGGCAACAACAGCCTCAGCGGCACGGTGTTCCGCGATAACGGCAGCGCTGGCTTCTTCGCCAACGGCGTGCTGGACAGCGGCGAGCTGGGCATCGCCAACGTGACGGTCTCGCTGTATCTCGACACCAACAACGATGGCGTCGGCGACGCGCTGGTCGGCCAGCAGCTCTCCGGCCCCGGCGGCGCATACAGCTTCACGAATCTGCCCGACGGCAACTTTGTTGTGACGGTCGAGCACACCGATCCCGATATTCCAACCGGCTTCACCAGCACCAACTCGACCTCGCGCACAGTGGCGCTCGACCCGACCCACGCCTCAGCTAGCGGCGTGAGTCAGAGCGGTATCGACTTTGGCTTTGCGCCAGCGCTGACGATCAATAAGCAGCTCACCAGCCCCAGCGTGGTCTACGAGGGCGACACGGTTAAGTACACGATTAATCTGACCAACAACCTGCCTGGCAACGGCAGCTCCACGCCGACCTTCTGCAGCCGCATCGCCTGGGCGCAGGTCGCCGACACCACCACCAGCGGCGGCTCTAACGGCTTCTTCCTCAATCGACCGAATGTGGCTGGCGCAGGCGGGCCAGATCGCCAGTATGCCTCCTCGGCCTTCGCCAACAATGTTGACGAGGTGCGCGCCGACACATTCTCGATGTCGCAGATCGGCAGCATCACCAAGGTCGAGGCGGTCTTCTCGGTGTATGTCGCGCCGGGCACCTTCGTTGATGACTACGCCAGCGCCGAGATTTTGCTCGGTGCAACCTCGCTTGGTACACTCAACTTCACACCGGCGCAGATCAACGCATTCAACACCCAGACCAACCAGGGCCTGCTGGTGTGGGATGCGACGGCGCTACGCGGCTGGACCTTCAGCGACTTTGTCGGCAGCAACCTTGACCTGAAGTTTATGGCGCGTAAGACTGGCTCGGTCGATGGCCAGACGCTCTACATCGACGCCATGGGCTTCCGCGTAACCACCGATCAGCTGTGCGGCCCGAGCGACTCGACCACGATCAACCCGCTGCCGCTGACCGACACCTACGAGGCGGCCAAGCTCCAGTATGTCTCCTCGACGCCGCCCGCCGACAGCAGCGCGCCGCTGGGCACGCTGAGCTGGGACAACCTCGGCCCGCTGTATCCTGGCGGCACCAAGAGCGTGGTCGTGACCTTCCGCGCCCTGGAGCCAAGCAGCACGCCGATGGACGTGACCAACGTTGCCACGGTCAACAGCGCCGAGTTTGCCAACGGCACGCCAGCCAACACCGGCGTCTCCACCGTGACGGTGCCGCTGAACCCGGCTGGCTCGCTGGCCGGCGTGGTCTGGAGCGATCTGAACAACAACGGCTGGGCTGGCACGACTGGCTACGAGGGCACCGATACGCGCATCCCTGGCGCAACGGTGACGCTCTACGGCTGCCAGGTCAATGGCGTGATGCTTTATCCGGCCAGCGATGCGACGCGCGCGTGCACGGCGGCGGCCAACGGTGGCACCTGGGTGGCGCTGGCGACGCAGACGACCGATGCCAACGGCGCGTACTTGTTCGGCGGGCTGCGCAATGGCTACTACTACACGGCAGTTACGCCTAGCTCAATTGCCACCAGCGGCATCGTCCAGCGCGGCGATGTCAACGAGAAGCCGGTCGCTCCGGCCACAGCGCGCACCTGCACGACCTGTGATAGCCAGTCCAACGCGACCAACGACAACCTGAACGCGGTGATCGGCACGATCTCCAATGCCAACGATGTGACCAACGTCAACTTTGGCTACAGTGTCTCGCCAGTGCTGTTTGGCACCGTCTGGGAGGACATCAACGGCGATGGCATCAAGGGGGCCAACGAGCCGCTGCTGACTGGCAGCGTCAGCCTGTACACGAACGCAACGTGCACCGCGCCGGCGGCGGCGACGGCCACGCTGGTCAATGGAGCCTACCGCTTCAGCGGACTGACCGCCACCTCGGTGACGTACTGTCTGCGCGTCAACACTGGCACGCTGCCCGCCGGGCCAACCTGGACCGAGACCGGCGAGACCGACGGCACGGTCAACAATACGATCGTCAAGGTGCTCAGCGCTGGCGAGATCTCCGGCTCGCACGACTTCGGCTTCCAGCGCTCCGGCAGCTCCACCATCGGCGATACGCTGTTCTATGACTGGGATGGCGACGCGGTGCAGGACGCCACCGATGAGGGCATGCCCAACGTGACCGTGCGCCTCTACCGCGATCTCAACAACAATGGCGTGTACGATCCGGCCGTCGATGCGCTGGTGACCTCAACGACGACGAACGCCAGCGGCAACTACTTGTTCACCAACGTTGCTGCGGGCAACTATGTGGTCGCCGTTGACACGAGCGACCCCGACTTCCCGGCTAATGTGTATCAGACCGCCGATCCCAGCCAGGTTGGGCCATGCTCGCTCTGCGACAATCAGTCGGCGGCCACTGGCGTCGATGGCACCAGCGCCTATCTGACCCACGACTACGGCTACTCGCCGACCGGCGGCGGCAGCATTGGCGACACGGTGTGGTATGACAAAAATGGCGACGGCATCCAGTCCGGCGTGCAGGAGACCGGCCTGGCCGGCATGACCGTGCGCCTGCTCGTTGACCTGAACGGCGATGGCACGTTTGTGGTTGTCGAGACTCAGCAGACCGACGCCGACGGCCACTATCTGTTTACAAATCTCCCTGCTGGCACCTACCACGTCGAGGTGCTGCCCAACGATCCGCAGCTGCCGACCGACGCCTTCGGCCTGCCGCTCGCGCCGACCACGCCGACCACACGTGTGATTAATCTGCCGACCAACACATCCAACCTGACGGCTGACTTTGGCTTCGCCCCGCTTGGCGCGATTGGCGATACGATCTACTGGGATGCCAACGGCAACGGCGATCAGGACTGGAGCGAGGGCGGCATCCCTGGCGTCACCGTCACGCTGTGCAGCGATCTGAATGGCGACGGCGACTGCGCCGACGCTGGCGAGGGTCCCGTTGCGAGCACCACCACCGACGCTGATGGCCACTATCTGTTCACCGGCCTTAGCCCATTGCCCAGCGGCTCCTACCTGGTCAGCGTTGGCGCAATCCCTGGCAACCCAACCCTGACCGCCGATCCGAGCGCCGACGGCGTGCCGTGCACCGATGTCGCCGCCGTTGGCTGCGATGGTCTGTACAACGTGCCGATCCTGCCTGGCTCCAGCTTCATGGGTGCGGACTTCGGCTACCAGCCGCTGGCGGTGGTTGGCGATACGCTATTCATCGATGTCAACCACGACGGCGTGCAGGACGCTGGCGACACCGGCATTCCTGGCGTGACCGTGCAGCTGTGCCTCACGACGGCACCGTTCACCTGCTACACCACAACGACGGACATCGACGGCCACTACAGCTTCATCAATGTGCCCAACGGCAGCTACACGGTGACGGTTGACACGGCCGATCCCGACTTCCCCGGCGGCCTGACGCCGACCTACGATCCCGATGGCACGCCCAACGGCAGCACCACGGTGACGGTCAGCGGCGGCGCGGTCACGGCGGTTGGCGGCACACCCTGCACCAACTGTAGTCTGAACGCCGACTTTGGCTACCAGTACACCGGCGGCGCGCTGAGCCTCAGCGGCACCGTCTGTCTCGACGGCAGCGAGGCCGATCGCGTCTGCGGGCTTGGCCCGAGCGGCGTCGTCACGGCGACTGGCGAGGCGGCCTACGCTGGCTCGACGGTGTATCTGTACAATAGCTCCGGCGATCTGATCGCCACCACCACCACAAGCGCCAGTGGCGACTATGCCTTCAACAACCTCGCCAGCGGCACGTACTTTGTGTCGCTGTCCAACCCAGAGCAGTATCTTGCGCTGGTCACGCAGACAGGCGACACGCCTGCATCGCTGGTCCAGCCCGGTGTCAACTCGGCGTTCCAGCAGGTCACGGTCAACGCCAATGTCCAGGGCGTCGATTTCGCCTACCAGATGACGGTTACAAGTGACTTCGGCGACCTGCCTACCTCGTACTCGACCACCAAGACCGGGCGGCCGGACGGGCCGCGCCACATACTGACTGGCCCGTCAACGCTGTACCTTGGCGCGACAGCTCCTGACAGCGAGGCCGACGGCCAGCCCACCGCCCCCGCCGATGGCGATGGCGCAGACGAGGACGGCGTGACCTTCGATACGGCCACCTGGGTCGAGGGCGCGGGCGGCGGCGCGGTCAGCGTCAGCGTCAATGGCTCTGGCTGGCTGGTCGGCTGGGTCGATCTCGACAAGAACGGGCTGTTCGACCAGGCCAATGAACTGATCGTCAGCCAGGCGGTGTCAACCGGCGTGTACAACATTGCCTTCGACATCCCCAGCGGCATGATCGCGCTGGGCAGCCGCAACGTGTATAGCCGCTTCCGCCTGCTGCCGAGCCAGCCGATCTTCCCTTCACTGGCCTACACCGGCGCTGCGACCGGCGGCGAGGTCGAGGACTACCTGATGCTGCTGCCGACGCCAACCGCTGTCGATCTGATCGCCTTCAATGCGCAGGCGCAGGGCCAGGCCATCCGCGTGCGCTGGCTCACCAGCAAAGAGGAGCACACCAGCCACTTCGATCTGTACCGCGCCACCAGCCCGGATCGCGCGAGCGCAGTGCGTGTCACCGCTAGCAGCATCCCGGCCCACGGCGCAGGCATCTACTACGGCTGGAGCGACACCAGCATCGCGCCAAACACCACCTACTACTACTGGCTCGTCGAGAGCGAGGTCGGCGGCGCGACCAACGAGTATGGCCCAACCCAGGCCAGCACCGTGCAGGCCACAGCGCAGTACAGCCTGTTCCTGCCGCTGATCCAGCGCTAGCCGCGCTAGCCGCGCACATTGCGGTCGCTTTCTCTGCGAACCTCGCTGCTCGATCAGGAGCAGCGAGGTTCGTGCATTTCTCGCGTGATGCGTTCGAGGGAGATGTGGGGCGGCTGCGGGTAGACGGCCGCAGGTGCAATCAGACGTGTTGGCGCGAGCAACAAGCCCGCTGAGGACTATGTTTTGATGGTGGCTGGGCTGCCCAGCGGCGCTAGCGCCCGTGCGCTAGGCGGCCATGCGGCGGCGACGAGCGCGGGCAGCACGTGGCCGACCGGCTGACGGAAGCCGTAGCGCACGTGGCGGCTAAGCGGCGTCTTCTCGGGGTTGATCTCGATAAGCAGGGCGCGCTGGGCGCGGGCGTTCATCGGGAAGGTGGCGGCGGGCGCGACCAGCCCCGAGGTGCCGATGGCGATCAGCATGTCGCAGTCGAAGCTGGCGGCCTGGGCCTGCTCCAGCAGCGCGCTGTCTAGCCGCTCGCCGAACCAGACGACGTTGGGCCGCAGCAGGGCGTTGCACTCCGGGCAGCGCGGTAGCGGCGGCGGCGCGGGCCAGGTGTCGTAGATCGTGCCCTCGGTGGCGCAGCGGGCCTGCAGCAGGTTGCCGTGCAGCTCGATCACGTTGTGCGAGCCTGCGCGGCGGTGCAGGCCATCGACGTTTTGGGTGATGAGCGTTAGGCGCGGAACGTGCTGCTCAAGCTCGGCCAGGGCGATATGGCCGGGGTTGGGCTGGGCGGCGGCCATGCTGTCCCGCCGCTCAAGGTGCCAGCGCCAGACGCGCTCGGGGTCGCGGCCAAAGGCTTTAGGCGTGGCGACCTCCTCGGGATCAACGTTGGTCCAGAGGGCGCTGGGGCCTTGGCGAAAGGTCGCAATGCCGCTCTCGGCGGACATGCCCGCTCCGGTGAGGACGACGATGTGCTGAGCGCTGCGCAGCCGGTCGATGAGGTGGGCGTCGAAGGTAACATCTGTCATAGATGGCTCCTTGCAAGGATTGTTGGTGTGTATCTGTAGCAAATGCTGCTACGGCGACCCTCAAGTCGCTGCGTCGAGGTGGCTCTGCTGAGTGTATAGAGTGTGTAGATTGTACCAAACTTCGCCGCATCCCACAGCATCCTATCGGTCCTAAGCGCCGGGGGCGACTGGGTGTGGCTGCTGGGCAGAGCGCGCTGCGGCTGATGTGTGCGCGCCTGTCTGCGGCGACGGCTGCGCGCGTGGCGTCGGTGGTGCTCTGCTGGCGCGTCGGCGCTCCGGCGTGCGCTGACGGTAGGCTGGTAGAATGCGCGTTGGGCTGGCTGCTGGCCGATGTGTGCGCCACCGAGCGCTGGGCAATCGCGGCAAGGGTTGGGCGGGCACAGCGCCGGTGCGTGCTGGCCGCGAGCGCTGGCTCAACCACAGACGAATCTGTTCAACACAAGCGCGCTGCGCTGGTGCATGCATCTACGCAGCGGTGGCGGGCGGCGGATGTATGCGCTCCGCTGGCGCTGGCAGGGACCGCGTGCGTGCTGGGCCAGGTTGGCTTTGTTTGATTACTAGTTGACGTAATGATGTAGTTGCCGCAGCGTAGGCGTGGCTGGTGCAGGCGGTGCGGTGGTGCGCAGGCAGGTGCGCGTGGGCGGCGCTGATGGCCTGCGCTG
>JABXJS010000062.1 GCA_013538855.1 Herpetosiphonaceae bacterium
GAACAACGCCACGCGGAACTACAATCCCGGGCCGCTGGCGGGCGCAGCCCTGGGGGCCTTGGGGATCACCCCAGCTCACACACACACAGAAAAACGCCACGCGGAACTACAATCCCGGGCCGCTGGCGGGCGCAGCCCTGGGGGCCTTGGGGATCACCCCAGCTCACACACACTAAAACCACCAACGGCCCGCTGAATCGGGGCCGCTGGTGGGAGAGAAGAGAGAGGAGAAGGTTTGATCGCTAGTATAGCATACTTTTTATTTTTTGGTGCACATTTGTGCACTACCATACACACACGCCTGCGCCGCTAGCGACCAGCCGATTCGCGCTCCCACTCCGCCTTGATGCTGGCCGCCCACGCCTTGACTCGGGCGGCCGCTCCGGCGCTGTGCGGCGGCGTGTACACATCGGCGATCGTCAGCGTCCAGCGGCGCAGCACGGGCCGCCGCTCATTCTCCGGCCTGAGCACGCGCACGGCACCAGCGGCGCGCTGGCCAACCTGGCGGCGAATCTCAGCGATGGGCCGACCGGCGAGGTAGTCCAGAAACACGCTGCGCAGCCCCGCGAGCGCCGCGTCGGTGAACTGGGCTGGGTGCTGGAAGTTGTAGCAGGCCACCGTCAGGAAGTGCTCGGCGGCTAGCTCAGGGTCGGCGTGCTCCCAGGCGATCAGCAGCCCTAGCTGCTCCCAGCACGTTAGGCCAGCTGTACGCGGCGCACCACACTCTGGGCAGGTCTCATCAGCGGTCATTGCGATCCTCCTTGCAAATCTCAGCGCAGCAGCAAACATTAAGCGTGGCGCTGGTCATCACGGCTGGGGGCGGGCACGGGCGGGCGCGCGGCCGCAGATTGAGCACCATCTGAGCGGGACACCAGCACGACCGTACAGCCCACGCCACGCGCTGTTCATCACCTGCATCCACCGGCTCAGCGCGCTACCGCGCGGCGCTGAACATCACGGCTGGGGGCGGGCACGGGCGGGCGTGCGGCCACAGATTGAGCACTGCCTGCGCTTGATCCTCGCATAACTTTACAGCACACGCCGCACTTTTTGATCCGCCCTGCGCACGAGCTATTTTTCGGAGGCTGTGAGCCGGAGCCACATGTAGCCGTAGGGCGGCAGCGTGAGCGCAAGATGGCCATCCTCGAAGCTGTGCTCCTGCGCGCCGAAGATCGGCGTGACCTTGGCCTGCGGCCAGTCGGGCAGCGTGAGCATGGGCTGGCGCTGCTGGTCGGCCAGGTTGTGGGCCAGCAGCAGCGTGCGATCCTGCCAGCGACACAGATGCGCCAGCACATGCGGATCATCACACTCCAGCACCTGTGGCTCGCACCAGCCTAGCTCGGGGTGCTCGTGGCGCAGCGCGATCAGGCGCTGCATCCAGGTGAGAAATGAGTCTGGCTTGCCCGCTTGGGCCTGAACATTGACCGTGTGGTAGTCGAAGCGGCCTGAGCTAATCAGCGGGTGCACGAGCTGATCAGCGGGCGCGCTGGAGAAGCCAGCATTGGCGGAGGCGTCCCACTGCATCGGCGTGCGCACGGCGTCGCGCTCGGGCAGCGCTAGGTCATCGCCCATGCCGATCTCGTCGCCGTAGTTGATGATCGGCACGCCAGGCAGCGCAAACAGCAGGCTCCAGGCCAGCTCCAGGCGCTGCCGGTCGCCGTCGAGCATCGGGGCCAGGCGGCGGCGGATACCGCGCTCGTAGGCGCGCATGGTCGGCTGCGGCGCAAAGGCCGCATAGACCTTTTGACGATCTGCCTCTGTTAGGCGCTCAAGGTCCAGCTCGTCGAGGTTGCGCAGGAAGTTGGCCCACTGCGTGTGCTGGCTGCGCTCGGGCAGATGGCTTAGCAGGCGCTCGAGCGCGGCCACCTCTTGGGTAGCAAAGGCGAGAAACAGGTACTCGCTGAGCAGAAAGTTCAGCAGCAGCGTCATCTCGTCGCCCGCGCCGAAGTAGCTGTCGAGATGCTCCAGCTGCACATCGGCCTCGGCCAGCAGAAATGGAGCCGCGCGCCGGTTTTCAACCAGCTGGTAGATCTGCTTGAGCAGCGTGTGGTCGCGCCGCACCGTCTTGGTGCTGGTACCCTTGTGCTCGATCATATGCGAGGCCGCGTCGATGCGAAAGCCGTCGACGCCAAAGGCCAGCCAGAAGTCGAGCACCTTCAAAATCTCCTGGCGCACCTCGGGGTGCAGACAGTGCAGCTCGGGCTGAAACGCATAGAAGCGATGATAGTAGTAGGCGTCGGCGGTCTGGTTGTAGGACCACACGCCTGATGTGACGCCAGGAAAGATCGTGCGCTGCCCAGGCGGCACCGGCTGCGGAGCCGCGGCCCAGACATAGTAGTCGCGAAAGCGCGCGTTGGGGTCGCGGGCAGAGGCCAGAAACCACGGGTGCTCATCGGAGGTGTGGTTCATCACCAGATCGAGCACAACGCGGATGTTGCGCGCGTGCGCCTGCGCCAGCAGGTCGGCCAGATCATCGAAGGTGCCAAAGCGCTCGTCGATGCGATAGTAGTCGGCGATGTCGTAGCCGTTGTCTTTGAAGGGCGAGCAGTAGAACGGCTGCACCCACAGGCAGGTGATGCCTAGCTCGCGCAGGTAGTCGAGGCGGCTGGTCAGGCCGGGCAGGTCGCCCCAGCCATCGCCGTTCGAGTCCTGAAATGTGCGCACATTCACTGCATAGATGACCACGTTTTTATACCACGGGCGCTCCATCATCACCTCCATTATGTGCAGCACAGGCGCAGGCCACGCAGCGCGCCGCCACACTGCATCATCAACGTTCTACAGCCAAATCTCTGCAAACCCTGTGCCGAAAGTCCACGGTGTATGGTTGATGATGCGCAGCGCTGCCCACTCGCCCGCTCGTCTGCTAGAATCAGGCTGCGCGCGCCCGCTCGTTGGGGCGTAGCCCATCGCGGTTGGCCGTGCTTCACGTCACGGCGATTCTTATGGATGCCCAGCGCTGCCCACTCGCCCGCTCGTCTGCTAGAATCAGGCTGCGCGCGCCCGCTCGTTGGGGCGTGACCCATCGCGGTTGGCCGTGCTTCACGTCACGGCGATTCTTATGGATGCCCAGCGCTGCCCACTCGTCCGCTCGTCTGCTAGAATCAGGCTATGCACACTCGACCGTGACGGCGTGGCCCACAGTTTTTGCGCACAGCAAGAGAAAGGAGCACACTCGATGCAGGTCGATGTTGCCTGGCAGCCGCTCGGCGAGAGCGAGCAGCGCCTCTGGTACGCCGCGCAGGCCGAGCGCCCACAGGTAAAGGCCGTGACGGGCTTCGCGCCGCCAATTCTGCTACAGCGCAACCTGCTGCCGACCATGTATGAGGATGTGAGCTGGAACCCGCTCACCGATCAGCTCTGCACCTGCACTTGGGCGGTGATCTGGAGCAGCCATGGCAGCGTGCGCTATAAGCCCAATGGCAGTGGCGGCATGTGGTCGGCGGATGGCCGCCGCTTCGCCTATACAAGCTACGATATGCCCACACGGCAGTGCGATGTGCGCATTCTCGACTGGGCACACAAGCGCGATATTCGCCTAGCGCTGCCCAGTAGCGAATTGGTCTCGCTGGCGCTGCACCCAAATGAGCCGCTGCTGCTCGTCAAGACAAGCTCAGCCTGGGCGCTCTACGACTACGGCGATCCGACGGCGACGACGCTGCGCCCCAGCGCCCACGCTGAATACACTGACGATCAGCGCTTTCAGCTCACGTGGAGTCCCGACGGGCGCTGGCTGAGCGAGTACCAGCGTATGCCTGGAGTGCAGGACAAGCCCAACTATCTGCTGCTGCGCACTGGCCGTGGCGTGCTGGTGTGGCGCTCGAATGCGCTGCCAGCCTGGCTCACCAGGGTGAGCGATATCGCCTGGAGTCCCGATAGCACACGGGTGCAGCTGGCACCCAGCCCCAACGACTGGACTCTCAACTCCGGCATCCCTGCACAGCTCAAGCCAAGCACGCTCGCCGAGTTCACTATCACGCGACGGCCGCCAGCGCTGCGCCGCATCGCCCTGCCGGAGCCACAGCAAGACGACTGGAGCCTGCGCCTCGCTTGGAAGCCCGACGGAGCGCTGCTGGCCGTCTACTCCGAGCGCCAGATTAATCTCTACACTGCCGACCTGCGCTACAGCCACAGCATCAGGCGAGCGCGCAGCCAAAGCGGCGTCGCCTTCTGTCTGTTTCACCCCATCCTGCCGCTGCTGACCATCGGCGACTGGGAGCAGACTGTGCAGCTACTGTATCTCGACGGCACGCCGTGCGCCAGCAGCTCCACCGTCCTGCCTGATCTGCCCGCCAGAATGCACATGGCGGTGCCGATCACCGCCGCGTGGAACGCCCAGGGCAGCGCGCTAGCGCTGGGCCTGCGCAGCGGCCAGGTGGCGATCTATCCCGTCCACACCAGCAGGCGACGAGCCGCGCCGCCGCGCTAGCGCCGGGCAACGCGCCCACAGCCCGCAGGCTCACCTATGAAATCGACAAAACTGCGTGTCGATGCTCACGCCCCGTGCCGCAAGCGTATGCAACAGCTCAGGCGCAGGTGGCAGCTGTGTATTGCCATGCAGGTCAAGACAGCGCAGCCGTGGCAGCTGAAGCAGCGTATCATTAATTGTCTCTAGCTCGTTGTAGTTCAGATTTAGTATCTCAAGCTGATCAAGCTGCGGCAGCCAAGCAGGCAGGCCAACCAGCCCGTTGAAGCCTAAGTTAAGCAGGCGCAGGCGGGCGAACTGCGCAATGAACGAGGGGGCATGCTGCATACCCATTGCACCAGTAAGACCCAAGTGCTCTAGCTGCCACAGCTTTGTCAAGGGCGTCAGATCAGCATCTGCTAGCCAGCTGCCGCACAGATACAGCGCCTGGAGCGCAGGTAGCGCACACAAAGCAGGCGGCAGCTGCGTAAAGGCGTTGTACTCGAGATCGAGAGTGTGCAAGCAGTGCAGCTCGCCCAGCCACGCAGGCAGCTCGACCACGGCATTCTCACCTAGAATCAGAGTCGCTAGCTGCGGCAGCGTGCGTAGGCACAACGGCAGGGCCTCCAAGTGATTGCCATACAGATCCAAGGTACGCAGCTGCGGCCAAGCAACAGCCGGCAGCGTCACAAGATTGTTTGCGTTAAGCTCGAGCGTCTGTAGCTGCGGCAGCGCGTGTAGGCCCTGCGGCAGCTGCGACAGCCAGTTACCGCCTATATCCAGCTCAACGAGCTGCGCAGGCAAGCGCACATCCGCCCAAAATTCTTCCGACTGCCGCATTCCACAAAGACGTAGCACCTGAAGCTGAGGGCTAGCAACGAGACTCGCAGGCATCCGCTCAAGGCGATTCCTGCTGAGATCGAGGGTCTGAAGTCGTGGCAGCAGCGCCAGCCAGTCAGGAAGGTGTGTCAGATGATTGTCGCTCAGATCAAGGTAGGTAAGTCGCGTCAGCCGCTGGAGCCAGGCGGGTACCTCTGTCAAGCTCAGTGTGTTGAGCGTTAGGCGCTCCAGGCATGGTAGATCAGCAAGCAGTGCAAGGTTGTTCCCATCGAGCGCCGACACATCTAGATCGCGCAAGCTCGGCAGCTCAACCAGCCACGCTGGCAGTTCAACCAGATCGGTCAAGCCAATGTTGAGGGTGTGCAGCTCAGGCAGTTCAACAAGCCATGCTGGCAGCGCGCTGATGCAGGTGCCACTGATATCCAGCACCTGAAGCCGCTCGCAGCGCCGCAGCCACTCGGGCAGCGCAGCCATAGACGTAGACGACAGATCCAGCTGCTCTAGCTCGCGCATTGACTGAAGCGCAGCGGGCAGCGCAGCAAGAAACGCATTGCCCCGTAGGTTTAGCACGCGCACGAAATCAAGCGTTGCGATCTCCAGTGGCACAGCACGCAAATCGCAGTCGGAAAGATCGAGCACAGGGCTACGGCTCAGCCGCGCCGCCGCAATCCGCCCTTGGGCCAGCAGATTCATAGTGCACCTCTTAGGAATGAACTATTTTCGCAGTAAGGGAAGGTACCTGCTATTATTTACAACCACGAACGCTGGCCAGCCATCCATGAGTTGACGCAAGTTGGGGGTGGACTGTGACGTCACATATACGGTAAATATATTGTGTGTGGTATCTAGTTGAGCATCCTGAACCTGCTCCCAACGATGATTCGGCGACCAGAGTAAGCGGTGCGATAGCTCGCCATGCTCATCTGTGTAGCGAATGGAGATGGTCATTGCATCTGTGCTCAGCACATTGCTGCTATGAACCATGGTAAATGGCGATACTGGATGCGCAACAAAGCGACTTTGTGCATGACGATTCGGCTCTTGCAGTGGCAGCGGCGGCGCAATTATACATCCGTCGCTAGTTTGGGGATTAGAGCGAAACTTTACTAAACTGATCGCTGGTCTATCGCTACCTGCCCACGTTACACCAAGATTGAGTCGCTCTAGCAGATCGAGTGACTGTTGCGGCGGCTGCCCAAAAAATGTCTCGCGATCAGCGATGATCCCTTTATGAGTACGCGGATCCATGCGTCCAATCGAGAAAATCCGCGCTGCGCTGACCAGCGTAGTTGAGTCTACATCCATCGTGCTGGCCTTGACCACCACAAAACTAGCCAAACCAGGAGTGAAGCGCGTCCAGGCAATACCATAGCTACTAGTTGTCGCCTGCTCAGAGCTAAAGCTGCCAGCGCCAGCGAGTATCTGAAAAGAGACGCTACGACCGACAACTGCTGCGCCACTAGCGTCAGTCACATACGCTAAGAGAAAAGACCCACTTCCACCACCACCACACATGTCCTGGCCCGAGAGCGTAATATGGAGAACAGATCGATTTGGCGGCACCGCCGCTGTGTTTGGTGCAGGATATACAAGCCATCGCCCGCATCCATAAGCTGCTAGAATAGCCGCTGACAGCCGCAAAATGTGCTGCAACAAGCGCATAGATTCCTCACTCTCGTTCAATGTTAGGCTCACACATCAAGAAAAAACGCTAGGCCGACGCAAGCATATGGTACCAAGCAGCATGCAGATTGTCTACATTGTAATAAACGGCCAAGCACCAGCGAGGAGCAGCCAGTGGAGGCACAGTCAATCACCGCCGCGCAGCTTGCGCAGGTTGCCCAGGCGCTTGCGCCCGGCGGGCGGCTGCTGCGCACGTGGCCGCTGGCAGGCGGCTCCTCGGCAATGATGATCGGGCTAGAGATCGCGCAGGCCGGCGGCAGCGTGCGCAAGGCGGTTATGCGCCTGCCTAGCGCCCATCCCCATGCCGCCGCCGCCGAGCACCGCATCCTGCAGCTCGTGCATAAGCTGGGCCTCGCCGCGCCAGCGCCGCTGCTGCTCGACGAGTCGCGCTCGATCATAAGCGCGCCCTACCTCGTGATCGAGCACATCGACGGCCAGCTGGACTTCGCGCCAGCTGATCACGCTAGCGCCGGCGCGCAGATGGCCGCGCAGCTCGCCGCCATCCACCGCATAGCCCCGCTCGACATTGGCCAGCTGCCCAGCAGCACCAGCTGCCCCGAGCTGGCGCGCCCGCCCAGCCCCACCGCGCCTGAGCTGCGCGCCGAGCAGCTGCGCGCCCGCCTCAGCGCCGTCGCTGTGCCGCCAACGCGCAACCAGCCCGCCCTGCTGCACGGCGACTACTGGCCGGGCAACGTCCTCTGGCGCGACGGCACGCTGGTGGCCGTGGTCGACTGGGAGGACGCTAAGTGCGGCGATCCGCTGAGCGACCTCGCGATCAGCCGCCTCGATGTGCTGTGGATCTACGGGCGCACCGCCTTCGCCGCCTTCAACACATGCTACTGTACGCTTATGTCAATCGACTACAGCGCGCTGCCCTACTGGGACCTGTGCGCCGCGCTGCGCATCGCGCGTCTGGCCGGAGCCGACCTCGCGGCCTGGGCCGGATTCTTCGCCCGCTTTGGCCGCCACGACATCACCGCCCAGTCGTTTTGCGCCGACTTCGCCTGGTTCGTCGCGCAGGCTGAGGCGCAGCTAGATACATCAAGCAAGGAGTAACACGACCATGAATGAAGCGTGGACACTTGAGCAGATGCGCCAGCAGCCGCTCGATCAAGCGCTGCTCTACGCCGTCTCCGGCATTCGCGACTACTCTGGGCGAGCCTTCACACGCCTCAAACTCATCGAGGAGCAGCTTCAGCACGCCTACGCAAACGACACGGAGCTGCAACAGCAGCTCCAGGCGCTGCACCAAGACCTCGAAGGGATCAACAACGCGATCGCAACGTTACTGCTGGACGCTCTGCACGCTCGACTGCGCGATCTGCGCTAAAATAAGCGTCCTGCGCCATTTAATTTTGGGAGATACCGCATGTCGCTCCATCCATCGGATCAGCCTGCTGAGCTGCTGCTCGATCATATCTACCAGGGCGATTGCCGCGCTGTGCTCGCCGCGCTGCCTGATCAGTGCGTCGATGTTATCTTCGCCGACCCGCCGTACAACCTCCAGCTGCAGGGCGATCTGTGGCGACCGAACCAGACGCAGGTGGACGCCGTCGATGACGAGTGGGATCAGTTCGACAGCTTCGCGGCCTACGATCAGTTCACCCGCGAGTGGCTGACGGCCTGCCGCCGCGTGCTCAAGGACACGGGCACAATCTGGGTGATCGGCTCGTACCACAACATCTACCGCGTCGGCTCGATCATGCAAGACCTGGGCTTCTGGTTCCTGAACGACATCGTCTGGGTCAAGACCAACCCGATGCCCAACTTCCGCGGCGTGCGCTTCACCAACGCCCACGAGACCCTGCTATGGTGCAAGAAGTCCGCCGAGCAAAAAAGCTACACCTTCAACTATCAGCTCATGCGCGAGATGAACGAGGACAAGCAGATGCGCAGCGACTGGGAGCTGGCGCTGTGCACCGGCTCCGAGCGCCTGCGCGTCAATGGAGCGAAGGTGCACACGACCCAAAAGCCCGCGGCGCTGCTGTACCGTGTGCTGCTCTCCAGCACCAACCCTGGCGACGTGGTGCTCGATCCGTTCTTCGGCACCGGCACCACCGGCGCGGTGGCGAAGAAGCTCAATCGACGCTTTGTGGGCATTGAGCGCAGCAGCGACTACATCGCCGCCGCCAAGACGCGCCTGGCGGCCATCGCGCCAGCCACGCAGAGCGCCGAGGTGTACGGCCTGATCCCGACCAAGCGCAAGGCCCCGCGCATCCCGTTCGGCACGCTGCTAGAGCACGGGCTGCTGCAACCGGGCCAGCCGCTCTACTACAACCAGGATCGCCAGCGCGCCGCCACGGTGCTGGCCAACGGCACGCTCAAGCTCGCCGACGGCCAGCGCGGCTCCATCCACAAGATGGGCGCGGCCATCGCCAACCAGCCCGCATGCAACGGCTGGGATCACTGGTACTACACGGACGCCGCAGGCGCGCTCCACGTCATCGACGAGCTACGCGCCCAAGTGCGACAGCTGCGCGCCGAGCAGACACTGCCAGCCAACGAGCACGCGGACGAGAATGCCTAGCATCGCCATTCTCCTTGACCCAGACCAGCTCGCCAACCCAGACGCCGACCTGCGCTACCTGCTGCCGGATGCCATCTGCGCCCATGCTGGCGGCAGCATCACCGCCGACGGCTACGACTACGTCGGCGCGCCGCCGTTTATGCTCGTGTACCTCGCCACCGACGATCTAGCCGCTGGCCTAGCCGCGACGCTGCACATCATCGAGCACGAGCGCCTGCTGAGCAACGACCTGCGTCAAGGCTGCCAGGTCGCAGTCCAGCGCACCGCACACACCTGGGAGCTCGTGTACCCACCCGAGCAGGCAGGCACGCTCGTAAACTGGGATGAGTGATTTATAATGGTTGAAATCCCTAACACTTAATGTATAATTCAGGCTACCAGTCATGTCTCTCTGGGACACCGATTGCTCTCTGCTGTTGTTACTGCGGCAACCAACAATTAGACATCCACGTATGGGCAACTCGTAGCAATGCGACGCTAACAGCGGTGCTATGAGTACATTACTCTGTTAGCCTGTTTGCACTGCCACGCCCAAGAAAGATCGAATCCTCGTCCTAGGGAGAATGACTGGTATGCAACCTCAGCTTCAAGCCTCACCTAGCGAACTCAAACAGAAGTTTTTTGCGCTGCAATCACCCCGTGATGTTGCTGACTTGCTAGAAATTCCTTATGACAAGCTAATCTATCATCTCTACCGCCAAACCGACGACGATAAGTATCAGTAGATCACAGGACTCCCTGGGGCCAGGGTAAACGGTGTGGCGGCCGAATCGTGCGGTATCCTTTGTGGTGCCAACCAAGAAAGGAAC
>JABXJS010000063.1 GCA_013538855.1 Herpetosiphonaceae bacterium
CGTGGGTGCCGGGCGCAGCTATCTAGGCGCGAAGGTGTCCCTGCATGTGCCTATCGTACCGCCGTGGGTGCTGGGCGCAGCTATTGGGGCGTGGTGTGCTCCCGCGTGTGGCTGTCGAACCGCCGTGGGTGCCGGGCGCAGCTATTGGGGCGTGGTGTGCTCCCGCGTGTGGCTATCGACCCGCCGTGGGTGCCGGGCGCAGCTATCTAGGCGCGAAGGTGTCCCCGCGTGTGGCTGTCGACCCGCCGTGGGTGCCGGGCGCAGCTATCTAGGCGCGAAGGTGTCCCTGCATGTGCCTATCGTACCGCCGTGGGTGCTGGGCGCAGCCCGGCCGGGGCGCGGGGTGTCCCCGCTTTAATTATCAAAAAGTACCAACCATAATTTTTATGTCTAACAATATCATAAAAAATGTTTTCATTAATAGCGGAAACGTTTTCGTTAAGTTGTGATTAACCACAATAATTTATATTTTGTTGTAGTGATTATCTTTTTGGCAATCGCGCATTAATATGCAGGCTATTTTCTGGATTGCCCATATTGATACTAATTCATGGTGGATACGCCCCATAGGTAGGCGGTTTGGGGCGCAGCCCCAAGCCCTGGCAGGGTTCCCCTGCACCCGCTTGACGTGAAACTAATTCACGGTGGGTAGGCCGCATAGGTAGGCGGTTTGGGGCGCAGCGCCAAGCCCCGGCAGGGTTCCACCCGGCACTCGCTTGAAGTGAATTAGTGTGATGGAGATAATCGCTGCTGGATATACATCAAAGGAGGAACTGAATGAGGTTTGGCAGAAGCCATTGGATGGCGAAGCTCACACTGCTGTTTGTCTTCGCACTCTGTGTGTCTTTCGCTCCTGCCTATGCGAAAGAGTCGAGCAACGATGCTGGCGCGATTGAGCCAGCGGCAGCGCCGACCCCCGTCGATGCTGCTAACGTTGAGCAGTTCAATATTACAAAGACCGCGCTGGGCCAAAAAACCGCCAGCGAGGCCGCCGCACGCTGGGCCGCTAAAGGCGTCACTATTGATGCCGCCAGCCTGCGCGTGTACAACTTTGGCACAAGCAGCAGCCCTGACCTGCTGGTGCTGCCGCCGGAGCTGGCGTTCCAGTCCAGCGCGACAACCCAGTCTAAATCTGCCGACGGCCACACCGTCGCTGGGGCGCAGACGGCCATCGTGATCGATCCGCAGGTGCTCGAGCGGGCTGTTAGCGCACAGGCCACGCCTGATGCTGTTACCGCCGCCAGCTGGAATATGGTCTACAACCGCTGCTTGACGCGCAAGACCAAGTACATCCAGAATGAGCTGCTTGGCTGGATGGACACCTGCTATAAGGTCCACAAGCTGGCCAATGATGGCAACCAGTGGCGCGACTACTGGCAGCTTGAGGTGTACGCCACCGCCAAGAGCTCCTACCCATTTACGCTGCTCGACGCCTCGATTGAGGCGCAGCCAGCCGCCGGTAGCACCGCGATGCGCTGGCTGGACTGGAGCCCGCGCTCCGACCTCGACAAGGGCAGCTGCACTGCTGTGCCGCTGGGTGTGTCGGCGCTGGGCGTGTCGATCTCATCGGTCTTCAGCGTCTGCGACAAGTGGGACATCACCAAGTTCGAGCAAGACGGCCGCTTCCGCAATAGCTGGAAGGGCGCTGGCTGGTGGGCCTGGTGGAACATCGAGGCCGAGCGCGAGGTCGCCTTCATGCAGGCGATCTGGGTGATCGATGGCAAGACGCCCTCCTGGGTCGTCTACCAGAATTTCCAGACCACCGACTCAGGCTAGTCCCTGCGCCAAGCGTTCATATCCGCCAGCGCCACCGCTCTACGGGCCGGTGGCGCTGGTGTTTTTTGATGAATAGCGCAGCGTGCTGGTTGCGGCGGCTGCGTGCAGCAGGGTCAGGTATTGCGCGGGCGCAGCGGGGTGCCAGCCGGATAGCTGGGCGCTGGGGTTGGATTGCACAGGCCGCAGTACTCAACGCTTGCATGTGGGCGCTGGGCCTGCCCCCAGCTGATCAGGTCGCGCAGCTCGTCGGCGCACACTTTGATGTACTGGCGCTGGGTGAAGGCTCCTGGCTCATGTTGCGCAGCGTTGATTGTTTGGCATCCTGCTTGGTGCAGCGTGAAGTAGCGTGAAGTAGCGCTAGACTCTGTGTTGAGCACAAAGCCGTGTGGATGCAACAAGAGCCATAGCAAGTACTCCTGGTCGCTGCCTGTGGCGTTTGTGGCGAAAACAGCGGTCATCGTTTGCTCCTTCTGGCTGCTAGGGTTGCAATTACGTGGTGCAGTGGGCTACCTGGGCTGTGTCTAGCGTACCACTGACCATGGCGGCTTGCGCTGGATGGTCATACGGTCACACATAGCGCGCAAGCGCATTACAGCCTGCGTGCGTGGGGCGAAAAAAAGCAGCGCTAGGCAATCGCGGCTGACGGACGGGGGTTGAGCTGTGCGGATTGTTGCAGCACAGCTGCGGCCTTAAGCCCAAGGCTGAGCTTCAAAAAACATGGTGCACAGCACGCCATGCTTGAATGTGGAGCGGCTATCAATGGGTTGGGCTTGCTGGGGGGGTACTGGGAGCACCAGGCTGGAACCGCTGCCAAACGCAGTTTTTAGGGTTGCCTAAATTGTTAGGGGTTGAAAATTATTAAAACAAGGTTTAATCGGCTCTGGGAGGTAAAGAAAAGCACATTAAAGGAAGATGATTACAAATAAAAAAACCACATTTGTGCGCCTGTGTGCAAAGACAGGACAAAAGGCCGACATAGAACCCCCCAGCGGGGGGGATACACGGGTGAGGTCTGTTGCAAAATACGATTGGACTGTGGGGCTATTGGCGCGACATAATCACCGTGCTATGCTTATACACGTAGAAGACAAATGAACTGAAACATCACAGCAGCCAGAACATCATCGCACCATTACAGCACCATCGTAGCTCGACACTGTCACATTCCAGCACCATTGTTGTCACATTGTCGCTCAATCTAGCCAACATCGCAGTTCAACGTTGCACCGTTTCAGCTCAATCTAGCCAGCATCGCAGTTCAACGCAGCAGCATTCTCGCTCACTTTTGCTAACGTCACAGTTCAACGCAGCATCGTTCCAACAGCATACTTGTTGCATCCAAGCTCAACGCAGCAGCATCGTAGCCACGTCGAACATCGCAGCAGCTCAGTTCATTCACTTCTGCACCATCGATCTTCCCCTGGACAGTACCAGGTAACTCGGAGCCTTACGGCTCCGGGTTTTTTTTAGCGCCTGTGATCGTTGCTGATTATCCCCCCACAGCTGGTTCGGTCTAGGTCCGAGCCGGATCACAGGCGCTAACAGGTTTAAGACGCTGGCCAACGGCAGCACCTTTCCTCTGTTAAAAACCATGCGGCGCAAGATTGGCGCTAGACGTTGCCGTGCTGGCCGGCCATGATCACCGCCACCGGCTGCATGCGCGCCAGCGGACGAATGAGGCCAGCCGCCACCTGGATATCGAGGACGCGCTCGATGTCCTTGTATGCCTGCGGGGCCTCATCGACGCTCACGCCGTGCGTGAGGATATCGTACTGCTGCAGCAAGGCGGCGACCGCGTGCTGGGTGAGCTGGCTGCGGGCCTCGGAGCGGCTCCAGCGGCGGCCTGCGCCGTGCGATGCGCTCTGCAAGCCCTCGGCTGCACCACAGCCCTCGACAATGTACGACGGCGTGGCCATGCTGCCGGGAATCACACCGAGCACGCCGGCCTCAGCCGGTGTGGCCCCCTTGCGGTGCAGAATCTCCTGGCCCTGTCGCCACGCGAAGTTGTGATGATTCTGAACCACCTGGAGCGGCGTTAGGCCCGCTCTGCGGGCGAACTGCGTGTGGATGACCTCGTGGTTGGCGCGGGCGAACGCCCCAGCCAGCTCCATGGCGTGCCAGTACTCTTGGCCGGCCTCGGTGGCCAGATCAAGCCACTCGTACATCTTGGGCACCTTGGCGCGGCGGGCGGTCTCCTGCACGGCAAGGCGCATATAGTAGGTGGCGATGGCGTAGCCCACGCCGCGCGAGCCGCTGTGGGTGAGCAGACCGCAGAACTCGACTGGCAGGCCATTGTCGCCGATGCGCTCGCCGACGACCAGCTCGGCGAAGTGGTTGCCAGAGCCGCTGGTGCCGATCTGGAGCTGGGCCTTGTCGTGCAGCTCGCGGAGCAGCGGCGTCGCCTGCCAGTGCTTGCGGTCGAGGATGGGATGGTCGGCGCTGCGTAGGCGCTTGCCGCCGGTGCCAAACACGGTGGACTGCTGGAGGTCGCTGAAGAGCGGCGTGCGCTTGCGCAGCAGCTCGGCGGGCGTCTCGGCGAAGATCGTCAGGTGCATGCGACAGCCGATATCAACGCCGACCATGGCCGGTGACACCGCGTTGTGGGCCACAAACACACCGCCGATCGGCAGGGCATAGCCAGGGTGCGCATCGGGCATGAGCGCGCCAGCGACCGCGATGGGCAGGCGCAGCGCCAGCTCCAGCTGCTGCCACGCGTGGTACTCGATATCGACGCCAAGCGTGCCAAAGACCTGCGCTGGCAGCGGCTGCTCGCGCAGACCTTGGCGCTCCAGCGGCGCGCCAAACTCCTGCTGCAGCTGGGCGCTGATGGCGGCGGGCTTATGGCCGGACTTCTTCAGCGCCGCCGCGCGCTTGGCGATCTCGGTAAAGCGCTTGTCGCCCTTCCAGGGGCGCGTGATCGTTTGCAGTTTCATAGAGTCCTTCACCAAGCAGGTGATCAGCGGTGACCGCCTGCGCGAGTTGTATACCAATTCATCAGCGGGCAAGTGCAGGGTGGAATGCTGCCGCAGGCTTGGAGCTGCGCCCCGAACCTGGCTGGCTGAACTGTGTCGCCACCGCAAATTGCTAATAGATCAAGCGGCAGCGTGAAGCGTGTGCAAGGGCTATAGGGAGGATGCTAGCAGCGAGCGGAGATCGGCTGATCGGGCTGGAGGTGGAGCCGACCTCCGCGTCGCGGCTGAACTTGGGGCGCTAGAAGGTTCCGGCCAGCAAGGTAGGCGTTGAGGGCTGGAGGCTGCCGCCCTGTGGCTCGCTGGTAATGATCATCTGGGCGAGATCGGGCCAGGGCGCAGGGGCGACAAGCTGGACAACGGCTGCGCCAGTGGCATCGACCTGAAACGTCGTGCTGGCGAGCACAGTCTGATCCTTGAGCACAAACCAGGTCTGGTAGGTCTGGCCAGCGGCGGCTGGCGGCAGGCCGGCCACAATCAAGCTGGCCTGGGACTCGCCAAAGACCCAGATGCAGCGGGCGCTGGCCGACAGGCCGGTGGTGGCGCTGAGCTGGAGAATCTGCGATTTTTCGGCCCCGATCCTGGCGACAGCGGTGGCGGCGCGGCTTTCGCTGGCGCTGAGCGGCGCAGTCTGTCGGCCCCACCAATAGCCGCCGCCGAGCGCCAAGATCAGCAGCGCGGCGGCGGTGGCCACCCAGCGCAGCGAGCGACGCAGGCGCTGCTGCTGGACGCGCCGCAGCAGCCGCCGCTCGATGCTGGCGGGGGCCTGAACGAGCGGAACGCTGGCCTGGATGCGCCCGGCGATGCCCTGATAGTCGGCCAAGGCTGCCTGGCAGTCGGCGCAGGTGGCGAGATGCTGCTCGAGGCGCTGCGCTTCGGCTGGCTCCAGGCCCTCCAGGGCGTGCAGCGCGACCAGCTCTTCCCATTCGGTGTGTGTATCTGTGGCGTGGTTCATTGTATTCTCTGTGTTTGGGTAGCGTATTCAATTAATTAATACGTACCAATGAGGCCTTTTCGATTAATTAATCGGCGATCGGGCTAAGTCGCTCGCGCAGGCGCTTCAGCGCTAGGCGGATGCGGCTTTTGACTGTGCCCAGCGGCACCGCGAGCTGCTCGGCAACCTCGTGCTGCTTGAAGCCGCGCAAGTAGATCAGCTCAACGCAGGCCTGCTGCTCATCGGGCAGCTCGGCGAGCGCTTGCTGCAGATCGATGTCGCTGGACTGGAGCGCGCTGGTCGGCAGCGCGCCGCTGGTCGGGTCGTCGATCGAGTCAGTCGGCTTGAGGCGGCGGCGGTAGTCGATAGCGCGGCGACGGGTGATCGTCAGCAGCCATGTCTTGACGCCACCGCGATCTGCATCGTAGAGCGCGGCCTTGCGCCAGATCGTCCAAAAAACATCTTGTGTGACCTCCTCCGCGATGGCATGGTTCTGTAGCACGGAGAGCGCCATGGAGAACACCAGATTGGCATAGCGGCGGTAGAACTCGCGCAGCGCGCCCTCGTCCTCTGTCGCAATCTGGAGGAGCAGCTGAATATCATCCACGCTGTATCCTTGCACCTCATCTAGTTGATCCGAATGTGTTTAAGCACTGCTTGGCGCACGTGCAGGGGCATCCTTGGCGCGGCGGGCGGCTGTGGCCTAAACAGCTTTCGTGCGATAGATGTCCACTATACACCAAACTAGTCCAGTTGGTTGAATGTGTTCTTTTATTGTACACGCAGTGATCTTTTTGCTTGGATGCCCGCGTATGCTTGGATGAATTCACTTTTTGAGCTAGCTCTAGACTGAGAAACCATCTATTTTGGAGGATGATATGCAACGCGGACGCACCCTGACCATTCTTACGCTGCTGGCACTGCTGTGTACATTTGCAGTATCGGCCCCCAGCTACGCGCAGTCAAGCAGCGAAGCGGTGAGCATCAAGGACTTCAAATTTAATCCGAGCGCGCTCACGGTTGCAGCGGGCACCACGGTTGTCTGGAAGAACGAAGACAGCGCACCGCACACGGTGACTGCCGCCGATGGGAGCTGGACATCCGACACGCTGAACAACGGCGACTCGTTTCAGCAAACATTTGATACGCCTGGAACGTTCACCTACTACTGCAAGTTCCACGGCAACGCCGACGGCACCGGCATGGCCGCGACGATCACTGTGACCGAGGCAGCGGCTGCCCCAGCGCCGGCGAGCGATGTGACGCCGATGATCGCCGCCAGCGACCAGCCGATCAAGAACACCATGGTTAGCGTGTCCAAGGTTGTTGCAGCGCAGGATGGCTGGGTTGTGATCCACAAGAACGGCCCCGATGGCAAGCTGCTGGTGTCGCCGATCGTGGGCAAGACGCAGGTCAAAGCTGGCGAGAGCAGCAATGTGATGGTCGAGCTAACCGAGAGCTTCCAAGCTGGCGATCAGCTCTACGCCATGCTGCACATCGACGCTGGTACGGCGGGCACCTACGAGTTCCCCGACGGCCCCGACACCCCGGTGCAGGCTGGCGGCAACGTTGTGCTGGCTCCGTTCAAGGTGCAGGCCGCCGATGCTGCGCCAGGCAACCTGCCCACCACTGGCGGCTCGATGCAGCCGTGGGTGTGGCTCGGCGCGCTCGCGCTGCTGCTGGTGGGTGCTGGCGTCTTTATGGCGCTGCGGCGCCGCGCCGCTTAACGCTATCGCTTGTTCCTCCTTCGCCCACAGGCTGCTCGTTGGCCGCGAGTAGCCTGTGGTGTGCAAAGAGGCACTCCTACGCTGCGCTAGCAGGGCTTGATTGACCGATTTTGCGGCAAGCTCTATGTACAATTTGATCTTATACCAATTCACGTTGGAGACGCTGCATGGATAGGCGGTTTGGGGCGCAGCCCCACGCCCCCGGCAGGGTTGCACCCTGCACCCAGCATGCGGGATGTGCAAGGCGAAACGGTAGTATTTACTTGTTCTTATCAAGGAGACAACGTATGGGCAATAAGCGCGTGATGGGCTTTGTGTGGCTGGCGGTGCGGCTGTGGCTGGGCTACCAGTGGGTGACGGCGGGCTTTGAGAAGGTGTTTGGCGCAGGCCGCAGCGCTTGGGTTGGCGAAAAGGCCGGCGTGGCGGTGACCGGCTTTCTCAAGGGCGCGGTGGCCAAGGCCGCCGAGGGCGACCACCCCGAGGTGCACGGCTGGTATGCGTCGTTCGCCACCCATGTCGCCATTCCGAACGCTACCGTGTTCAGCCACCTTGTGGCCTACGGCGAGCTGCTGGTCGGCATCGCGCTGCTGCTGGGCGTCGTGACCCAGTTTGCGCTGGTGATGGGCATCCTGATGAACTACTCGTATGTCGCCGCTGGCTCGTCCAGCAGCAACCCGGAGATGATCATTGTGGCGCTGGTGCTGCTGCTCGGCGCGCGCGAGCTGGTCAGCTACTACGGCGTTGATCGCTGGCTGATGCCCTGGCTCAAGGCCAAGCTGGGCCTCGGCCGCACACCTGCGCAGGCCCTTGCCCCCCACACTGCCCGTGGTGCTGGAGCCGCCTAGCGCTCGCGCTGTGGCGTAGGTGGACAGGGCCGTCTGCTACGCCAACCATTCATAGTGCTCTTTTGCGCCCCTGGCGCCCTTGTGGCGGCGGGGGCTTGCTATTGTTGACAGGCTAGGGGTATTTGGTATCGTTGTTGCCAACGAATGATGCAGAAGTGAAGGAGCTTGTATGTACCGTATCGCCCATGACCTGCCGTGGTGGATTCCTGGGCCAGGGCGTGAGCTGCGCTTTGTGCTGCTGACGAGCCTGATCTGTGGTATGGCGAGCGCGCTGGTGGCCGCAGTTGTGTACACCGTCCGCTTCCACGACTATACCTTAGACATGCTTAAGATTTGGGGCTTTCTGAGCGCCGTGGACTTCTGGATGAGCCTACGGCTGATCGGCATTCCCGAGCTAGTGGGCTTCATCGTGCTGCGGCAGCGGCGCTTTGCTGTTGGGCGCGTGGGCTACACGACTGTGCGTATGGCCGTGTTTGGCGGCGTGCTGGTGCGCATGGCCACCGAGCCAGTGATTGGGCTAGGGCCACAGCTGCCGCCAACGCTTGCTTGGCTTGATCCACTGCTGCGTCTGCTTCTGCCGACCATGCTGCCGCTGCTTGTCAATATCCTGCGCTGTCGCACCCAGCCGCTGCGGATGCCGGAGCACTGCTCCGCTGGCCTGCACGGCTGATGCTACAATAGAGGGCGTCCTATGGTTCAAAGGAGAAGCGTATGGCCCAGTCTACGATTATTTCCGCCGCGCTGACCGGGGTGCTGGCCACCCGCGAGCAGTGCCCCGGCATCCCCTACACCGCCGAGGAGATCGCCGCCGAGGCGCGCCGCGCTGTTGACGCCGGCGCGAGCATCGTGCACATCCACGCCCGCCAGCCCGACGGCGCGCCCGCCTTCGATGTCGAGAGCTACCGCCGCATCGACGCCGCCATGCGTGAGCAGTGCCCCGAGGCGATCATCAACTACTCCACCGGCGCTGTCGGCATCGACCGCGAGACGCGCATCGCCCACATCCGCGCGCTGCGCCCCACCATCGCCGCGCTCAACATGGGCTCGATGAACTACGCCATCTACTCCCGCAAGGCCAAGCAGTTCTACCACGATATGGTCTTCGCCAACCCGTTTGGCGACATCCAGTATTTTCTGGAGGCGATGAACGCCGCTGGCACGCGGCCTGAGCTGGAGTGCTTCGACGCTGGCCACATCCACAACGCCGAGCCGCTGATCGACATGGGCCTGCTCAAGCCGCCGCTCCAGTTCAGCCTGATCATGGGCGTGCTCGGCGGCATCCCCGCCACCACCCAGCAGCTGGTCAATCAGGTCAACGCGCTGCCACGCGACGCCCACTGGCAGGTCATCGGCATCGGCCTCAAGCAGTGGCCGCTCGTCGCCGCCGCGATCACCCTCGGCGGCAATGTGCGCGTGGGCCTGGAGGACAACCTCTACCTGCGGTCTGGTACGATGGCGCGCTCGAACGGCGAGTTGGTCGAGAAGGCGGCGCGCCTCATCCACGAGCTAGGCGGCAGCGTCGCCAGCATCGCCGAGACCCGCGCGCGGCTTCAGCTGCCCGCCGCCTAGAACCAGTGGTCGCTCAGCGGCCGCTCATTGTGTATCGGCAAGCAGCTTGCTATGATTGAACGTATGCTTCAGAGTAGTTTGGAGGTTTTTATGCTCAAACGTTTGGCGGCTGTCCTGATGGTCATGGCCCTGCTGGTCACTGTGCCCCGCGCAGCATTCGCGAAAGATGTGTGTTTCCAATCCGATAAGTCCCCCTACTGCTATCGCGATAAGTTCGCCACCTACTGGGAGCTGAACGGCGGCCTGCCGGTCTTCGGCTACCCGATCACCACCGCCCGCGATGAGGTCAACCGCGACACCGGCAAGACCTACCTCACCCAGTGGGCCGAGCGCAATCGCTTCGAGCTGCACCCCGAGAACGCCGGCACATCCTACGAGATTCTGCTCGGCCTGCTCGGCAAGGAGCGCCTGGCCCAGCTCGGCCGCAACTGGCAGAGCGAGCCGCGCGAGTCTGGCCCGAAGTCAGGCTGTCTGTGGTTCGAGCAGACCGGCCACAACGTCTGCAATCAAAGCGGCAATCTGGGCTTCAAGAGCTACTGGGAGAGCCACGGCCTGAAGATCGACGGCCTGGACACGTACGCGCAGTCGCTGCAGCTGTTCGGCCTGCCGCTGACCGAGCCGAAGATGGAGACCAACGCCGCTGGCGACACCGTGCTGACGCAGTGGTTCGAGCGCGCACGCTTCGAGTGGCACCCTAACGAGGTTGATGAGTACAAAGTGCTGCTGGGCCTGCTCGGCTCCGAGGTCTACGCTGGCAATCAGACCAAGAGCGGCAAGATCGCCTTCTCGACCGATCGCACAGGCGGCGGCGACATCTACGTGATCGACGAGGACGGCAACAATCTGACGCAGGTCACGTCCGACGCCAGCCCCGAGGTTGATCCAACCTGGTCGCCTGACGGCAAGAAGATCGCCTTTGTGCGCTACGGCGGCGGCTTCAGCCTGATCTATGTTGTCGATGCCGATGGCAAGAACCTCAAGCAGCTTAGCCCGGCCAAGAGCCAGGACTTCGCCCCGGCCTGGTCGCCCGACGGCAAGCAGATCGCCTTTGGCTCCTACACTGGCAGCTCGCCCGACATCATGCTGATGAACGCTGATGGCTCGGAGCGCGTTAATCTGACCAATACGTCCGAGATTTGGGACAACAACCCGGCCTGGTCGCCCGACGGCAAGAAGCTGGTCTTTGAGTCCAGCCGCGATGCCGCCCAAGATGCGCCTGCCGCCACCGATCTCTACATCATGAATCCCGACGGCACTGGCATCGTGCGCCTGACCAACGATATCCAGCGCGATATGGAGCCAGCGTGGTCGCCCGACGGCAAGCAGATCGTGTTTTCGTCCTTCGATGGCGGCGGCGTGGTCAGCGGCGATATCAGCGGCGGCGATCTCTACGTGATGAGCACCGATGGCACCGGCCGCAAGCGCCTGACCGCCGATGCGACCGGCGGCCGTCAGCCAAGCTGGTCGCCCGACGGCACGAAGATCGTCTTTATCTCGGCGCGCAACGAGAACGCCACCGTCGAGCTGTACATGATCAACGCCGACGGCTCCAGCGTGCGCCGCTTCACCAACGACCGCTACAACTACTTCAACCCCAGCTGGGTCACCAAGTAGCGCCCAGCCTCCCCTCGCGGCCATGGAGCACTCCATGGCCGCTTTCTTGTGCTGTGCGCGTGCTGTGTATTGCTTTTCGCTTCCCAGCACGCTATACTTTTTCCATCCCAACTCCCCTAACACAACTTTGTATAGGGCAACTGCCTATGATGCCAAACGAATCAATCAGCGCCGTCGATCTGCTGCTTGAGCTGCGCAACAACCTCGATATTCTTATTGATCGTCAGGCGCAGTATGGCTCGCTCGCCGCGCCGCTCGAACTGATCAACTCGATTGAGGGTCATCGAGCTGCAATCGAGCACCTGGAGCAGGCCATCGCCGTCAACAGCGTGACGCCACAGATGCGCGATCAGGTCGCCCGCCTGTTGATCAACAGCAAAATCGTGGTGCTTATCGACCCCGCTCGCCGCACGTTCACGGGCGTCAATCCATATCGCGGCCTCAATACGTTCGCTGTCGCCGATGCCGAGTTCTTCTGCGGGCGCTCGCAGGCGACCGAGGAGCTGTATGCGCTGGTGGTTGATGCTGTCACCACCACCGCTGCGGCCGCAAGCGGGTGGATCACGGTTATTGGCGCATCGGGCAGCGGCAAGTCGTCGCTGGTGCAGGCGGGCCTCATCCCGCGCCTGCAGCAAGAGCCAGCCGAGCAGCGCACCTGGAGCGTGCTCAAACTGGAGCCTGGCGAGCACCCGATCGAGCGCCTGGCGGGCCTGCTGGCACCGCTCGTGAAGCGCAGCAGCGTTGAGCTATTTGCCGAGCTGAACAGCGGCTCCAATGCGCTGCGCCTTGTCATCGGCGAAATTCAAGCGGCGCAGCCAGACTCGCAGGTGCTGCTGCTGTTTATCGACCAGTTCGAGGAAATTTTTGTGCAGTGTCGCGACGCCAGCGAGCGCGCAGCGTTTGTCGATCTGCTCAAGGCGGCTGCGCACGCTGGCAGTCGGCGCTTTGTGCTCCTGGCGACCTTGCGCGCCGACTTCTACGGTCAGGCGATCAGCGCCGGACTCGACACGGAGCTGAAGCAGCAGCAGTACATCGTCAAGCCCATGCAAAAGCACGAGCTGCGCGAGGCGATCCTGCTGCCTGCCGAGAAGGTCGGCCTAGAGATCGAGCGCGAGCTGGCGCTGGCGCTGGTGCAAGACACCGGCAGCGACTCGGCGCGCCTGCCGCTGCTCCAGTACACGCTGGCTGAGCTGTTTGAGCACAAGAGCGCCGATCACGTGCTCACCATGGCGGCGTACACCGCCATGGAGGGCGTGCAGGGCGCTCTGATCAAGCGCGCCAATCAGCTCTACGACGACTTTACGCCGGAACAGCAGTTTATCGCCCAGCAGCTGTTTATTCAGCTCACCGACATCGACCACACCGAGAGCTATGTGAGCCGCCGCACCTACCGCACGCAGCTCGAGCACCTGGGCAGCGCCGAGGATGTGCAGACTGTGATCAGCGCCCTGTCCCACGACCGCGAGCGCTTGATCATCGTTGCCGATGACATTCAGGTGATCCACGAGGTGCTGCTTCAGCACTGGCCGAAGCTTCACACGTGGGTGCAGTCGAATAAACACAATATTGCCATGCACCGCAAGCTCACCGAGCGCGCCGTGGACTGGTGGCAGCATAACCAAGACCTGAGCTACCTCTTGTTTGGCTTTCAGCTGGAGAGCGCCCGCGAGTGGGCCTTTGACTATGGCCACCGCGTTATGCACCCTGTCGAGCACGTGTTTTTGCAGACGAGCCTGCGCGAGGCCGAGGCGATCTATCAGCGCCAGCTCCAGACTGCACGCAATCTGCGGCGGCGGGCGGTGATCGCCTCGGTGTTTGGCGTGGTGGCGCTGGTGATGATGGGCACGGCGCTAATCGCGGCCCAGCTCGCTCGCTCCAACGCCGCCGAGGCCAAGCGCCGCGCCGACTCGTCGCTGGCCCAGGCGCTGGTTCTTCAGGCCCCAGCCCTGCCCGACAGCGAGCAGGGCCTGCTGGTGGCCTTGGCCGCCGCGCAGATCAACCCGCCTGATGCTCCTGTAACCTTCAATCTGGTCGCTGAGGCGCTGGAGGAAATACTGCTGCGCGAGTACCAGAGCACAACGTTGCCGCCGCCGTCTAATCCCGATGTTGGCGTGCTCTTTTCGCTGAATACGCTCATGTTCTCCGCCGATGGACAGCAGTTGATTGGCAGCAGTCTTAGCGAGGTATGGCAGTGGGATGTCCACGCTATCGACGCACCTGTGCGCGTGTTTGAAAACCAAGAGCAACAAAGCCAGGTGCTGATGCAGCCAACGCAGCACTATGTCGCCGCCGTCTACGCTGATCATACGCTCCAGTTGATCGACCGCACGCGGCAAGATTTTCAGAATCTCGCCAGCGATGCCCGTGGCTTCGAGCGGCTGGCCTTTAGCCCGAGCGGCACCTGGCTCGTCGCCGCTAGCAAGCTCGATGACCAGAGCCGCTCCACGCTGCTGCTCTGGGATATGCGCGATCTTGCGCGTGAGCCGCTGCGTATCGACGTCGATGATCTGGTTGCGAGCATCGCCTTTAGCCCCGATGAGCAGCTGCTGGCGCTGGGCATCAATCGCGGCGCGCTAACCGGCAATGTCTTGCTCTACCAGCTCGCAGCGCAGCCGAAACAGCTCTTTTCACTTAAGGAGGGACTGTTTGCCGACGATGCCTACACTGGCCCGGCCTGGGCGGTGGCGTTTAGCGCGGATGGAACGACATTGGCCGCGAGCTTGTACAACACGGTGCTGCTGTTTGATGTTGCCCAGCCCGATTCGGCTCCAGTGCGCCTGCCTGCCCAGCCCGAGACGCTGTGGAGCCTTGCGCTTAGCTCTGACTCGCACTACATTGTCGCCGGCGGCACGAGCGGCACGCTGTTTGTCTGGAATCTCCAGCAGCTGCGCCCTGGCTTGGCTCCAGAGCGGCTAAAGCTGCACGCCGATTTTATTCAGGCGCTGGCCTTTAGCCCCGATGGCACGCTGCTGGCCTCGACGGACATCTACGGCACCACCAAGCTGCTGAGCTTTAAAGGTACAGCGCCTGCGGCGAAGCTGCTGCGTGGCGGCCATAGCGGCCCAATCAGCGCGCTGGCTGTGAGCACCGATAGCACATACCTGGTGTCAGGGGAGATATCGCAGATGTACGGCTGGAATCTCCAGGTTGCCGCGCCGGAGCCACAGCAGTTCCCCATCTATATTCCTGGCGGCACGCTGGCCTTCAGCGCCGATGGCCGCTGGCTTGTCTCGGCTGGTGTTGATATTGATAAGTATCAGTAGATCACAGGACTCCCTGGGGCCAGGGTAAACGGTGTGGCGGCCGAATCGTGCGGTATCCTTTGTGGTGCCAACCAAGAAAGGAAC
>JABXJS010000064.1 GCA_013538855.1 Herpetosiphonaceae bacterium
GTGTTGGGGTCGGCTGCGTCGCTGTTCCGCCCGTGCCGCTGCCGCACCAGGCCGTCGCCGCCCATCACGCTTGGCTGCGATGGCACACTCTGCATGCTAGATGCTGCGCCTGCGCTGCGCCCCGGCCCGGCTCAGTGTTGGGGTCGGCTGCGTCGCTGTTCCGCCCGTGCCGCTGCCGCACCAGGCCGTCACCGCCCATCACGCTTGGCTGCGATGGCACGAGCCGTGCGCGCGCAGCCCCGCACTCCGTGGTCCAGCCGTAAGCTAACCACAAACAAACCCTTATGTCAATACAATACGCAGCGCTGGACATCAGCGGGCGATAACACAAACGCAGCACGACAGCGCAGACTAGCACCGGCCGAACACCGCAGCAGCACAGCCGCCAGAGACCACGGTGCGCTATCCACCTATCAATAAATTACTATTTTGCCCTAAACACTCAGCCGCAGTGGCGGATACCTAACCCACCTGGAACCACAACGCCGCTGCAATCAGGACGCTACGACTAGCGCGCAGCTAAACCACAGCGGCACCCTGGAAAACCAAGGTGCCGCTGACACGTGCAGGAGCGTGCTGTAGCGCTAGAAAGCCTGGAGCACGAACTTACCGTCGGGAATAAACAGGAACTGCGGCGCGCTGGCTGGCGCAGCGTAGACCGGCGCGGCCTCGACTGGCGCAGTCTCGGCAGCCGGCACAATCACGACCGACTCGGCCTGGCGGCTAGCCATGCTGACATCGCCGTTCAGGTAGGTGCGGAACCACATCAGCTGCTCTTGGCCAGCGCGCAGCTGGCTGGTGGGCATGGCCAAGCCATGACCCTCGCCATCGAAGGCGATCAGGCGCGCTTTATAGCCCTGGATCGCGATCTGATCGTGGAAATCGACCGCAAACTTGATCGGCAGGAAGTCCTGCGTGCCGTGGAACAGCAAGGTTGGCGTGCGCACAGCGCTCGCGCGCGACATCGGCGAGTCGGCGGCGTACTCATCGGGGCGATCGGTCGGCTTGACACCCTCGAGGAAGGCGATCAGCGGACCAAGGCCGAAGTGCCACTCATCGCTGTTATTGAACAGCGTGCACTGCGAGTTCGCCGCAGCGTAGCGCATCTGGTGGCGCGTGATGCTCTGGGTGGTGAAGTAGCCACCGTAGGAGCAGCCAGTGATGCCGACCTTGCCCTCGCTCGTCCAGCCCTTCTGAACAAGCTGATCAACGATCTCGGCCATCTCGTCGATGTCGATCTGGCCGAAGTTCGAGCCGTCGGCCATGGCGTTCAGGAACTCAGGGCCAAAGCCCAAGCGGCCAGGCAGCGGCACAAACAGCACCGGCATGCCAAAGTTGGGCAGCAAGTTGTAGGGATTCTCGACGTTGGTGGCCCAGCGATTGGCGAAGGTGGCACGCGGGCCGCCCTCCTGCCAGACGATGATCGGGCTATTCTTGGGCGGGAACTCAGCGCCGCTCGGCTGGATGAGGTAGCCGCTGCGCACAGCGCCGCTGCGCAAGGTAAACGCGACCGGATCGACGCGCACGGCATTGAGGCTTTCCGGCTCGGCGTTGGACCAGGTGAGGCGGGCCAGCGCCTGGCCGTCCCACTGAATGCGATAGATATCGGGTGCATTCATAAACGACGAGAAGCTGTAGATCAGCTGGCGCGACTGGCGCGTCGAGACAAAGTTGAAGTAGGTGCCATCCCAGGCCGAGACCTGGCGGAACTCACCGGAGCCTTGATTGTAGTAGAACACCTTGTAGGTGGTGCCCACAGGTGCAGCGATCATCAACTCATCGGGCGACACAAAGTGCGGCATCACCGTCAGATCGGAGGCGCTGATCTCTGGCGCAGCGAAGGTGGACAGATAGTTGCCATGCTTATCGAAGAACTTGAGGTAGGCGCGGTCGGGGAAGCGATAGCTTGGGTAGCGGCGGCCCTTGATCTGGGCCGGATGAAACATCTGCACCACAAAGCGCTCGCCGTCGGTGCTCCAATCGACATCGAGGGCGATGTCGCCATTGCCGTCCATCGCGCGAATGGCCTGCGGGTGCAGCTCGCCGGTGCCGACATCGAACACATCGACCACGTTGTTCACAAAGAACGGGTTATCTTGCGGCGACCACTCGCCGAGGGCATCGAGCATCGAGCCATCGACTAGGCGCACCGTCGACTGATTGGCATACTCGTTGGTATCGCGGATGATAGCGATCTTCGAGCCATCGGGCGACCAAGCGTAGTCGATGAGGATTGAGTCATCGTACACATCGACGAGCGGCGTCACGACGCCGTACTCGAGATCGAGCACGGTCAGCGTCACAAAATCATCGTTCATAGCCCACTTTTGATCGGTGTGGGCCTGGAAGGCCGAGCGAACGGGCTTCTGCAGGTCTGCTGAGCGATACTGGATACCGGGCAGCTTGGTGCCAAACGGCAGGCGCTGCTGGAGCATCGCCTTCATGCCCTCGGCGTCCAGGTCGGGCACCTCGGCGATGAGCACCTTCTTGCCATTTGGCGAGATCGAGACCGGCAAAAAGAACTGGCCCAGCGGGGTAAGCGCCAGCTGGCCAGTGTAGCGATCAACCGTCAGCAGATTCACGCCGGTGAACAGGTCGAAGATGAGCTGGCCGAGGGTGTCGTTGTCGAACCACACCAGCTCCGTTGCCATCAGCGGGAAAAAGTTATCGTCTTCGCCAAGCTGGAGCGGCTGGATGGGCACAACCGAGCCATCGACCACATTCAAAAGTGCTGATCCCGTATCGCTGTAGCGATAGTTGTTGACCAGCACTGTCGTATCATCGGGGCTAACTTCGCTGCCCAAGAAAGGAATGGGCGTGTCTTGGAGCTGCGCCATTTTGAGGAACTCATCCTCGTTGAGCAGCACGTCTGGATCGGCTAAGGGATCAACCACCTCCACCTCTGCGTGTGCGGGGAGCACACCTAAGCACAGAGCGAACACCAGCAGCAGCGCGCCGATTCGTCTACGCATGGGAACCAGCCTCCTCTGACGATATGCAATCGTCACAAACACAAAACGATTGCCGCCAGTATCAGTAGATCACAGGACTCCCTGGGGCCAGGGTAAACGGTGTGGCGGCCGAATCGTGCGGTATCCTTTGTGGTGCCAACCAAGAAAGGAAC
>JABXJS010000065.1 GCA_013538855.1 Herpetosiphonaceae bacterium
GAGTGGACGGTGGCGGTGTCTGCGCCTGGCGAGCGGTCGCTTGGCAGCAGCGCCGCCCAAAGGGCACCCGGCTCGGCTGAGCTGTGGCGGCGCAGCCCGGCGCGCCAGCATCCTAAAAACTAGACGCTGGTGACGCGCACAAGCGATGCCTGAGCGTACACCAACCAGCGCGGGCGGCCCTGCTGGCAGCGACCACCCGCTTAGGGAGTCGGCCAAGTTAGCGCGGCCAGCCATCGAAGGGCAGCATGCTGTTGGCGCTGATGGAGCGCTCGAACTCCAGCAGGGCGGCCTTGCGCTCGATGCCGCCGCCATAGCCGGTGAGCGTGCCATTGGCCCCGATCACACGATGGCAGGGCACGATGATCGAGATCGGGTTGCGCCCGTTGGCGAGGCCCACCGCCCGTGAGGCGTTGGGGTTGCCGATGCGCCGCGCCAGCTCGCCGTAGGAGATCGTTGTGCCATAGGGGATGCGCGTCAGCTCCTGCCAGACCAGCGCCTGAAATGGGCTGCCGTGTGGCTTCAGCGGCAGGTCGAACTCGAGCCGCTCGCCAGCAAAGTAGGCCCGCAGTTGGTCGCGGGCGGCGACCAGTACTGCGATCTCGCCGTCCTCGATCCAGTCGTCCCCCACAGTTGGACCATGGGTGTGTGGCGTCATAAACACGCCGGTTAGGTGCACGCCATCGCTGGTGAGCAGCAGCGGCTGGATCGGGCTGTCAACAGAGGTGAAGTAGGTGCTCATACAGGGTTCTCCAGAGATTTCCAAAGATGCATCGCGGCATAGGCGCGCCAGGGCTGCCACTGCTGCGCTACCTCCAGCAGCTGCTTGGGCTTGTCCACACCGCTGGCCTTGAGCAGGCCCAGGTCGGCGTAGGGAAATGCGTCTGGGTCGCCCAGGGCGCGCATAGAGATATATTGCGCTGTCCACTCGCCGATGCCTGGCAGCTCCTTGAGCTTGGCGCGGGTTTCCTCCAGATCGCCGCCAGGCTCTAGGCCGATTGCGCCGCTGTGCACGGCCTGGGCCAGGGCGATCAGCGCCAAGGCGCGCTGGCGCACGACACCGCAGGCAGTCAGCTCGTCTGGCGAGGCGGCGGCGAGCGTGGCGGCGCTAGGCGCGAGGTGCGTCAGCTCAGCAAAGGGCGTGCTGATCGGCGTGCCAAAGTGCGCGGCCAGTCGACTGGCCAGGGTCGCCGCCGCCTTGACGCTGACCTGCTGGCCCAGAATAGCGCGCATGGCCGTCTCAAAGCCGTCGAACGCGCCTGGAACGCGCAGCCCAGGATGCGCAGCGGCGATCGGGCCGAGCTGTGCCGCGATAGTCTGTGGATCGGCGCGCAGGTCGAACAGACGCTTTGTGCGCGCCAGCACTGGCAGCAGCACCGGCACCAAGCTCAGCGATACCTCAACGCGCAGCGTCGGGCGATCTGGCGCAGGCGCGATGGCGATCCAGCCCTGGTGCTCGCCGATGCGCACTGTGCGCAGGTAGCGCCGCCCATCGATCCACTCGACGCCCCGGAATGTGCGCGCACGCAGGAAGTCGAGCAGCGCTGACCACGCCAGCGGTGGCCGGTAGGCGAGCGTGCAGGTGAGCGAGCTGCTGGTCGGTGTGCTGCGGCGGCGACTGCGCAGCTCGCTTGGGCTGAGCCGGTAGCGCTCCTTGAACAAGGTGTTGAAGCGGCGCACGCTTGCGAAGCCGCTGGCGTAGGCCACCTCGATGATCGGCAGATCGGTGTCGGTGAGCAGGCGCTTGGCCATGAGCAGGCGCTGTGTCTGCGCCAGGGCGATTGGCGACACGCCTAGCTCGCGCTTGAGCGCGCGCCGCAGGTGGCGCTCGCTCACGCCAAGCTCGTCGGCCAGATGCTCGACGCTGTGCTCGCTGAGCGCGCCGTCCTCGATGCGGCTGGCGGCGGAGGCGGCGAGACGGCTTACGGCGTCAACGATGGCGTTGCCTGGGGCCAGCTCGGGCCGACAGCGCAGACATGGGCGAAAGCCAGCCTGTTCTGCGGCGGCGGCGCTCGGATAAAAGCGGCAGTTCTCGCGCCGTGGTGTGCGGGCCGGGCAGACCGGGCGGCAGTAGATGCCAGTGCTGGTGATGCCGACAAAAAACACGCCGTCGAAGCGCGTATCGTGGCTGACTAGCGCCTGATAGCATGTGTCTCCATTGAGGCTCATACATCACTCCGTGTATAGCAGTTCATAGCGCTACGATACCAAGATTCGTAGCAGCTGTCGCGCCATTTTCGGCCATCGCAGTGGCGCATGCAAAAGCGCCTCGCTGAGCTGCGAGGCGCTGAGGAGTCATATGGGAGGTGGCCTACGGCAGCAGCACAATCCCGCCCAGATCGCCCTGGGAATAGACCATCTGTGGCGGCTGATCGGGCTGGCCGCGCTCGTAGCGCAGCAGGCCCGGAAACGACCACACGAAAATGGCGGTGTCTGTCAGCGCGATGCGCGGGTCTTCCATTGGTGCGTTGGTTGTGTACATCTGTAGCCCCGTGCCATCGACTCCAATGCGATGCACCTTCCAGTTGTTGCCGTGGGCGGAGGCCGACTTGGTTGTAAACCAGCTCAAGAGGCCGCTGGAGCTGCTGGAGCCAGTCGTTGCGGGTGCGGCCACAAAAAACAGCGTTTGCCCATCGGCGCTCCACAGCGGGGCCTCAATCGCGCTGAGCTGTGGATCATCGAGCACCACGCGCTCCGTGCCGCTCGCCAGATCGTAGACCAGCAGCGTGGGCTTGAGGTCTTTAGTGGTGCGGGTGAAGGCGAGCTGTGTCCCATCGGGGCTGACCGCCGGAAACGCGCCATCTTCGATGAGCGTGGTGGCGCTGCCGCTGGCTACGTCGATGGCCAGCACAGAGTAGCCATAGTCCTGCAGGTTGCCGGTGGTTGTATCGAATACCAGCCACTCGCGGGTGGCATAGATCGTCTTGCCATCAGGCGACCAGGCTGGGCTATTGATCGAGTTCTGTGGCTCGGGGTCGCGGTAGAGCACCTGGACTGCGCCGCCGTCCACAGGCACCAGCGCTAAGTCGGTGGTTGGCAGCACATATGGCTGCTCCATCGAGGGCGTGGGCACGACGCCGCGGTGGGCAAAGGCCAGCGTCTGGCCATCTGGGGCCAGCGCCGGCGACTTAGCGCCCTCGGCGGGCGCAAGCTGAGTGATCGGCGTCTGCTGGCCGCTGGGCAGCTCTAGGCGCACAAGATCTTCGTTCATCACAACCGCGAACGTTTGCTTGACCGTCTGGCCGCTATCGGTTGTGCCGACGCTGGCCGGGGTGGCTGATGGGGATGAAGTAGGAGTCGCATCACCGCATGCAACAAGGGCAAGGAGAACAAACAGAAAAATACATCGTTTCATTGTTAGCGTGCTCGTAGATACATTCCGATGTCGGTCACGGCTCCACGTGGCTCAACGTAGGCTTGTGGCAGTGTGCCGACGCGCTCAAAGCCGATGTGCTCGTAGGCGGCGGCCAGCTCCGGCCGATCAAGTGGTACATGGCCAATCAGCTGCGAGGCTGGGTGCGCATCTGGGATGTGGTTGAGCATCTCTTGGAGCAGCGCCTTGGCCTGGTCGATGTGTCCGTCGGCGAGATAGCAGTCCACTAGCAGCTGGTGTTGCTGATAGAAAGGGTTGGGCCATGGGTAGACGTGGGGCATGACGCTGCCCCAGCCGGCCAGCGCGCCGTTGGCAGCGGTCAAGCCCATCAGCACCGCCATATCGCCCTCTTGCTGCTCAAAGGCCGGGAACAGATCCTCGGCGGTGACGCTAGCGTCGCCTAAAATCTGTAGGCCATAGTGTTTGACAATGCGCTTGTCGGGCGCGTTGAACAGCGCCAGCAGCTGCGGCAGATCGGCGCGATCCGACGAGCGCAGCATCACCGCTGTCGATGGGGCCAGCAGCTGCTTCAGAAAGTCGCGCGGGTCGTCGCCGCTGGTGATGCGCCAGAGCACCTGGCTGCTGCCGCGCTTCGATGTGTTGATGCTGCTGAACTGATGTTTGGCGTAGAACGATGATGGTGTGTCATACTTTTCGGTGCTCACCAGCAGCGCTTGGCCACCGGTGGCCTCGAACTCGCTGATCGCTAGCTCCAGCAGCTTGCTGGCCAGCCCGCGTCGCCGATACGGCTCGGCCGTGTAGGCGCGATGGATGGATCCGAGCTGTGGGCAAAACCGCGAGCGGCAGAGCACCATCGCGCTGACTGGTCGCCCCTGCACCTGGGCGATGTACCACGTGTCATCGCTGAAGCGCAGCCCCACGAGCCGTAGGTGCATGTCGAATGACCAGCGCCAAGCCACCGCCGGGTCTTCACCCCAGCGGTGGTAGAGCTCCTCCAGCGGCTGGGCGAACTCTGACGCTAGCGGTTGGATTTTCGCCAGCGTTGCTTCTGTGCCTGGCCCAAGTGCCAGACGAGTTAGCTCTTCGTACATTGTGGTGCCTCCACAGCAACCAACACACGGCAGGATACCCCTCCTGTGCTGTACGTTCTAAACAATACTTTAACATTGGGCTGCATCATACTGCACTCCTGACGCCTTGTCTACTAATGCAGTTGGTACAGCAGTCTGATAGCGCACCAAACGCACGTCTGCGCTGGTCTGGCCTGAAACTTGCACGAGATGTGGCGGTCGTGGCACTGCTACGATGCTGATGTGACTCATCGCTAATCAAGGAGGTCTCTATGCGTGCTGTCGCGCTCTCATCTAGCCAAGGTACTCTCGGGCTGATCGATGTCCCCCGCCCCACCATCAAGCGCCCTGAGCAGGTGATCCTGCGTGTGCTTGAGGTTGGCGTCTGTGGCACCGATCGTGAGCTGGCCCGCGGCAACACGGGCGCGCCGCCGCCTGGCCACGAGCACCTGATTATCGGCCATGAGATGCTCGCGGAGGTGGTGGAGGTCGGCACGGCGGTCGCGGCGTTCAAGCCCGGCGATCTGGTTGTCGATATGGTGCGCCGTGGTTGCACCCACTGCCCCTCGTGCCTGAGCGGCAACGCCGATTTCTGTACCTCCGGCGACTATATCGAGCACGGCATCAAGCAGCTCGATGGCTTTATGACCGAGTATGTGCTCGCCGACGCCAACTTCTTGATCCCCGTCCATCCCGACTTGCGCGCTGTTGGTGTGCTGATGGAGCCGCTGAGCGTGTGTGAGAAGGCGCTGGCCCAGGCCCACACGGCGCTGAGCCGCTTCCCATGTCCGCCGATCAACGTCAGCCTGTCCCGCGCCGACCCCGGCTGGGCCAAGGGGCTGCGCGCGCTCGTTGCTGGCAGTGGCCCCATCGGCATGCTCGGCGCAATGATTCTGCTGGCCCACGGCGCTGAGGTGATTGTCGTCGATCGCTCGGAGGAGGATACGCCAAGCTCGCGCTTGCTGCAGCGCATCGGCGCACGCCACATCAACGGCGCTGATGTGCAGACCGAGCACCTTGATGATCTGCTCGGCCCGATCAACCTGATCTTTGAGGCCACCGGTGCGCCTGGCTTCAGCTTCCGCCTGATCGACGCGCTCGGCCGTAACGGCGTCTATGTGATGACCGGCATCCCACATGAGGCCTGCACGCCGCTGCCCGCTGGCACGTTGATGCACGATATAGTGTTGTATAATCAGACCATCCTCGGCTCAGTTAACGCCAGCAAGGCCGATTTCGAGCAGGGGGCCAGCGATTTGCTGCGCTTCCGCGAGCTGTGGGGTGACGCGATCAACGCTGTCATTACCCTGCGCGTGCCCTTGGCCGAGTTCATGCAGGCAATTGAGCCTGCACAGCCTGGAATTAAGGCCGTCGTTGAAATTCAACGCTAGGTCGATAGAAGCGAGCAATAGTTGATGCTTACGCAGCGTGCTTCACGGTGGCTTTGGGTGCTGTTCTTTGGTGTGTGTGTTGCTGGCGCAGGTGTGTGGCGCAGCCAGCAGCGCTACCCGATCTACGATAGCTACCCGCTGTACTTTGGCGCACGGGCCTGGCTCGATACCGGCAGCGCCTACAACCTCGATGTGGCAGTTGATCCCAAGGCGCTCTACCAGGTCACCAACGCGGAAACTGGCGCAGTCTCCTATCCCTTTGCAACGCAAATGCATCCCTACGGCAACGCCTACCCGCTGCTGGCGGTGCTACTGATGGTTCCGCTCGCCACGCTGCCGGTGCGGCTTGCCTCGCTGCTCTGGCTGCTGCTGCTGGTGGCGCTCTTGCTCGGTGCGCTGCGCTGGGCTGCCGCATCCTGGTGGCTGATTGGCTTCTACCCGCTGCTGATGGCCCTGCGCCTAGAGCAGTTCTCGGCCCTGATTGTTGCCGCCCAGATTGTGGGGCTGGTCGCCTACCAGCGCCGCCAGCAGCTGGCGGCTGCGCCATGGATTATCGGCGTGGCATGTGCGCTGATGCTCACCAAGCCAACCCAGGGCCTGCTGCTGGCCGTCGCGCTCTTGGTGCTGCTCCGCGACTGGCGCGCGCTGCTGCTGACGCTGGTGCTGGTGCTTGGCTTGCCAACCCTGCTCGACTGGAACTGGATTGGCGAGTGGCTGGTCGCCAGCCGCCACTACCGTGAGGTGTCACAGCAGCTTATTCCTTGGTGGCTGCTGCTCTTTGCGCTGCCCTTTGCGCTCCGCCGCGACTGGCTGCCGACGCTGCTGATCGCCCAGATCGCGCTGTTTCCTTACCCCTGGATCTATACAGCCGCGCCGTTGATCTTGTGTATGCTCCATGATCGCCGCAGCTGGGTGGTGGTGCTATCGAGCTGGGCATGGATGCTTGTGGCGGTGCTCTTTTTAGGCCCGCTGCCGCGTGCAGCCGCCGAGGTTATCGGTATCTGCATCACGATTGTACTGCCCCTCTACTGGCTGCGCCTCTATCAGCCCCGCTCAACCGCGTCTGCGGCGCTATGAGCCATGCCGCTGGGCATACAGCACCTTGTAGCGCCCATCGCCTGTGACCTCGCGCACATTTCCCCACACGTCCTGAATAGTTGGCTCGTAGCGCAGAAAGCGGTTGGCGACCAGCCAGAGCGTGCCGCCAGGCGCTGCCACGCTCCATGCCTCGGCGATGAAGCGCCGCGCCACCTGTTCGGTGCGTATGCGCCCCATATGAAACGGCGGGTTGCTGACGATCATATCGAACTGCTCGCCCGCGACTGCTGCCACTCCATCGGACGCTAGCACACGCCCATCGATCTGGTTGGCCGCAAGATTATGCTGCGCTGTCAGCACTGCCTGCACATTGCTGTCAACCAATGTAAGCTGTGCGCTAGGCGTTTTGCGCGCCGCCGCCATAGCGATGATGCCGCTGCCGCAGCCAAGGTCAAGCAGTTGCGCTGCAGCTGGAACACGCAGTGCCTCGCTGAGCATCACACTGGCCGGGTCAAGCGTGCCGCCAGCGAACACGCCGGCCCGCTGCTCAAGCGTAAAGCTGAATCCCGCCACCTGCACGTCGCTACGCCCGATCTGCGGTGGCTGTGGCTGCCAGTGCGCTGGCCGCTGTGTTGCCAGCAGCCGATGCCCTTTCTTGTAGATTAGCGTCGATGTTGGCCCGACGCGGCTGTTCAGCGTATCTTCGACGCTGCGGATGCCAGCACTTTTACCACCTGCCACCACAAGCAGCTGCCCCGGCTTAAGCTGCTGCACCGCTATATCGAGCAGCTCGCCGCCGCGCTCGGCGTCGGTCCACCACAAAATATTCACCAGCGCTAGGTCGAATGCCTGCGTCGGGGCAAACTCTGCGCTCGTGCAGAAGGTCGCCGTCGCACCTGCTTGGGTAAAGGTTTTACGCGCCGCATCGAGCGCCGCCACCTGATCATCGACAAAGGTGATGTGTGCGCCCGTGCGTGCGAGCGCCAGCCCGCTGCCGCCTGCGCCAGCGCCAACGATCAGCACCTCCCAGCCTGGCTGAACGAAATCTGTCGTCCACTCGCGCAGCAGCTGCGTCCCCCAGTCATCGCGCTCAAGGTCGAATGGCGCATGGATCAACAAATCAGACATATAAGCTCGCTAAAGTAAACACAAACAGCACGCTGGCCACATAGCTGTTGACGGTAAAGAACGCAAGGTCGATCTTGCTGAGGTCGCGTGGATTGATCAGCCGGTGCTCGTACACCAGCAGCCCCGCTGCCAGTGCCACGCCAACATAGAACAGCCAGCCCAGGCTAAGACTCACCCCAACGCCCACCAGCAGCGCAATCATGGCGATGTGGCATACCCGCGCGAGCATGAGCGACGCCGGGATGCCAAAGCGGGCCGGAAACGAGTGCACGCCGGTGGTGCGGTCAAAGTCGTAGTCCTGACACGCGTAGATGAGATCGAAGCCCGCAATCCAGATGCCCACTGCGGCGGCTAACATCACCATCGCTGCTGTGAATGCAGGCCGCACTGCCAGCCAGCCGCCCGCTGGCGCAATTGCGTCGGTGAAGCCAAGGCCAAAGTGGCAGAGCCATGTGAAGCGCTTAAGGTACGAATAGCTTGCCAGCGCAATCACCGCGATCGGCGAGAGTGCCAGACAGAGCGGATTCAGCAGTGCTGCGGCTACAATCAGCACCGCCAGTGCGAGCAGCCCCACCATGAGCACCGAGCGCGCCGATAGCGTCCCCGCCGGAATCGGCCGGTTGGCGGTGCGTGGGTTGCGCGCGTCGATGAAGCGGTCGATGTAGCGATTAAATGACATCGCTGCTGTGCGCGCACCAACCATCGCCAGTGTGACCAGCAAAAACGGCGTCAAGCCCGGCCAGCCCTGATGGGCCAGCACAAGCCCGAGATAGGCAAATGGCAGCGCAAAAATCGTATGCTCAACCTTGATGTTCACTGCGGTCTGCTGCAGCGTCGTCTTAAAACTTGCCATGGGCGGTTTCCTCTATCAAGCGCTTTGTGATAAGTGGAACAGTATGCTTTTCAGTATAGCGCAATTTTCACCCGCTTGACACATGCTGGTAGGCTGGAGGGGGCGGCTCAACCAATGCGCGAGCGCCATCAACTTGCGCTCGACATAAAAATAGGGGTATACTTTCTGCTAGAGAAAGTACCACCGTGAGTACGCACTCTACTCCCATTTAGGAAGGAGGTGAGGCGACCCGGGGCAATCTAGCTCCATCGCAAGCATATGAAAACAGAACGTCGAGATGGCGAATCGATCGAGCAGCTGATCCGCCGCTTTAACAAGCGGGTGGTAGCTGAACGCATTACCAAGACGTATCGTGAAAAGATGCACTTTACACCGAAGAGTGAACAGCGCAATGAAAAACGTCGACGCGCAGAGCGCAATCGACGCCGCCGTGAGCGCGCACGCTAGTCAGCGCTCGCGAGCACACCCGAGCTGCCAGTGCCAACTGGCAGCTTTTTCGTGTCCTAGAGGCGTATGCTATAATAGCGGCTGGTTAAACAAACAACATCGAAGGATCATAAACGCTCTATGGAAGCAGAGATTCTCTCGCGCTTGGCAAAGGTCGAGGCGCGCTACAACGAGATCAACGAGCAGATGACAGCGCCCGAGGTGATCGCCGATCATGTGCGTCTTACCGAGCTGGCGCGCGAACAAACCGACTTGGCCGATCTAGTCAGCACCTATCACGAGTATCTACAGGTCGAGGGCAATCTCGAGCAGGCCCGCGCAATGGTTCGCGAGGAGAGCGATCCTGAGCTGCGCGAGCTAGCCCAGCTTGAGATCGAGGAGCTTACCACGCGCAGCGCGGAGCTAAGCCAAGCTGTGCGCCTTAAGCTCTTGCCTCGCGATCCTAACGATACAAAAAATGTTATTGTCGAGATCCGCCAGGGCGAGGGCGGCGACGAGGCGGCGCTCTTTGCCGCCGACCTGTTTCGCATGTATCAGCGCTACTCCGAGCAAAACAACTGGAAGATCGAGTTGATCAACCTTAGCGAAAATGGCATCGGTGGCATCAAAGAGGTCATCTTCGAGATCAACGGCGGCGGTGCGTGGAGTCGCCTGAAGTACGAGGGCGGTGTCCACCGGGTCCAGCGTGTCCCCGAGACCGAGGCGCGCGGGCGCATTCATACCAGCACGGCTACCGTCGCTGTGCTGCCCGAGGTTGAGGAGACCGACATCGAGCTAAAGGCCGAGGACTACCGCGTCGATGTGTATCGCTCCGGTGGCCACGGCGGCCAGGGCGTCAACACCACCGACTCGGCGGTGCGCATTGTCTACAAGGCCGGTACGCCCGATGAGATTGTCGTCACCTGTCAGGACACGCGCTCGCAAATCAAGAATCGCGAAAGCGCGCTCAGTGTGCTCCGCGCCCGCCTCTACGCGCGCGAGCAAGAGAAGCGCCAGCGCGAGCTTGGCGAGTCGCGCCTAGCGCAGGTCGGCACTGGCGAGCGCGCCGAGAAGATCCGCACCTACAACTTCCCGCAAGATCGCATCACCGATCATCGCATCGGCCAGAGTTTATCGAATTTGCCAGGTGTTTTGAACGGCGATCTGGATCGCATGATCGAAGCCTTGGAAGCCTTCGACAACGCCGAACGGCTCAAGGCGCTGACGATGAACGAGTAGATCTATTAGGGGGGCGCTGTGATCCAGCCATCGACAGCGGAGTTTATCCGCCGCATGCCCAAAACGGAGCTGCATCTCCATCTGGAAGGCTCGATTTCTCCACGCACGCTGCTTGAGCTGTCCCAGAAGAATCGCGTTGACTTGGGAGTCAACGATCTGGCTGGTGTCGAGCGCATGTTTCGCTATCAAGATTTCCTTGGCTTTCTGGATGTCTACCGCGCCTGCGCCCGCTGCCTCATCTACGGCGAGGATTTCGAGCGCGTCGCCTATGAGCTGGCGATCCACCTCGCCGATCAACATGTGCGCTACGCTGAGGTGATGCTCTCGCCTGCCCAGCATATGCTGCGCAACATGGACTTTAACGAGATCCTCGGTGGCGTCGCTGCGGGCTTTGATCGTGCGCTGAAGGAGCGCGGCATTATCTGTCGGCCCGCCTTTGACTTTGGGCGTCAGTTCAGCCTCGAAGAGGCCCACCGTGCGGTGGAGCTAGCCCAAGAGGGCATGCGCTATGGCGTGGTCGCCTTTTCAATCGGCGGCGACGAGGCCAACTATCCGCCTGAGCCGTTTGTTGAGGTGTTCGCCGTCGCCCGTGCTGTTGGTCTGCATGTGATGGCTCACGCCGGTGAGGTGGCTGGTGCGAGCAGCGTGCGCGGGGCCGTCGAGATGCTCGGCGTTGATCGGATTGGCCATGGCTTTCGCGTGCTCGAGGACAGCGAGCTGACCGAGTTTCTGGCCCGGCGCGGCGATATTACCTTTGATGTGTGTCCGACGAGCAATATTCGCACTGGCGTTGTGGCCACGCTCACCGCGCATCCGCTGCGCCAGATGCTTGATGCTGGCCTGCCGATTACGCTCAACTCCGATGATCCAAGCCTATTTGGCACAACCTTGACCGCTGAGTACCTGCTCGCTGTCGAGCACTTCGGCTTCAGCATCGATGAGATCTGTCGTGTGGCGCTGCAGGGCGTGCGGGGAGCCTTTATCCCCGCAGCCGAGCGCGAGCGCCTGCTCAGCGACTTCAGCGCCGAACAGGCCCGGCTGCGCTCCGAGCTAGATCTTTAGACCTGGTTGTTGCTTGGCAGCTGCCTCAGCGTAGCGACCCCATGCTGGTGCATGGGGCGCGTATGTTTTAGCCCTAAAACACAACCCACGCGACCAGCGGCCGCGTGGGTTGTAGAGAGCGGAAAAAGAGCAGTTATTCTTCGCTGCGTTGCAAAATAATGTAGAGCAGCTCCAGCAGCACATTCTTGACCATGTCGCGCTGGGTGGCAATACATGGAATGATCTTAATGTCTGGTGCCAGGCGCAGCGCAAGGCGCAGCTCATCGGGCGACCAAGCATTCTCGTGATCTTGCTTGTTGGCGGCAATAACGTAGGGCGCATCGCGCTGCGATGTAAAGAAGTCGATGATGCGATTCGTCTCGCGGAAGGTCTCTGGGCGCGTGCTGTCGACGAGCACAATCAGGCCCAGCATACCTTCGGAGAGGATTTCCCACATAAAATCGAAGCGCTTTTGGCCCGGCGTACCAAACAGGTGCAGCACGAGATCATCGGCAATAGAAATGCGGCCAAAGTCCATTGCCACAGTGGTCTCTGTCTTGACATTTTTTGTATCATCGGTTGCCTTACGTTCGGTAGACACAACCTCGATTTCACTGATGGCCCGGATAAACTGGGTTTTACCAGCGTTGACCGCGCCACTGATCACCATTTTGACGGTCTGCATGCGTCCTCCTACAACGGAGCTAGGTTGCCGGGTTGGTGGTTAGGCCGGATACGACCGGCTCCTCCGCCCCTCTTACATCCCCCGAATACGATTAATAATCCGCGATACCAGGCTGCGCTTAGGTCCAGCTGCTGCGCTGGTGCGCACCGCGGTGGCAACCGGGCGAGGTCGTGTTACTTCAACCAACCCTGCCGAGATAAACCCATAGATAATGCGACTGACATCGAACTCGCTTAGATTCGTGCGGCTAATAATCTCTTTGATCGAGTCGCGGCCGTTGATTCGTGCAAACACCCGCCATTCGTCGGGCGTGAGATTGATGCTCTTTGCCTTCTCGTGGGGCTGATCCACAAAGCGTGGGATCATATCGGTGTTGGGGATATGATCTTTGATGCGCCCCCACTCGTCGACGCGCCGCACTCCTTCCATAATTAAGTTTTCGACCCCGAGCGGGACCAGCGACTGCACGTCGTCTTTATCGAGCTTGACCCCGGCATTGAAGCAGAACTCACCATCGGGCCAACCGAACAGGCCATAGACCGTTTCTTCAATCTGCATCTGAATGTGTCGCTGCAGATCTTCGCGGCTAATATAGCCTTGATCGATCAGGATTGTGCCAATACTGTGACTATTGCCCTGCTGCAGATGGATGGCGTGATCAACCTGTTGTTGGTTAATCTTGCCTGTGCGCAGCAGCATCTCGCCAAGCCGCTCGTTGTTTTCTGCGTGGGTCGCATACAAGAGCTTGCCTTTGTCGAAGTAGAGCATGGCGAGATCGGTCTGCCGTTTAAGCTGTAAGCTGCCGGTTTTGTAGCCCCGATCGATCAGGTATAAAAAATCAGCGAGCGCAAAATCGCGCAGATTTCCAACTAGAGCCATACGTGTGCCCTCACTCTGGAGTCAAGATGTCAGGATGTGAGTGCTGGCTTGATCTGCACCGCAATCGGTTGGGCTTCGACATGCTGTCCGTCAGCCTCTAGCACCCGTTGCAGCGCAGCAATCGCTACTTCCAGCATCGAGTCATCGGGTTCACGTGTGGTTAGCCGCTGCAGGGCCAGCGCTGGCGTCATCAGCACTTTGATCCAGCGCTGCTCTAGGCGGCGCGCGGTGAAGCGCATACACTCGTAGGCGATTGCTGCCACCAGCGGCACCAGCACAACCCGACTAAGCAGCCGCACCCAAAACGGCAGCGTGCCCATCAGTGCAAAGATGGGGATGCTTAGCACCAGTACCACAACCAGCAGCGTTGTGCCACAGCGCGGGTGGATCGTGCTGAACCCACGCACGCGATCCACCGTGAGCGGCACACCAGCTTCATAGGCCGCAACGGCTTTATGCTCGGCTCCATGATACCCAAAAACACGCTTGATCTCAGGTACCCGCCCAACAAATATCAGATAGCTTAGGAAGATGCCGAGCCGCAGCAGCCCTTCGATGCTTTCACGGACGGCGATAGATAGATGGAGCAGGCTGGCTAATCCAGATGCCAGCAGGAGTGGGAGCAGGAAAAATAGGGCGATGCTGATGCCGACCGATGTCGTCACGACCAGGATGGTCTCACGCCGTGAGAGTGGACGATCTTCTGCACCTTCGCCGATCGACGCCGAAAACATCAGCGCCCAGATGCCTATGACCAGCGCATCACCAAGCAGTTGGACACCCCGTAAAAGTGGTAGGCGACTCCAAAAAACACGGCGCTGAGTGTTGAGGTCACGCTCACGGATCACGATCTGCCCATCTGGGCCGCGTACTGCGACGGAAGCTCGCCGCAATCCGCGCATCATGACCCCTTCCATGACTGCTTGGCCCCCATAGGGAAATTGTTCTGCCATCTCGTTCACCGTATCAATAAGGAGTGTACGTATCCTACCACTATCAGTTATAGGAGTGCAAGCCCCGTTAAGCGCAGATTAACTGTCTCGCTCGTTGGGCAGGCTTTTCTGTGCGCGCCGTTCGGCTAGCGCCTTCGCGCCCGCTTTCACCCCAGCGAGCAGCCCCGCTGCCTTGATCACTGGCGAGACAACACCCTCCGCCACGTATGAAGCCGTTTGCTTGGCTGTGGTCGAGGTGACTTTGGCGTTATTGGTAATACCTTTAACGTTGTCGAGCACATCAGAGACTTTCGGTGAGATTTGTTCTTTGGCTACATTGCGTAGCTCGTTGACCATAATCACAATTGCAGCAAGCAGGACAATAACCAGTGTTACCGAGATCAGGTGAAAGATTGCTAATACGATGATCGCAAGATCTCGTGCTTCGTCCAACCAGCCTTTTGCGATGAGAAGCCAGGTGATGCCTATGGTGAGTACGAAGATCCCAACACCACCAATAATGAGCCACTTCTTCAAACGACCCTCCATCGTACCGACGCGACCAGCCAGCGTCCAACTGATGGTCGTAGAGTACATTTACAGCATTGCAAAGGCTTAGACGGCTGCGATTATATCATACTCGTCCGTGCGAGGCAATGAGTAGCAATGCCCATGCCGCTACTGTCGCCTCGATCAGCGGAACTCCCGCTGGGGCCGGCCATGTGCCCAAAGGATGCAGGCCGAAAACATAGATGCTGAAGCACCCTGCAAAGGCTAAGCCCCAGAAAATTGCCAGATGCCGCCAGCGCTGGCCCCACAGGATATGTGCTAGCCCGCCATAGATGGTGGCAAGCAGGAGCACAAGCAGAACCGCTGGCTCGATCGGTGTCATCCGTTGCGCTCCAGGCTAATTCGCCCGCCGCCAATCACACGGTCGCCATCGTAGAGCACGGCAGCCTGTCCCGGCGAGATGGCCCGCTGTGGCTGATCATAGCGCACATGCAGCCGACCATCCGCGAGCGGCGTGACAAAGGCTGGGTCGGCATTGCCATGGGCGCGGATTTGCACCCCGCACTGTAGCGGCTTGAGCGAGTCTGGCCCGTTCGCTAGCCGCACATCCTCGATATGAAAGTCACGCCGCTCTAGCTCGTCAGCATCACCAACGATCAATAGATTGCGCACGGTGTCGATCTCAACCACAAACAACGGCTTGCCTGCGGCGATACCAAGCCCCTTGCGCTGCCCAATCGTGTACTGCGGCAGCCCCTGATGCTCGCCAAGCACATCGCCGCGCCGATTGACAATCGGCCCTGGCTGCATCATCGCTGGATCCTCTTCGCGTAGAAAGCGGCGATAGTCGTTGTCGGGAATAAAGCAGATGTCCATGCTCTCTGGTTTGTCGGCTGTGACTAGCCCGCGCTCACGCGCCATCTGGCGCACCTCGGCCTTGGTGTACGCCCCTAGCGGAAAGTATACGCGCGCTAGCTCCGCCTGCCCCAGCATATACAGCACATACGATTGGTCTTTGGCGCTGTCCACGCCTCGATGGAGCGCATATGGCGCGCCAGCGCCACCGCTGATGCGCGCAAAGTGCCCAGTCGCTAGCCCATCAAAGCCGAGCGTTTGCGCACGCTCGAAAAGCACCCGGAACTTCAGATCACGGTTGCAGGCGAGGCACGGGTTGGGCGTTGCGCCGCTGGCATACTCGCGCATAAAGTAGTTGATCACATGGGTGCGAAATTCTTTTTGATAGTTGAATACGTAGTAGGGTATGTCGTACTGCGCACATACCCGCCGTGCGCCTGTCGTCATCTCTAGTGAGCAGCACTGACTTTCCATAATGCCACCGTCATCGCCTTCCCAGAGATGCATCGTGACACCAGTAACATCGTGACCTTGCTCGCGCAGCAGCACTGCGGTGAGTGAGCTATCGACACCGCCACTCATTGCTACAAGAATATTTGCCATAGCTGTTCCTGCTTGGTTCGATTAGCATGTGCTTCATCTTACCACGGTTTTAACTATTATTGGTTATGCGCGGTCGCTGCTACGCGGCTCCGTGCTAGTAGGCTCCTAGCTCATGCAGCCGATCATCGTCGATGCCAAAGTGGTGCGCGATCTCATGATAGAGCGTGTGGCGCACCTGTGCCTCAAGTCCGACTGGATCAGGAAAGTCACGCTCGAGGGCGCGGCGGAAAAGGGTGATGCGATCTGGCTGAACGGCACTGTAGCTGGTGCTGGCGCGCTTGGTCAGCGGAATACCCTCGTAGAGACCGTAGAGATCGTGGCCTGGTGGCACGCAGCGATATTGCTCCGCTGTCGGATAGTCGGCTACCATAATCTCTAGGTTGTCGAGCCGATCACGGAAGAAGGGTGGCAGGGCCTCAAGTGCCGCTACCACCCAGCGCTCAAAATCACTGATCTCCATCGGCTAGCCTAATGCACGCTGGAGCACGTTCACGCGTGCGCTGAACTGGCTGCTCGCGTAGTCTAAAATGTTGTTCAGATCAAGCTCGAATGGAATATCAGGTAGGAATGGGTCAACTAATTCGATAAATACGCCCATCGCGTGCGGCAGCAGCGCATCCATGCGCTCATTGGCCTGCTCCCAGTAGCGGGCGTCGCTGCGAATCGCACGGCTGAGCAGGTGCAGTCCAAAGGCGACATGCCGCGCCTCATCACGCTGAATGTATTCTAGACCTTGCTGCAGACCGGGCAGCAGCCCACGCTTGCGTAGCGCAGTAAAGATGCCATAGTAGCCCGTCTCGGCCAACACGCCCTCGATGATCATATGATAGGAGGCCACCGCGTGCACTTGTGCCGCCAGCGACTGATCGTCTAGCAGTGCCTCCAGTGCGCTGTTGAGTTCGCCAAAAAGCGCTCGGTAGCTGTCGCCGGCCCAGGTGCCAGCGCTGACCGGGTGGCCGAAGATGTTGCGGCTGACCGCGTCAAATAGCTCGACGTGGCGCGCCTCATCAAAAAGCTGACTGGTCAGGAACATTTCTTCTTCAATGCTGCCGCCGCTGCGCTTAAGCGCGATGAGCAGCGGTGCGAGGTCGTGGGTCACCGCTTCTTCACCACCAAGAAATAAGCTGATGCCTTGGATGACTAGGTCGCGCTCGCGCTGCTCAAGCTGTGGCCACTGCACCTGATCGACGCTCCAGTCGATCATTTGCGGGTCCCACGCGAGCCGCTTCGCTTTATGATAGTCGCGCAAAGGCAGGCAGTTTTGGTCAAGGAAAGTGGCCTGGCGAAATTCAAGCACCTGACTCATGATCGTGCTCCTTTAGCCACTCTGCGAGCCACTGTAGTCCACGGCGCACAGAGTAATACTTGTTTTCCTGCCGAGTTCCATCCCAAACATGCCGCTCGCTCCAGACACCCTGGGGCGTGGCAAGGCCAATATAGACGAGTCCTACCGGTTTTTCAGCGCTGCCGCCGCCTGGTCCGGCGATTCCTGTCGTCGCTAGTGCCGCGCTGGCCCCCAAGCGCTCACGCGCGCCCTGTGCCATTGCCTCGGCTGTGGCGGCGCTCACTGCCCCATGCTCAGCAAGCGTTGCCGCTGGCACGTTCAGCAGCTGCTCTTTGATCTGATTTGAGTAGGCGATAATGCCACCGAGGTACACATCCGATGCGCCGGTGACGTTCGTCAGCGCATGCCCAAGCTGGCCACCGGTGCACGACTCGGCCGTGACAAGGGTCCAGCCGCGCTCACGCAGCAGATCAAGCACAAGCGCGGCGTTGGTGGAGAACTGTTCGTCTGCTTGCATCAAGCATGTCCTGTCTAGCTGCGCTTGCTGAACATCCCAAGCACGTATAGCACTACAACAATGACCGTGCCGATGATGAGCAGCTTGATCGCCAGCTTAAAGATTAATCCGATCAGCCAGATCGCCACGATAATTCCAATCACCCACAGCAGCAACCGACCCATAGCGCCTCCTTATTGTTAGCGTTGGATTTAAGATAGCCCAATATCCCACGTCGCATCCATATCTTCACGTGTGAACGAGCGGAAGGCCAGCACGGTTGATGTGCGCACAATGCCCTCCACTGCGCCGATTTGGTCGGGAACGGTCGTTGCCAGCTGATCGTATTCGGCTAGCCGCACGATGGCGATGATATCCCACTCGCCAGTCACTGAGTACACCTCGGCGACGCCGTCGATGCTAGCGATGCGGTTGGCGACGGTGCTCGCGGCGCTCGGCTCCGTCTGAATGTGGACAAACGCGGTGATCATTTTGAGGCCTCCACAGCTCTAGTAAACCCTGGCTGCGATTGTAACACATTGGCCTCTGGCTGCACCGCTGGTCGTGTGATGATGCGCACCGCGCGCTCATAGAAGATGTAGTTGTAGGCCCAGTTGATTAGCACGACGACGCGGTTGCGGAAGCCGATGAGGCTCATCAGGTGCACCACCAGCCAGATCAGCCAGGCTGGATAGCCCCACAGCGATATGCCAAAGATGCGCGCGACCGCCGCATGGCGGCCAATCGTGGCCATGGTGCCACGGTCAACGTAGGTGAAGCCGGTGGTGGCCTGGCCGCTCTCCTGCGCCAAGATATTGCGCGCCGCTGTCGCGCCCTGCTGGATCGCTACTGGTGCCACTTGCGGCAGCGGTTGCGTGCCGCTGTCGATAAACGCCAGGTCGCCGATGATCCAGACATGCGGGTCATCAGCGAGGCGTAGGTCGGAGCGAACCTTCAGCCGTCCGCCGCGCACCAGCGCGTCTTCGAGCGTGTTGGCGAGCTCGACGCCGCGGATACCTGCGGCCCAGATCAGCGTGTAGCTTGGAATCTGGGTGCCGTCTTTTAGCTCAACTGTGGTGTCGCTTGCTTGCACGACAGCGGTGTTGAGGCGCACCTCGACGCCCATCTGCTCAAGGCGCTTGAGCGCTTTGCGCTGGAGCTGTGGTGGCAGCATCGCGAGAATCTGATCGGTGGCCTCAAGCAAGATGATACGCACGTCGTTCATGTTGAGGTCGCGGTAGTCACGAGTGAGCACATTGCGCACAAGCTCGTACAGCGCCCCGGCCATCTCGACGCCGGTGGGGCCGCCGCCAACCACAACAAAGGTGCGCATAGCCTTGAGGCGCTGCTTGTCGTCTTCGTAGGCGGCGCGCTCGAATGTGGTCAGGATGTGATTGCGCAGCCGCTCGGCGTCGGCGAGCGTCTTGAGGCCAAAGCCATGCTCGGCTACGCCAGGTAAGTTGAAAAAGTTGGTTCTGCCGCCAGCGGCGATGATCAGATGATCGTACTCAAACGCGCCACAGGTGGTCTGTACCGTGCGATTGCTGCGATCAATACCCTCAACACGCGCCATCAGAAAGCGCACGTTTTGCCAGCGGCGGATGATCGCGCGCACAGGATAGGCGATCTGCTCTGGCTCCAGGCCAGCGGTGGCAACTTGATACAGCAGCGGCTGGAAACAGTGAAAGTTGTGCTGATCAATCAACAGCACATCAACATGATCGTTGTTGGCCAGCGTCCGCGCCGCGCGTAGGCCGCCGAAGCCAGCGCCAATAATAATAACTTTTGTCGGCATCGTGGATCCTCCTTCCCCTGAGTGTAGCATTTTGTGAATAAAATTACAATATCGAGAATATAAAAACTCCTGGCACTGCGACGCCAGGAGTTTGGATAGCACGATGTATTCCGTTGTGCTAGAACCACCAGCCGCGCCACGTGCCTAAGCCCAGCACGCTGAAGGTGGTAATCGACAGCATCAGCAGGTCCGGCCAGCCTACGCGCCAGCGGCGGCGCGGCTTGACCAAGTGCAGGCTCATCCAAAATAGCACCAGGCAGGCGAGTATCAGTAGATCACAGGACTCCCTGGGGCCAGGGTAAACGGTGTGGCGGCCGAATCGTGCGGTATCCTTTGTGGTGCCAACCAAGAAAGGAAC
>JABXJS010000066.1 GCA_013538855.1 Herpetosiphonaceae bacterium
CGGTGTGGCTGCGGGCGTGGATTTTTGAACAAGAATCGCCGTGGTTAAGCGCTGCAGCGGCGGCGGCACGCGTCGCGCTGCGCCGTCCCGCACGTGCGGGGTGCCGACGAGCACGGCGTGGCCCAGGCGCATGGCTCCCGCTACAAGGCTCGGCCCTGCGGCCGCTGGGATGCCACGCAAGCGCACACGACCACGCCGAAACAGCAGATCGCCCGCAGCGTGCTGGCTGCCAGGCGATCTGCTGTTCTTTGCGAAATCTGAGCGCGTTGGGGCCTACTCCGCTGCGGCCAGCGCCGCGACGGTGACTGGATCGCCGATGCTGATGCTGCCGCCGCTGATCACGCGGGCGTAGAGGCGGCTTTGGCCGGGGTTGAGCTTGGCCGAGATGCGCTTGAACTTGCCATCTTTAAACGACTCCTCGATGGTGCTGCACGGGGTGGCTGGCTGTGTCACCTCGATCAGCACCGCTGGGCCAAGCTGGAGGCGGTCACCGGTCTTGAGCGTGCTGAAATCGACGCCGACCAAGGTGATATTTTCGCCGATGGAGCCAGGGAAGACCGGATGGCCCTCGCGCTGTAGCTCCAAGATTGTCTCCAGGGCGTAGAGGCAGAGGGCGCGCGTTGGCCCGCCGTGATGCTTGGTGTCGTTCTGGCGGTCGCCGACGATGCCCCGCTCGTGCACGACGCCGGTGCGGATGGGCTGCTTTGGGACACCGCCGTCTGAGATATTGATCTGGAAAATATGGCCGCTCATTGGCTATCTCCTGTTGGTTGGGAGTGGCGCACGCGCACATCGCCAGCGAGCACGCGCCGCTGGCTGCCATCGGGAAGGCGGATGCGCAGCGCGCCGTCGGAGTCCACGCTCTCGGCGATGCCGTGGAAGGTTTGCGTGGCGCTGATCTCGACCTGGACGGACTGGCCGAGCGTGACTAAGTCGCGGAGCCAGCGCTCGCGCAGTTGCTCGCGGCGACCGCTGCGCAGCGCCATATACTGCTGATCGAAGCTGACGATCAGCGCCCGCAGCAGCGCGCTGCGCTCGATAGGCTTGCCCGTGATGGCGGCGAGCGATGTTGTGCTCGCCTGGAGCGCTGGGTCGTCAGCGGGATACCAGTTGGCATTGGTGCCGCAGCCGATGATCGCCCAGCGCAGCGACTCAGGGCTGAAGGTCTCGCACTCGACCAGAATGCCGGCGAGCTTTTTGTCCTGGTAGAGCAGGTCATTGGGCCACTTGAACTGGGTGGTGACGCCGGTGGCCTGGATGATCGCATCGCGCAGCGCCACGGCGGCCATGATTGTCAGCCAGAAGGCGTCGGTGGCTGGCAGCCATGTAGGCCGCAGCAGCATGGACACAAGCAGATTGGTGCCAGCGGGAGCGCTCCAAGAGCGGCCACGCCGCCCACGGCCGGCGGTCTGCTCATCGGCGATGGCCAGCAGGCCCTCGGCGGCCCCGCGCTCGGCGTGCTCGCGCAGTGTAAGGTTGGTTGAGGGCAGGGCAGCGAAGGCCAGCACCTCGCGCCCAATGACGAACGGATTGAGATCGGCGAGCGCTGGCTGCACGACCTCAGCTTCAAATGTGCTCATAACATCCTCCTGCGCCATCCATTATAGATGGAGCGCTGGTTTTTTGTGCACCAAGCTACGCGGGCTGCGTCTGGCCGAGGTGCTGCTCGACGCGCTCGGCGTCGCTGGTAAGCTGGCCGTGCTCCAGCAGCCAGGCTGTGCCGCCGAAGCGCTCGATAAACCAGCGATCGTGCGAGATGGCGATGATCGCGCCAGGGAAGGTGCGCAGCGCGGCCTCGAACTGCTCGAGCACAGCCAGGCTAATGTGGTTGGTCGGCTCGTCGAGGATGAGCAGATTGGGCTGAACAGCGAGAATGCGGGCGATCTGGAGCTTCTGGCGCTGGCCGAGGCTGAGCTGGCCGAGGAGGCGCTGTGTCTCTGGGTAGCTGAACAAGCCCCAGCTGAGCAACTCGGCCATCAGTTCGTGATCGTAGCCTGAGCGACCGGCGCGGTAGGCGGCAAACACGGTCTGGCTGGCGTCGGCTGGATCAAGCTCCTGGCGCAGATAGCCGACGCGGGTGCTAGGTGCAAGCTGGATGCTGCCGGTGTGGGGCTGTAGCTCGGCCTGGAGCAGGCGCAGCAGGGTTGTCTTGCCTGCGCCGTTTTGGCCAACGATAAGCATGCGACTCTGTGGGCCAAGCGTAAAGCTGACATTGCTCAGCACCGGCTGTGCGGCGTAGCCAAAGCTGACCGCTGCGACAGCGAGGATCACCGTGCTGCTGCTGGCTGGCTGGATGAAGCTAGGCCGGAACTCTAGCGGCTGCGGTGGCTCGGGGATGGGATCGGCCAAAATGCGGTCGAGGGCCTCTTGGGCGGCGCGGATGTTGCGGGCGAGCGTGCGCTGAACCCGCTGGCCGGCAGCCTTGTAGGCGATCTTATCGCCATCGCGCGGGCCGCGATTGTGGCCGATCTGATGCGTTGAGGCTTTGGTGCGCAGCTGTAGCTCCTTGATCTCCTCTTGCTGGCGGGCGTAGCGCTCGCTCCAGCGGACGCGCTCGGCGACTTTTTCAACGCTGTAGGCATCATAATTGCCTGGATAGAGCTTGAGCTGGTGGGCGTGCTCATCAAGCTCAGCGATCTGCGTCACCGCCCGATTTAAGAACATACGATCGTGGGAAACGACCAGCAAGCCCCCGCGCAGCTGCGCCAGATACTGTTCCAGCCAAGCTGCTGCTGTAAAGTCGAGATGGTTGGTTGGCTCATCGAGCAGCAGGACATCGGGCTGACTGAGCAGCACCGCTGCCAGGCCCAGGCGGGTTTTTTCGCCACCGGAGAGGCTGCTGACCGTGCGCGAGCGTGGCAGGTGGCTGAGCCGTAGACCCTCAAGCACCAGCTCGATCTGATACTCACGCTCATAGCCGCCGGACTGCTCGAAGCGCTCGGCGAGCGGGCCATACTCGTGTAACAGTGTGGCGAGCTGCTCGTCGTGGGCGTGGGCCATGGCGGCCTCAAGCTGCTGCATGCGCTGCTGCATGTGCTCCAGATGCGCCTGCGAAGCGCGCAGCATGCCGCTGATGGTCTGTGTGGCAGGTGGTGTGAGCTGCTGCGGCAGATACGCATAGCGGGCGGCGTGATCCCAGCGCACCGTGCCGGCCTCTGGCTCGAGCTGGCCGACGATAATCTTGAGCAGTGTTGACTTACCGCAGCCGTTGGCCCCGACGAGGCCGACGTGATCGCCGCGGTTGAGCACAAAGCTAATGTTAGTCAAGATAGGAGTTGCGCCAAACGAGTGGGAGACTGCATCTAATTGCAATAACAAAGGGCCACCTCCAAGCGGCAGCGGTTTTTCTGCTTCGTGTAACCAACGTGCTATACTGTGCGTACCGTAGATGTTAGATGCGAGGAACCGTGCGTGACCGATCCAGCAACGGAGGAATTGGCCCTAGTGCAAGCCACACTACGTGGTGATCAGAGTGCATTTCAACGAATCGTTGAGCTTTACCAAGGGCCTGTTTACAATCTTGCCTATCGCATGCTGAATAACGCTCAAGATGCAGAAGATGCTGCACAAGAGATCTTCCTGCGGGTGTACACAAAGCTCACCATGTACGACCAGGGCCGTAAATTCTCGACCTGGTTATTTTCAGTAGCATCTAATCATTGCATTGATCGTCTACGTCGGCGTCGGCCGATAGTCCCATTGGACGACCTGGCGTTTGGCTTACCAAGCAAAGAAGATGGTCCCGAGCGCTATGCGCTGCGCAGCGAGCTAAAAGACGTTGTGCAGGAAGCGTTGAACACCTTGCCAGACCACTACCGGCTGGTGGCGATACTGCGTTACTGGAATGATCTCTCCTACAACGAGATTGTCGAAGTGACAGGTTTATCTGAAAGTGCTGTAAAAACGCGCCTCCACCGCGCTCGTAAAATGGTCGCAGATGCTCTGGAGGCACAAGGAGAACTACCATGAGATGCCAACAAATCCGCTCCTTGCGGGCTTCTGCTGATGATCCAGCAACACGAACACTGATCACCGACCATATTGCAACGTGTGCGGCGTGTGCCGACGAGCTTGGTGCGCTGCCGCTTGCGCTGATGCAGCCAGCGAGCGTTAAGCCTCCGCCTGCCCTTGCCGCCAAGATCATGGCTGCGCTTCCGCCAACGCCTGCAATTGCTGCGGCCCAGGAGCAGCGTGCTTCCCGCCGACGGCGCTGGGTGGCTGCTGGCTGGGCTGTTGTGCTGCTGGGGCTGCTGATTATCGGCACAGTTGGGCTGCTTGTTGACAGCTCGTATCCAGCGGCGCTGCTTGGTGGCGTGCAGTCGGCGGTTGGGCGCGTGGCGCTGGCGCTGACGTTAGCTGGCAAGCCGATGTTCGCCGTGCTCCTGAATATCTCTGTGCCGCTGGTGTTGACGACGCTGATCGTTGGTGGTGCGGCGGTTTGGGCCTGGCGTCAGCTGGCGCAGCCACTCCAGCCACTGGTGGCGATTGATGGGCAGGAGGGCCAGTGATGAAGCGTCTAGGTATACTCCTTATTGTGCTCTTGGTGCTGCTTGTGCCGCCGTTTGCGCTGGCCAACACCCATGGCGACGCCGGTCTCGTTGTAGCGGCTGGAACGACCCGCACAGGCAATGTTGCAACCTTCAGTGAGCCAATCATAGTCAATGGCGTGGTTGAAGGCGATGTCACCTCTGTGACTGGCGCGATTGTTGTGCGCGGCTCGGTCGAGGGCGACGTAATCAGTCTGTTTGGCGATGTGACATTTGAGCCGCAGGCGGTGGCTGAGGGCAACGTGATGGCCGCCGTTGGCCATGTGCAGATGGATGCTGCACCGGCGGTTGCTGGTCGGAGCGTGTTCAGCGGTGATCTGGCCGGGCAAGGTGTATCGAGCCTTATTCCTGGTAGTGCAACCCAGATGACTGTAGGCAAGCGCTTTGTGGTTGCGCTGGTGCTGAGCCTGCTCGGCTTAGTGATCGCCGCGCTGATCAACCTTATCTGGCCGCGCTCGATCGGTAGCGCCGCACGTGCACTGCTGCTGGCCCCTGAGCGCGCCACCGGGCTAGGTGTTGTGTGGGTGCTGCTGTCGCTGCTGGTTGTGGGGCTAGGCACAGCAGTGCTGGTGCTGTCGCTCGTAGGCTTGGCGCTGCTGCCGCTGTGGCTGCTGTTGGCGCAGGTGCCATTCCTGGTCGGCCTAGCCGTAAGCGGGCGCGCGCTGAGCGCGCAGCTGCAGCTCCACGGCATGCTGGCGCAGGTGATTGGCGCAGGGCTGATCATCTTGGCTCCGCTGATCGTCGCACTGTTCAGCCTAACATTGGCGTTTGTATGCTTCTATGTGCTTACTGGCGCTGGTATCGGCGGCTTGGCGCTGCTGCGGGTCTCTGTCGTCTATCGCAACAGCCGCACGGCCTAATTCAGCATTGAACGCTCATGGCTCTTGCGCTTGGAGCTTGCTCCAGCCAGGGGCCATTTTTGTGCTCACTGGCAGTCTCAGTGCGAGAATCCTGAGTGTGTATGCAGGCTGATCGACGTTTGCGACTGATGTCACGCAGGGGTATAATACAATGAGCAACAACAGATCTGGGTGATACATGTCCTCGCAAGCACTCTACCGCAAATGGCGTTCACAAAACTTTGATGACCTTGTTGGGCAAGCGCATATTGTGCAGGCGCTGCGCAATGCGATCGCGTCTGGGCGCGTAGGCCATGCCTACTTGTTCACTGGTCCGCGTGGCGTGGGCAAGACAAGTGCGGCGCGAATCTTGGCTAAGGCCGCCAACTGCGAGCAGCCAGATGTTCGTCAGCGGCCATGTGGCAGCTGTGCTGCATGTACGGCCGTATCTGAGGGGCGCGCTGTTGATGTCATCGAGATGGATGCTGCCTCGCACACCAGCGTTGATGACGCGCGTGAGATTATCGAGCGTGTCCAGTTCCGGCCAGCAGCGTTTCGCACCAAAGTGTACATTATCGACGAAGTGCATATGCTCAGCACGGCGGCGTTTAATGCCCTGCTGAAGACGCTGGAGGAGCCGCCGGATCACGCCATGTTTATCTTGGCGACCACTGAGTTTCACAAGGTGCCGGCCACGATCACCTCGCGCTGTCAGCGCTTTGTCTTTAATCGGCACACAGTGCAGGATACGGCGGCGCACCTGGAGTGGATCGCGGAGCAAGAGCAGCTCCAGCTCGATCCTGGCGTCGGCGAGGCGATCGCCCGTGCTGCCACCGGCTCGATGCGCGATGCCGTAAGTATTCTTGATCAGCTGCTGGGCTACGGCGAGCGCAGTGTGAGCCTTGAGCGTGTTCGCGGGCTGCTCGGCGCGACAGCTGCAGAAGAGGTACATCTTCTCGTTGCGGCGCTTGCCGATCAGGATGTGGCGCGTGCCCTCCACGTGATCAACGCGGTTGCCAATCAGGGGGCCGATCTGCGTCAGTTCACCCGCGATGTTGTCACCTATCTGCGCAACCTGATGCTGCTGAAGGCCAACGGCGACCCAACCCTGATTGACGTGGGCAGCGATGACCTGCGGCAGATGCAGGCGAACGCTGAGGCGCTCGATCTCGGGGCACTGCTTGCATGGCTGAAAATTTTCAGTGGGCTTGACTATCAGCTGCGCACCAGCCCGTATGGGCAGCTGCCGCTGGAGATGGCGGTTGTTGAGGCGCTGGTTGTCCCTGCCCCTGCGGCTGAAGCGACGCCACGGCCGACGCCAGCCCGGCGTCAAGCGCCTGCTGCTCCCACTGCTGCTGCCGCGCCACGCCGCGCAGCGGAAGCGCCGCTGCCAGCGCCGCAGCCTGCCGCTGAGCCAGCCCAGGCCGCACCGGCGCTACAAGCAGCGGAGCCTGCGCCTGAGCCAGCCCAGCCTGCGAGTGGCGCTGCGGCTGATCCACCAGCTGAGCCACGGCGCAAGCCTGCCACGCTCCCAGCGGAGGAGATGCAGCTGGCCGAGATCGAGGCGGTGTGGGACCAGTTCATCGACGATCTGAAGCCGTATGATCCGCGTGTGCAGGCGGTGTTGCGCTCGTGCGACCCGGTGATGATCGAGGATAGCATGCTGGTGATCGGTGCACCGACGCCGTTTCACCATCGTAAGCTCGAAGATATCAGCAGCCGCCAGACGATCGAGATGGTGTTGGAGAAAATCCTGGGGCGGGCGATACCTGTGCGCGCAGAGCTGATCTCCCAGGAGCAACAGTCGCGGGCGCGTGATGCGCGGCGGCAGCGCGAGGAGGTCATGAAAGACCAGATCGTGAAGGCCGCCCGAAATATTTTTGATGCACGCATTGTCGGCGTGCAAGAGCCAGAATAAAGGAGACTAACGCATGGATCGCAAGATGATGAACCAGCTGCAGCAGATGCAGAAAAAGATGATGAAGGCCCAAGAGGATCTGGGCAACGCCGAGGTTGAAGGTACGGCTGGTGGCGGCGTCGTGACTGTGACGATGAATGGCCATCGCGAGGTCAAGGCGATCAAAATCGATCCCGATGTTGTCGATCCCGAGGATGTCGAAATGCTGCAAGATATGCTGATGGCTGCGATCACCGACGCTTCCAAGAAGGCGAGCGATCTGAGCGAGCAGATGATGGGGCCGCTCACTGGCGGTCTCAATATCCCAGGACTCTTCTAAACTTTAATCTACAGCGAGCGCCCGAGCGCTATTTCGAAGCGCTGGCGCAGCGATACTATAACGACGGGGCATAGGTTCGGCGAACCTGTGCCCTGTGTACTCAAGGAGAACAGTGTGGCTATTGGCTATGAACATGTGACCGCCGAGCCGGTGGCGCGGTTGATTGATGAGTTCAATCGGCTGCCGGGCATTGGCCCGAAATCGGCGTCGCGGCTGGCGTTCTACTTGCTGCGCGCCAAGCCAGAGCAGGCGCAGCGTCTAGCAGCGGCAATTATTGAGATGAAAGAAAAGACGGTGCTGTGCAGTCGCTGCTTCAATATCACCGTTGAAGACCCGTGTGTCATTTGCCGCAACCCAGGCCGCCAGGTGCAGCAGCTCTGTGTGGTCGAGGAGCCGCTCGATGTGGTGGCGCTGGAGCGCACTGGCGAGTACAAGGGCCTGTACCATGTGCTGCATGGGGCGATCTCGCCAGTCGAAGGTATCAACCCTGAAGATCTAAAAATCCGTGAGTTGATGGATCGGCTAAAGGTGGAGCCAGTTGAGGAGGTCATTATCTCGACCAATCCCAATCTTGAAGGCGATGCGACTGCGGCCTATCTCGCGCGCGAGATTATCCCTCTCGGTGTGCGGGTTACGCGGCTAGCACGCGGCCTGCCGATGGGCAGCGATCTTGAGTACGCCGATGAGGTGACCCTTGGCCGCGCGCTCCAGGGCCGCCGTGATATGTAGGGTTTGGCGCTTTGCAAAGCGAAGCCAGGCGTGCTCCGCGTTGCAGTTGATCTGCTCCGATGGTATGATAGGGCACAGCAATCGTCGCCCCCAACGGGGCCTGGTCTTGCGAAGGAGCGCATAACGTATGGGGATGCACGAAGTATTGCGCAGTGCTGTGGACAGTGTCCAGGGCGCTAAACTGGCCGGAGTAGTGGGCACCGATGGTTTGAGCGTGGAGATGCTGCTCAATGATGTCGATGCCGGATTTGATAGCAACTTGGCCGAGATTGAGCTTGGCGGGCTGGCCGCCGCTGCATCTGCCGCAACACAGCGGATGCAGGCTGGGCAGCTGCGCGACCTGATCGTCGAGGGCGACACGCTGACCTACCTTGCCAGCCAAGTTATTCCTGGCTACTATGCCGTTCTGGGCATTCCGACCAACGGCAATCTCGGGCGCGCCCGCTTTGCGCTGCGCCAGATGGTCACCCAGCTCAAAGAAACCATGTAGAACCTTGCAGCCACGTCGGCTTGCTGCTGCATGCTGGCGGTGATTGCGACTTATACCACTCTAAAAGCCTTTGGTGCGCTATGCCCGAGGGCTTTTTGCATGCTCTCTGCGCAAGCAGCGGGATGTCAACTAGCCTGGGTAGCACATAGGCATGGGGACAGGTGGCCGGTGTCTTGGTACATGTGCGGAAACACGCCAGGCTCCACGGCTACCGACGGCGTGCCCGGTTTTTTGCAGCGCGTAAGCGCTCCAGCGGATCAGTGATCTCTTCGATATCAACATCCTTGGGCTTCGGTCCAAGCGTTGGGACTGGTGCTGTGGCTGGTGGCGGCGCTGCAGGTGCTGGCTGCGGCGGGGGCGCGGCGGGCTGCGGCGGCGCTGTTTTGGGCGCAGGCGGTGGCGGTGCGGCGCGATAGACTGGCGCGTCTGGCGGTGCATTGAGCGGCTCAATAGGCGCGTCTGGCTGGTCCATGGTCCTGCGGGCGCGCTGGCGCGCGGCGCTCAGGCGGCCCATTGTGGGTGCGGTGGCGGGCTGCGGCTGGCGCTGCCGCTGCGGCAGCAGCTCACGGACATTTTTGAGGCGGAGGCGACGGAAGGCCACATCAACGAGGAAGAGCAGCAGGGCGAGCAGCAGCAGCAAGAAGCCGATGGGCGTGGACTGGCGCACCGCCTGCAGCGTGTGATCGAAGGCGGCGGCAGGCTCGGTGATGGTGCGACCGCTGGTGCTTTGCGCAATCGCCTGGAGCAGCGTTGGGTTGGACTGACCCTGGCGGTACTCTGGCGAGTAGGGCACAATGACACCCGTTGTGCGCTGGAACGCTTGCTGACCCTCGGCATTGGTGCCCATAATTTGCAAGAAGTAGGTTCCAGTTGGCGGGCTGGAGGTGCGCGCTTGATAGACCCCTGCGCTTACCTCGCTTAGCGTTACTTGATTCACGATGCCCTCGCTGCCAACGATCGTGGTCTGAACAGTCAGGCCGGACAGCGGCTGGCTCTGCGTATCGTTGGCAAACACATTAATTTGCAGATCTGGGCCGATGAACGTTGTATCGACGCTGATGAGATCCTCGTTGACCACCGGCAAGGTCCAGCCAACCATCTGGGCGAGCAGGCGTGGGAACTCGGACCAACTGACCAAATCTTTGCCCCACTGGCCCTTGAAGTCGCTGGTCCAGGCGACAGTGCGGCCGAGGCCATACTGCCACTGCGCCAGCAGCGGTGCATCCTCTGGCCCCCAGAGCACCACGGTGGCGCTATCCTTAGGCATGGTGCCATCAAGACCGTACAGCGTGGGCCATGGCCGGTTGAGCAGTGCGGCGAGAATCGGGCTATCGCTGCCGAGCAGAGGCTGGTAGGGCTGCTCGATGATGTACGGCGCGAGGGCGAGCTGAGCCTCTTGCAGCAGCACATCTGGTAGATCGAGCGCGTTTTCGACCAGGAAAAAGCGGCCTTTGCCGGCCTTGGCCACCGTGCGCAAAAATGGCACATCGCCGCCATTGCCAATCGCGATCGTTGAAACCGTGATGCCGTCCTTGCTCATGCGCTCGGCGAGCTGGGCGCTGCCCTCCTGCTGCTGTGAGTCGCTGCCGTCGGCGAGCACAATCACGTGGCGAATAGGGAAGTCGCGCTCGCGGATGGCGTTGTTGGCGGCGACGAGGCTGTCGTGGACAGCAATGCCGCCACCGCCGCTCTGGCCACGGGCGATGATCTCGCGCGCCGCCTCGTTGCGATCTGCGCCTGACACCGGGCCATAGGTGTTTTGCGGTGCGCTATCAAAAGGAATAACGGTGATCTCATCGTAGTCGCGGAGCAGCTGGGCGACGCGGGCGGCACCCTCGGCGGCGATCTGAACTTTGGGCTTGCCACCGATAACCTCGCTCATGCTGCCGGAGATATCGTAGACGACGACGACGCTCACTGGCGGGAACTTCTCGCGGTTGCGTAGCTCCATATCAACGGGCAGCGCCTCTTCCAGGGGGCTATCGAGGTAGCCGCCGACGCCGAAGCTGCTGTCGCCGCCAATCATCACCAGCCCTTTGCCAAGGTCGTGCACATACGTCTGGAGCACCTGCTGGGTCGAATCGGGCAGCTGGATGCGCGGGACATTGACCAACAGCACGCTCTCATACTCTGCGAACTCGGCCAGCGAGGTGGGGATGGACTGATTGGCGAGCAGCAGTGTCGGGTTGAGATCGGCGGCACTGAGCGCGCCCATAATGTTGGTGGCGTCCTCCTGCTCGTTGGCGATCACCAGTACCCGCGGCTGACCAGTAATATTGATCAGTGCGACAGCCTGATTGTTTTGCAGGCGCGTATCGTCGGTGGGCACCACGTGGGCCGTAATGCGATGAAAGCCAGGACTATCGAGCACCAGTGTGCTGGTGAAGCTCGTGGAGCCAGCCGGTAGCTGAATTGGCTGCTCGCTCAATACCTGCTGATCAACTTCCCAGCGCAGTGTGGCCGCCTGCTCCGTCGAGCTGCTGATTGTGCTGATCAAGGCCAGCTCTTGGCCTAAGCGGGCCTGGGAGGGCACCTGCAGGCTGGTGATCGCAACCTCTGCGCCGCTAAGATTTTCGGCGTTGACTACATCGATCACCACATTCCGATCGTTGGCAAGGTTGAGGGCAGATATCGCCCGCCCGGTATTCTCGCCGCCATCGGAGAGCAGCACAATGCGCTTTTGGGTATCGGCGGGGAAGAGGGCGAGGGCGAGCGTTAATCCTTGCTCGATATTGGTGCGGGCGGCGACAGGAACTGTTTGCAGGCGGCCAAGCGTGCGCTCGGCGGTGGGCAAGCGCTCGATCAGCGCATTCTCGCCGAAGACGACAATCGCGGCGCGGTCGTCGTCGGGCATGGTGGTGAGCGCAGCGGCGATAAACTGCTCATAGCGTGCGCGCTGCGCTGGGCTAACCGAGTCGGAGACATCAAGCAGGAAGATCGTGGTGAGATTGCGGACTGGCCGCACCAGCTGTGTGCCAGCCAGCGCACCAATCAGACAGAGCATGACGGTGATGCGCAGGGCGATGCTGATGCCAGTGCGCCAGCGCCGCATGCTGCGCTGACCGAGCAGCCCCAGCCAGATCAGGGGTGGTAGCAGCAGCAACAGCCACAGATAGCGCGGTTCAATAAAGGATACCATTCAGCTTGCTCCCTCGTCGGTGTTGCGGCTGTGCCGCATCGCAGTAGAGGAATCGTACCAGGGTGCAGCCTGAACCGCAAGTACAGCTTAATGCAAGCTGGCCACAGAACAGATCGTGCTCTGTGGCCAGCTTGACGTTTGGCGCTATGCAGCTGTGCCGCGCTGATGTGGCTACGGCCGTGATCGCTAGGCGTTGGGGGTTTGCTTGCGACGCAGGCGATCGAACAAAAAGCCTGTGCCCAACAACATCAGCGCTCCGAGTACCTGCACCGCCCCGACGATCACATCAGCCATTGCTCTGCTCCTAGTTAAAACAGTTTTTATAGAGAAAACCGTGTTTATTCAATGATAGTATACGGTGGTTGGCTGAGGCTGTCAATCGGCTGGGCCTAGAAAAAAAGTATTCCAGGCAGGAAGCCTGGAATAGAAAATAGCGCAGATCGGGGTGGTTTAGATTTGAATACCAACACCAGCTTGTGGCGTGTTATCGTTCATATCAGCGACCAAATGGGCGCGGCTCGCGGCAGGAGCAGCTGAGGCTGAGATGACGCCAGTCAGTAGGAGCAAAGCAAACCAGCGCTGAGTGCGGCGGAGTAGCGGGCTGTGAGTGGCTAAACGTTCCATGGTTGGACCTCCAGCAAGTAATGGTGGGGGGATGATCCGTATCAAACAAAGCGATGATTTTGGTGTATCCTAGTAGGTGAAGCCCTGTGTATACATTCAGTGTACCCATCATGGATAACCTTCACCAGATCATTAACCGATATAAAACCGATACTCTTTACATTTTGCGCTTATTGAGGGGCCGTGTGTTTATTTTTGTCAACGCTTCTAGCCGGGCACAGGTGCGCAGGCGCTTGTTGGCATGGCGGGGCAGGAGGCGCTGATGGCAGCAGCAGTTCCTTCGTTTGGAGCGTGGCTGCGCGCTCATCGCAAGCAGCACGCATGGACACAAGAGTCGTTTGCAGAGGAAGTAGGCTGTGCAACGATCACCATCCGACGCTTAGAAACTGATCGCTACTCGCCTTCGCCGGGCTTAATCCAGCGTATTTTGCAGGTGCTGAATGTTCCAGCTGCCGATCATAGCGCGCTGATCGCTTGGGCGTGTGGCATTGAGCCAGTTGTTGAGGTGCAGGCTGAGACAGCGCTGCCTGCGCCACCTGTGCGGCCACGTCCGCGCACAGCGCTGGTTGGCCGCGAGACGCTGCTGCGCTCGCTCTATACGCTGATCATTGATCCCCAGGTGCGCCTTGTGACCCTGATGGGCCTCCCTGGTGTGGGCAAAACACGCCTGGCGCTGGCGCTGGCCGATGCTGAGCCGCTCCAGGCTGAGTTCAGCGGCGGAGTGTGGTTTGTCTCGCTCGTCGATGTGGCTGATCCGGCGCAGGTGTTGGCGACGATCGCGCGCACGTGCAGCCCCAATCAGGCAACGCACAACGATCCGCTGACGGTGCTAACCACGCTGTTTCGCGACCAGCGCGTGCTGCTTATTCTAGATAATTTGGAGCAGGTGAGCGCTGCCGCGAGCGACCTTAGCGTGCTGCTCGATCATATTCCAACCAGCTCGCTGCTGGTGACGAGCCGTGTGCCGCTGCATCTCTATGGTGAGCACAGCGTGTCGGTGCCGCCGCTGGCCCTGCCGGCGAAGAACGCGGCCAGCGCCGCCGAGGTGGCAGCCTCGCCAGCAGTGCAGCTCTGGCTGCAGCGTGTCCGCGCCGTTCAACATGATTTTATACTCACTGATGAAAACGCTTCCATGTGTGCGGCGCTGTGTCGGCGGCTCGATGGTATCCCGCTGGCGCTTGAGCTATCGGCGGCGCGTGTGCCACTGCTGAGCCTGCCAGCACTGGTGCAGCAACTTGATAAAGGTCTGGGCGTGCTTGGCTCGGGACCAAGCGATCTACCGGAGCGGCACCGCTCGCTGCTGCAGGCGATCGCCTGGAGCTATGCGCTGCTCACACCAAGCGAGCAGCAGCTTTTTCGCTGTTTTGGCCGCTTCGTCGGCGGATGCACCGCGCTCGCGCTGGCCGTGGTCGGCGGCGGTGAGTCGACGGGGCAGTTTCAATCGGCAGTTGATGACTCCGCATGGTCGCAGATCAACCCACAGCTGCTCTATGACCTAGAGGCGCTGATGCGCCATCAGCTTGTCCAGCGTGAAAGCGAGCAGTTGAAGGGCGGGCCGCGCTACCGAATGCTCCAGACCATTCAAACCTTCGCCTTCCAGCAGCTTCAGGAGCAGGCGGACGCCGCCGACTACAGCCAGCGCCACGCCGAGTACTACACGTGGCTGCTGGAGACGCTGCCCTATCCTGTTGGCACTGCTGACTGGCGCACGCTGATTGAGCCTGAAGTGCCTAACATCACGGCGGCACTGGAGTTTCTGCAGCAGAGCGGCCAACTGGCAGCGGCTGCGCGTATCGTGCGCCATCTCTGGCACTACGGCGATATGGCTGGGCGCTTCACGGATACACGCGCCTGGATCTCCAGCCTGCTGGCTCAGCCAGACACGATCCCGCTGGAGCTACAGGCCGACCTGCACCATGGCATGGGCCGCCTCGCCTTGAAGCAAGGCGATTTCGATGTCGCGGCACAGCACTTTCAGCAGGGCTATGAGCAGTATCAGCGGATCGGCCAGCGCTATGGTATGGCGCTGATGCGGGACGGTATGGGGCTGACGGCGATGTATGCGCAGCAGTTCTCGGCAGCGCTGCTGGCCTTCGAGGATAGCCTGATTATGTGGCGACAGCTGAACGAGCAGCGGCGACTGGCCGGGACGCTCCTGAACTGCGGCATCCTGCTGCTGCATCAAGATGATGTCGCCGGCGCGAGCGTGTCCGTTCAGGAGAGCCTGGAGCTGCTGCGCTCGGCAGCCGACCAGCGCGGCGTTGGTGTGTCGCTCTGCCATCTGGTGCTCTATGCGCTGCTCCAGAACGACTACGATCATGTTAGCGGCTGGCTTGATGAGGCCGAGGTTATCGCGCAGCGCCTCGGCGATCAGCCGCAGCTGTCGGTGGTGCGCTATCTCCGTGGCATGCTGGCAGCGCTAGAGGGTGACTATCCAGCGGCGGCAAGCTGGATGCACGATAGCCTGGCGATGCAGCTCAATATTCGCGATATGGTGACCTTAGTGCGACTGCTAGAGGGCTGCGCCTTTACCGTTGGCATGCAAGGCTCGAGCCTGCTCACCGGCATGCTGCATACAGCGGCGCAGGCGGTGCAGATGGCGCTGGGCAACCCGCTGGCTCCCGCTGAGCAGCGCTTCTTTGGCCGCCTGCGCATGGAGGTGCAGGCGCACCTCGATGCCACGACCTACGATCATGGCCTGCATTTGGCGCAGACGATGACCTGGCAGCAGGTGGTGACGGTGGCGCTCGACAGCTTGAACGAAGCCTCAGAGTATTTAGGTCAGCCAACGTCGGCCTAAATCGGTGGCGCTGCTGGGCAGTGGATGCGCTATACTGAGCGCATCCTTTTTTGGTACTCGTCGAGGCGGGTTCAAGTGCAACCGATTGTTAGTGTATGAGGTGAGATCGATGGCTGATCTGTGGCTCGATGGTGAGCATTTAACGATTGCCGATGTTGTGCGTGTGGCGCGCGATCCACAGGTGCGCGTGGCGCTGGCACCGCAGGCGCTGGAGCGCATGCAGCGCTCGCGGGCGGCGGTTGATGAGTTTGTATCAACTGGTGCGGTGGTCTATGGCATCACCACCGGCTTTGGTCACTTCCAAGATCGTACAATTGCCCCCGAGCAGGTGCGCGAGCTACAGCGCAATATTGTGATGAGCCACGCGACGGGCGTTGGCGCGCCGCTGCCTCGCGATGTTGTGCGGGCGATGATGCTTATTCGCGCCAACACGCTGGCCAAGGGCTTCTCTGGCATCCGGCCACTGGTGGTTGAGGCGCTGCTGCAGCTGCTCAATGCCGATGTGCTGCCGATTGTGCCCTGCCAAGGCTCGCTGGGCGCGAGCGGCGATCTGGCCCCACTGGCGCATACGATGCTGGTGCTGCTGGGCATGGGCGCGGCCGTCGGCCCAGGCGTCGATCCGGTCCACGGCCAGCAGCTGAGCGGCGCTGCGGCGCTAGAGCTATGTGGGCTTGCGCCGCTGATTCTAGAGGCCAAAGAGGGCCTGGCGCTGACCAACGGTACCGCGCTGCTCTCGGCGCTGGCCTCCTTGGCTGTGCACGACGCCGAGCAGCTGTGCCACGCCGCCGACATTGTGGCCGCGCTCTCGTGGGAGGGCCTGGCTGGCGTGCCCGATGCGCTCGACGCCCGCATCCACGCCGCCCGCCCGCATCCGCGCCAGATCGAGGCCGCTGCCTACACCCGCCGCCTGCTGGAGCACAGCGAGCTGACCTACCGCCCGCCCGCTGCGGCAACGAGCGGCGTAGAATATGGCCCGCACAAGGTGCAGGACGCCTACTCGCTGCGCTGTCTGCCGCAGGTTCACGGTGCCGTGCGCGATGCCGCCTGCTATGGCCACTGGGCCGTCGAGATCGAGCTGAACAGCGCCACCGATAACCCGCTGCTCTTTCCCGCTGATCTGGAGACGTTCTCCGGCCCATGGACGGCGGTGTCCGGCGGCAACTTCCACGGCGAGCCGCTGGCGCTGGCGATGGACTTCCTCAAGCTCGCGCTGTGCGAGCTGGGCAACATCAGCGAGCGCCGCATCGCGCGACTGGTCGACTCGGCCTGTAACAACCAGCTGCTGCCGCCTTTCCTGGCCCTCGACGGCGGGCTGAACTCGGGCATGATGCTGGTGCAGTACACGGCGGCGGCGCTGGCCAGCGAGAACAAGGTGCTGGTGCACCCGGCCGCCGCCGACTCGATTCCAACCTCCGCCAATCAGGAGGACCACGTGAGCCTGGGGCCGACCGCCGCTCGCCAGGCGCTCGAGATGCTCGAAAACGTCCGTGGTATCATTGCCTGCGAGGCGCTGTGCGCCGCTCAGGCCATTGATCTGCGCCGCCGCGACGCACCCGCTGCCAAGCTTGGCGCTGGCACCGCCGTCGCCTACGCCACCATCCGCGAATCCGTGCCCTTCATCGCCGAAGACACAGTGATGTATCCGCACCTCGAAGCTATCAAGGCGCTGCTGCGCAATGAGCTGCTGGTGCGCCAGGTTGAAACGCACCTCGATGTCAACTCTGCCTAAGGAGCGCTTATGACGACTGCACCAACCGATTTGCAGATTGCTCTCGATGCCCGTTGGGATCAGCTGCCGGCGCTGACCGCCTTTACCGCCGAGGCCGAGGATTCGCTTGGCCTTACCTCCGAGCAGATGTTTGTGCTGGAGCTGGTGGTCGAGGAGATCGTCACCAATGTGATCAAGTACGGCTACCGCGAGCAGGGCGGCCCGCTCGAGCTGTGCTGCCGCGCCACCGCCGGCGATCTGGAGATCGTGATTCGCGATCGCGGCATGCCCTTCGATCCAACCCAGGCGTCGCGCCCCGATCTCTCGGGCGGCGTGCAGGATCGCCCCGTCGGCGGCCTCGGCGTCTTTCTGGTCTGCGAGATGGCCGACACGGTGCACTACACCCACAGCGAGGCGGACGGCTGGAACGAGCTGGTCGTCACCAAGTCGGCCTCCAACGATGGCAATGTGCAGCCGCTGGTCGAGTTTCTACAGCGCCTGCCGCTGTTTATGGGCATGGATGAGTCGATCCTCACCCGCATGGTGCAGTCGGCCCACCGCCAGCGCCTCGCCCCTGGCGAAACTCTCTTCCACGAGGGCGATGTTGGCGCAGAGTGCTTCATTGTGATGGCTGGCGATGTCGATGTGGTCAAGCAGTTGGGCGATGAGCTGGTGCTGCTGGAGCGCTGCCGCCCTGGCTCGATCATCGGTGAGATGGCGCTGATCGACAACAGCCCGCGCGCCGCCAGCGTGCGCTCGCGCACCTCCGCCACACTCCTGCGCATCACTGAGTCCGAGTTTATGACGCTGATGCACGCCAACCCCACGGCGGCCATGGCGCTGCTGCGCGGCGGCACCGCCCGCCTGCGCACCTCAACCTCGCAGATGATCCGCGGCCTCGAGCAAAAAAACACCGAGCTGGCGCGCGCCTACGATGATCTCAAGGCCGCTCAGAGCGAGCTGCTGCGCCTGGAGCGCATCGAGCGCGAGCTGGCCATCGCCCGCGATATTCAGCGCTTCTTTTTGCCATCCTCCATCCCGCAGCCGGACGGCTGGCAGATCGCCGCCTACAACGAGGGCGCGCTGGAGGTCGGCGGCGATTTCTACGACGTGCTCGAGCTTGGCGACGGCCGCATCGCCCTCGTCGTCGCCGATGCCTGTGGCAAGGGCGTGCCTGCTGCGCTCTTCGTGGCGCTCACGCGCTCGCTGCTGCGCTCGGCCTCGCAGGCGCTGGCCGCCCGCCCCGAGACCGCCCCCGATGTCGAGACGCTGGCCATGACCGCCGTTGACATGACCAACACCTACATCGCCCGCGAGCACGGCGCAAGCAATATGTTCACCACGCTGTTCTATGCCGTGCTGGAGCCAGAGACCGGCCGCCTGACCTACGTCAACGCCGGCCACAACCCGCCGCTGGTCTTCGACCGCGCTACCGGCGAGCTGCGCCCGCTGGAGGCCACCGGCCTGCCCGTCGGCATTATGCAGCCACTCGACTACAAGGCCCGCGTCACGCACATCGCGCCCAGCGAGTTCCTGCTGGCCTTCACCGATGGCGCGACCGAGGCCTTCGACGCCGCTGGCAATGTTTTCGACGACGATGCGCTGATCAGTGTGATTCGCAGCGCCGAGTACAGCGACGCCGCATCCATGCTCAGCTGCATTCGCACCGCGATCAAGAACTTCGTCGGCCGCGCCCCGCAGACCGACGACATCACGCTGATGGCCATCAGCCGCTCGCACTAGTTTGTACTGTATCTGCACGGTGCGGTAGCGCGCTGTGTGTTGGCGGCGTGCCGACAGCGTTTGGGCAGCCATAAAGCAGCGTTTCATTTTGAAAAGAAGCGCGTGTGGGTGTGCGCAGGTGGCGCGGCGGCAGGCCAGGCCCTGGCGGGCCGCTGCGTTGCCGACCCTAGAGGGTGCCCGCGCTCCGGCCACGGCGATTGCGCAGGGCTGGGTTGCATTACCCGGCGCTGGCTGGCGGTCGCGGCAAGATGCGGCGCAGGTGCTCAGGCTGAGGCGCGGGCACGGCGCGGGCCTTGGCCGCGGATTAAGCACGGCTGGACAGTGCGGCGGCACGGCTGGCGATGATCGCAGGCGCAGCATTCCACACCAGCAGCGTTTCATGTTGAAAAAGAAGCGCGTGTGGGTGTGCGCGCGTGTGGTGGCGGCAGGCCAGGCCCTGGCGGGCCGCTGCGTTGCCGACCCGCTCCGGCCACGGCGATTGCGCAGGGCTGGGTTGCATTGCCCGGCGCTGGCTGGCGGTCGCGGCAAGACGCGGCGTAGGTGCTCAGGCTGACCACGGGCACAGCGCGGGCCTTGGCCGCGGATTAAGCACGGCTGGACAGTGCGGCGGCACGGCTGGCGCGGATCGCAGGCGCAGTCTTCATCACAAGTACGCCGCCGCTGAGGTGGGGCCAGCGGCGGCGGCATGGTTTTAGGCTTGGCCTGGGGTGTGCTGCGAGAGCGTCCAGTCGAAGCGCGCCCAGCTGACGTTGGGAAAGACGAGCTGCTGGTCGCTCTGGTCGATCTTGACGGCGACGGTTGCGCCGGGCTGAATCTGCGGAATGTGGGCGGCGTCAACATTCCAGACCGAATGGACGCGATAGGGCGGGCGGTAGTTTGACTGCACCTCAAGGAACAGGCGCACCGTGATCGTATCTTGGTGCGGCTGGATATTTGAGCGGCCGAGATCGACGACAGTCGCCTGGGCGGGCGTGGCGCTGTCGATGCGGGCCTGCTGCTGGGCCAGAATCTTGTCTCCAGCGCGCATTGCATAGACGATGCCGAGCACAATCACGGCGAGAATAGCGGCTCCAGACCAGCTCATAGTGTTGCTCCTTGCTTGACGGTTATTTGCTGGCGTGAGTATTGCACAGCATGCTTGCTTAAAACTCCCTTTGTCCCTATAGCCCCAAAATTCGTGCTCAGGCGAAATTAAGCTTGGCTCAGATTGAGCGGATACGACTGCATAGAGCGCAGGTTTCTTGTTATACTTGAGCTAGTCATCCGTGAATGCTGACTCAAACCCGCCATGGAGCGCAGGCTGAATCGAGGAAATCGAGGTTTTTATGAAAGCGATCCTGATGGCAGGCGGAGAAGGCTCGCGCCTGCGTCCGCTAACGATCAGCCGTCCCAAGCCGATGGTGCCACTGGTTGATCGGCCGGTGATGGGCCAGATCATCGAGTTGCTGAAGCGCCACGGCATCACCGAGATTATTATTACGGTGCAGTACCTGGCCAATATCATCCAAGACTTCTATGGCGACGGCTCGGCGTTTGACGTGAACATCGTCTACTCGGTCGAGGAGATGCCGATGGGCACCGCCGGCGCGATCAAATATGCCTCGCGGCTGCTGCCCGACGACGAGCCGTTCCTGGTGATCTCCGGCGACGCACTCACCGACTTCGACCTGACCGAGCTAATCGAGGCGCACCGCAGCGCGCGCGACGCCATCGCCACGATCACGCTGACGCGTGTGCCCAACCCGCTGGAGTACGGCGTGGTGATCACCGACGAGCAAGGCCGGATCAAGCAGTTCTTGGAGAAGCCGAGCTGGGGCGAGGTGTTTTCCGACACCGTCAACACCGGCCTGTACGTGCTCGACCCGTCGATACTGGAGCACATTCCGTTCAACGAGCCATACGATTTCTCGAAGGATCTCTTTCCGAAGCTGCTGGCGCGTGGGTCGCGGCTCAACGGCTACATCGCGGAGGGCTACTGGACCGACGTTGGCAACATCGAGGCCTACATGCGCGCCTGCGCCGACTACCTTTCAGGCAAAGTGAACCTGCCGCGCATGGGCCTGAACAGCGGCGGCGAGGTCTGGACCGAGGGCGAGGTCGAGATTGCGCCGGATGCGCAGCTGCACGGCCCGGTGTTTCTGGGCCATGGCGTGAAGATCAAGGGCGGCGCGATTATCTACGGGCCGTCGGTGGTGCGCGACTACACGATTGTTGATGCGCGGGCGACGGTGGATCGCTCGGTGATCTGGCGCAACTCGTACATTGGCGAGCGCGCCGAGCTACGCGGTGCGATCGTCTGCAAGCAGTGCAACATCAAGAGCCGCTCGCTGCTGTTCGAGGGCGTGGTGGTGGCCGACAGCACGATCATCAACTCCGGCGCGGTGATCCAGCCCAACGTCAAAATTTGGCCCTCGAAGGAGGTCGAGGAGGGCGCGACGGTGAGCGCCTCGATCATCTGGGGCGCGCAGGGGCGGCGCGTGCTGTTTGGGCGCTACGGCATCACCGGGCTGGTGAACATCGACCTGACGCCGGAGTTCTGCGCCAAGCTTGGCGCGGCCTACGGCGCGATTCTGCCCAAAGGCTCGACGGTGACGATGAACCGCGACGCGCACTACACGCCGCGCATGCTCAAGCGGGCGCTGATCGCCGGGCTGCCATCGGCGGGCATCAACGTGCTCGACGTGCACAGCGTGCCCATCCCTGTGGCGCGCTACCTGACCCACGCGCTGAAGGCGGCGGGCGGCATTCACGTGCGGCTCTCGCCGATGGACAACCGCGTGGTCGATATTAAATTCTTCAACGGCCAGGGCCTGGACCTGGGCACCGATGTCGAGCGCAAGATCGAAAACGCCTACTTCCGCGAGGATTACCGCCGCGTCTACCTTGACGAGATTGGGCGCATCACCGAGGCCAACAACCTGCCCAACATCTACGGCGAGCACTTCATCAACCGTCTCAACAGCGAAGCGCTGCCAATTATGGCCCAGCACTTCTCGGTGGTGGTGGACTACGCCTCGTCGAACGCCGCGCCCTATCTTGGCGCGATCCTGCGCCAGCTCGATATCGACGTGGTGGCGCTCAACGCCAACACCGACGAGGACCGCCTGTTTCAGACCGCCGAGCAGTTCCAGGCCGGCATGCAGCGGCTGGCGGCGATTGTGCCGGTGATGAACGCCGACCTGGGCGTGCGCGTTGACTCCGGCGGCGAGCGTATCTTCGTCGTCGATGACACCGGCCACCGGCTGACCGACACCGAGCTGCTGGCGGCGCTGACCTCGCTGGTGCTGGAGGCCAACGCTGGCGGCCAGGTGGCGGTGCCTGTGACTGCGCCGCGCCTGTTCGAGCGCCTGGCGGATCGCTACAAAGGGCAGATCAAGCGCACCAAGACGGCGCTGGGCGCGCTGATGCAGCAGGCCACCAAGTGCTCGGAGCTGCGGCTGCTCGGCGATGGTGCTGGCAGCCTGATCTTCCCCGCCTTCTACCCGGTCGCCGACGGGCTGTTTGCCATCGTCAAGCTGATGGAGCTGCTGGCGCGGGCGGGCGTGCGGCTGTCCGAGGTGCGGCGCACGCTGCCGCGCTCGACGATGGCGCGAACCAAGGTGCCCTGTCGCTGGGAGAACAAGGGCAAGGTGATGCGCATCCTCAATGAGCAGTACGCCCAGCGCTCGCCTGAGCTGATCGACGGCATCAAGATCGAGCTAGGCAGCGAGTGGGTGCTGATCCTACCCGACCCAGACGGGCCGTTTATCCACGTCATCGCCGAGGGCACCAGCGACGAGCAGGCCCAGGTGCTGACCGAGAAGTACGCCGGGCTGGTGATGGGCCTACAGTAACCATGGTTGAAATCAAGCGTGCGCCTGCAAGCTGCGGCCAGTGTCGTTCAGCGCAGGCGCACTGTGTGTGAGGCACTATGACAGACGAACACGAGCGCATGGTCGCCGGCATCAAGCACCTGGCGACCCACTTTGTGCGCACAATCAAAGCGCAGCTTGACGTTGAGGTTGGCTACGACGCCGAGGCCGTCAAGGCGCTCTCGGACTACATCGACCAGCTGCGGCCAACCTACAGCGAGGGCGTGCCGCCGGGGCTGATCCAGACGCTTGGCGCGTTTCTCGGCGAGTGCGTGTGCACTGTCTACGGCGGCACATGGGCCTTCGATGAGGAGACGAACGAGTGGGGCGTGGCCGTGCCCGTCAAGGGCGGCGACATGTGGACCTACCCGTTCAGCAAGGTGTTCAAGCACTTCCTCGACGGCCAGAAGGAGTCGGTGGGCGAGTTCTTCCACGCGCTGAGCTATCTAACCGACCCGAAGTACAACTGGTCGCCGCCAGCTGCTGGCGCGTAGCGCGGCGCTAAGAAAACTTTAAGCTGCGCCTCATTCCATTGCTGGCACTGCACGTGCTACGCTGCGCCTGATGCTAGATAAGGAGATGGCGCTATGCAGCGTGCTGCTCGGCTCCGCATGGATCTGTTTGTTCGACGAGACTGGCTGGAGCGCGACTGGGTGCGCGTGGCCGGACTATTTCTGGCGACGCGGCTGGCGTTCTACGGCATTGCCTTCTTTGCACTGTGGCTGCTGCCGCCTGCGCGCAGCGAGCCGGCCGCTGTCGATGTGAACAGCGGCTGGCTGGTGGCGCTGCACTGGCGCTGGGACGCCGTGCACTACTACACGATCGCTACGCACGGCTATACGCCGTGGGGCCTGAGCGCGTTCTTTCCGCTGTTTCCGCTGCTGCTGCGCCTGGGCGCGACGCTGCTGGGGCTGCATGTGCCCGCCGCTGTGCCGATTGACCAGGCCGAGCGCTGGCCGCTAGTGCTGGGCATTGGCATCAGCCAGCTGGCGCTGCTGGGCGCGCTGTGGTGCGTCTATCAGCTCGCGCGTGCCGACGACGCCGATCAGCCAACCGCCGAGCGCGCGCTGCTCTACATCGCCTGCTTTCCACTGGCCTTCTACTATAACCTGCCCTATACCGAGGCGCTGTTTCTGTTTCTGACCGCCGCGACATTTTTGGCCACGCGGCGCGGTCGCTGGGTCTGGGCTGGGCTGGCCGCAGCGGCTGCCGGAGCCACACGGCCAGTCGGCGGCCTGATGGTGCTGGTGCTGCTGGTTGAGCTGTGGCTGGCCTGGCGCGCCGGGGCGCTGCGCAGCTGGTGGCGCGCGGTCGTGGGACTGCTGCTCGCGCCCACAGGCGTGCTTGGCTACATGGCCTACCTCGGCTGGCGCTTCAATGATCCGCTGGCCTTTATCCACGCGCAGCAGCAGTCCGACTGGGTGCGCACCGAGTCCGGGCCGCTGCAGACGCTGCGCAGCGGGCTGCACTACGCGCTGCATCCGGAGCTGAGCCACACGCCAGCGATCCATGCTCGTGGCGTGCTGCACCTGGTGATTGTGCTGGTGTTTCTGGCGCTTACGCTGCTGTCGCTGCGGCGCTGGCGCAGCTCGTATCTGGTCTATAGCCTGGGCATGTTTGCTGTCATTCTGGCCTCGCCGTTTCCTGACGACTACGTGATGCACGGGCTGGGGCGCTACGTGATGGTGCTGTTTCCGGTCTACTTTACGCTGGCGCGCTGGGGCCGCTGGCGCTGGGTGCACTACGCCATCCTGAGCCTGTGGCTGCCGCTCTATGGCCTGCTGAGCGCGCTGTACATCGGCTGGTACCCGGTGGCCTAAGGGTGCTTAGCCGCCAAGGGTGCATATGCGCGGCCCTTCATGGTACAATGGTGGCACGCCTTCGACCAGCAGTGGCGGAGAGCGCCATCAGCCCATTGCCCCTGGATCGCTCGCGACCGGGAGGAACACACATTGGCACTGTGCGGTGCTTTCCCTCTGCCTCGGCTGGAATCAAGCTGTCGAGGTTTTTTTGCATGGCTCCTACACTTGGCATTCTGGGGATGGGGCGCGTTGGCGCGGCGCTGGCGCGCGCGCTGGTGGCTCACGGGCTGCCGCTGGTTGGCCTGAGCAGCCGTCAGCCTGAGCTGGCGCAGCCGCTGGCGGACGAGCTGTCTGTGCCGCTGCTGGCCCCGGCCGCGCTGCTGGAGCGCGCTGAGCTGGTTGTGCTCGCGGTGAGCGACGATGCCATCGCCAGCGTGGCCGCCGAGTTGGCGCCACAGGCTGGGGCCGCCATACCGCAGGCGGTGGTCCACTGCTCGGGCGCGCTGGCGCTGGAGCCGCTGGAGCCGCTGGCGGCTGCTGGCTGGCAGGTCGGCGCGTGGCATCCGCTGCAGGCGTTCGCCACCCGTGCGGCTGCGCTGCACCCTGGCATCACCTGGGGCATCACCGCCGCCGAGCCGCTGCGCAGCACGCTGCACGCGCTTACACACACCCTGGAGGGCCAGCCCCGCGACGTGGCGGCGGCCGACAAGCCGCTCTACCACGCCGCCGCCGTGCTCGCCTGCAACTACGCGATCACCCTCGCCGCCCAGGCTGTGGCTGTGCTCGACAGCTGCGGCTTCTCAGCCGACGATGCGCTGAGCGCCCTGCTGCCGCTGCTCAGCGGCAATCTTGCCGGGCTGGAGCGCGTGGGCCTGCCCGCCGCCCTCACCGGCCCGCTGGCCCGTGGCGATGCAGGCACGATTACTCGACACCTTGAGCTTCTGGACGCCACCCACCCTGATGCAGCCGCGCTCTACCGGGCCTGCGCCCGCGCAACGCTCCCGCTGCTCCAGCAGCGCGGGATGGCTTCCGAGCAGATCGACCACCTGGCGAAGCGGATTGATTCATAGGATGCAGCACTAGGAGGAACACTCATGCGCGTCACTATTAGCGACATCGCCCGAATGAAGCGCGACGGCGAACGAATCGTCATGATCACGGCCTACGACTACACCAGCGCCCGCATCGTCGATACGACCGATATTCCCCTCATCCTCGTCGGCGACTCGCTCGGCATGGTCGTGCAGGGCCACCAGTCCACTATTCCGGTCACCCTCGACGAGATGATCTACCACGTGCGCGCGGTGATGCGCGGCTGCGAGCGCCCGCTCGTCGTTGGCGATATGTCATTTATGACCTACAACACCCCCGATGAGGCCCTGCGCAATGCCGGTCGCCTGCTGCAGGAGGGCGGCTGCCAGTCGGTCAAGCTCGAGGGCGGCGTGGCCTTCGCGCCGACTGTGCGCCGCCTCGTCGAGGCCGGCATCCCGGTGATGGGCCACCTCGGCTTTACGCCGCAGTCGGTCAATCAGATCGGTATGCGCGTGCAGGGCAAGGATGTGAACCACGCCCGCCAGCTGCTTGACGATGCGCTGGCGCTGCAGGAGGCCGGGGCCTGGGCCGTTGTGCTGGAGCTGATTCCTGCCGCCTTGGCGCAGGCGATCACCGAGCGGCTGTCGATCCCTACCATCGGCATCGGCGCTGGCGTGCACTGCTCCGGCGAGGTGCAGGTCTGGCACGATATCCTGGGCCTCTACAGCGATCGCGTGCCGCGCCACACCCGCCGCTATCGCACCCTGGCCGCTGAGATTCAGGCTGCGCTCACCGAGTACGCCCACGATGTTCGCGAGCGCTCCTTCCCCACCGACGCCAACAGCGCCCGCATCGACCCGGCGGTGCTGGCCGACGCGCTGGCCGATCATACCGAGCTAGCCTAAGGAGCCGCGCAATGCAGGTTGTTTCCACGATTGCCGAGGTGCGCACGGCTCGCCCGCAGTGGCCTACGCTGGGCCTGGTGCCCACCATGGGCTATCTTCACGCTGGACATATCAGCCTCGTCGAGCGCGCCAGGGCCGAGTGCGGCGCGGTGGCCGTGTCGATCTTCGTCAACCCAACCCAGTTTGGCCCCAACGAGGACCTAGCCAGCTACCCACGCGACCTTGAGCGCGACCTGGCCATGCTGCGTGATGCTGGCTGCGATCTCGTCTGGACGCCGGGCGTCACCGAGATGTACCCGCCTGGTTTCAGCACCTACGTCGAGGTCGAGAACGTCACCGCTGTGCTGGAGGGGGCCAAGCGCCCCGGCCACTTTCGCGGCGTGGCGACTGTCGTGACCAAGCTGTTCAACGTTGTGCAGCCCACCCGCGCCTACTTTGGCCAGAAGGACGCGCAGCAGACCGTCGTTATTCGGCGCATGGTCGCCGATCTGGCGCTGCCGGTCGATGTCGTGATTGCGCCCACCGTGCGCGAGCCAGACGGGCTGGCGCTGAGCAGCCGCAACACCTACCTTGCGCCAGACGAGCGCCAGGCGGCCACGGTGCTGTCGCGCGCGCTGTTTGCCGCGCGCGAGCGATGGCGCTCCGGCGAGCGCTCCGCCGCAGCGCTGCGCCAGTTGATGCAGTCCATCCTAGCCGCGGAGCCGCTGGCGCAGGTCGAATATGTCAGTGCCGCTCACCCGGACACGCTGGCCGAGCTGGAGACCATCGATGCGAGTGGCGCGCTGCTGTCAATGGCCGTGCGCATCGGCCGCACCCGCCTCATCGACAACGTGGTTCTCGATCCAGCTGAGTAGCCGCAGCGTCGCTCACCCTCACACCCGCCGATGACTGCATCGGCGGGTGTTGTTATGGAGGCATACGTGGGCGCTGGTGAGCGGTCGTTGGTGGGCGCGCTCGTCTGCCCTGTGGTCGGCTGACGGCCGCTGCGCAGCGGGCTAAATGTGACCGCCTATGGCGCATGCGATCCAATCCTGCTGTGCTGGCCCACGTCGCGCCGCCTGCTGATGAACCACGGCGCAGGCCATCGCCCGACGAACGGGCTGACCCACGTCGCGCCGCCTGCTGATGAACCACGGCGCAGGCCATCTAAACGAGCACGGCCCGCGACCATAGCCACGCCGCGCCGCTGCTGATAAACCACGGCGCAGGCCATCGATCTACGAACGTGCTGGCCCACGCCGCGCCAACCTGGATTAAACCACGGCGCATCCTATCCGCCAACGCTGCACCTGACTGCGGCTACGCCGCGCCGTCCGCAGACGAACCACGGCGCAGACGATCAACATGCAGCTAGCTCTTGGCGGGGCTGTCGATGGGCTGGGGGGCGTGTGGATGGCGGCTGTGCTGGAGCACATACGGCCCCCACAGCGCCACCACGCCGATGCAGGCCGCGACCACGCCTAGCGCGATCGGCAGGCTGGTGGCCTTGGCGGTGAAGCCGATCAGCGGCGGGCCGATGAAAAATCCAAAGTAGCCGGTGGTCGTTACGGCGGCGATGCCGGTGCCCGCCGGAATGTTGGGCAGGTTGCCCGACGTGCTGAACAGCACAGGGATGATGTTGGCTAGCCCGAAGCCGACGCAGCCGAAGCCGATGATCGCCGCCAGCGGGCTGTTCGCGATCAGCGCGAGCGCCAGGCCCACGCTGGACAGCAGCGCGCTCCAGCGGACCATGCGCGGGCCGCCAAGCCGCTGCTGGAGCCAGTCGCCGATGATGCGGCCGCCAGTCATCAGCAGCGAGAACGCGCTCAGGCCCCAGGCCGCGTACTCCGCCGATGTGCCCAGCCAGTCGCGCATGTAGACCGCCGACCAGTCGAACATCGCGCCCTCGGCGATCAGGTCGAGCAGCGCCAGCACGCCCAGCGCCACCAGCGGGCCGCGCGGCAGCACAAAGGCCGGGCCGTCGTGGGGTGCGGCGCTGCTCGGCAGGAACCAGCGCGCCACCACCAGCGTGATGATCAGCGCCGTGCTGGCGATAGCGATCACATGCTGCTGCGGCGACCAGCCCAGCTTCAGCAGCAGCCCGCCGAGCGCCGCCCCCGCCAGCGCGCCCAGGCTAAAGCCTGCGTGAAACGACGACATGATCGGGCGCTTGAAGCCCTGCTCGATCTCGACCGCCTGCGCGTTCATCGAGACATCGAGCGCCCCGTTGGACATGCCCGACAGAAACAGCAGCGGCAGCAGCAGCGCCAGGCTCGGGCTGAACAGCAGCGCCACCACCGTCGCCTCCATGCCAAACGCCGCCAGCAGCATCACGCGGCGGCTGCCCCAGCGCGCGATCAGCCCGCCGATGAACGGCATAATGCCCGTGCTGCCAACCGCGCCCGCCAGCAGGCTCGCGCCGAGCACGCCGTCGTCAAGCCCCAGATGGTTTTTGACTGTCGGAATATGCAGTGCCCAGCTGGCGAAGACGACGCCATTGAGCGCGAAGATGGTCGTGACGGCGATGCGCGCCGCCCAGAAACGCCGCAGAGTCATATGTTTTGGTCCCTCAGCTAACAGGTGTCGCCCTGGCTTCCCACACACGCAGCGACGCGCAGGCTGCGTGGATGCGCGACCCTGGGTTCGGCATCCAAACACTCGTTGCGCCTGCGCGTCGTTGCGGAGCTGAAGCTACGTTGTCAATCTCTACACCTGTGTAGAGTACCACAGCTTGCCGCAATGATGCATGGATGTGCATCTAGGCATAGCTGGCGGCGGGCTGCGCGTGCATTTAGCCGATGAGCGCGACACCAGCAGCGTGCCTGACCTAGGGAAACATACGGTTATACCCGCTCTGAGAGCCGCACAAGCCGTCGTTGAACATGGCCATTAAAATCCAGTTTATAATCGTCGGCAGACGCAGATAGTGATTCAATCCCACTCCCGCGTGCAGCGCAGCGCCTGCTGTGCGATCGTCTGCGCGTGCATAGCTGGCCCGCTCCACGGCCTGCGCTAGCGGCGTGTGCTGAACTTCGCCCGCACGAGCGCCGAACGCTTGACCGCCGTGGCGCAGGTGCGGGGTGCGCCACCTCGCTGGGGATTGCGCGCACGCGCGCCGTAGCGTGGCATCGGTGCGGGGCGCGCAGCCCCGCTGGGGGCTTGGGGATCACGGGTGCGCACAAGCGCCGTAGCGTGGCGCGGGTGCGGGGCGCGCAGCCCCGCTGGGGGCTTGGGGATCACCCCAACAAATCAACATTAAGTATAATGAAGGGCTGATAATGGCTGAACGAGAATTTTCTGCCGACGAGGCAGCCGTGCTGGCACCGTTTGTGACCAACCTCGACGGGCCGATCTTTGGGCTGCGCAACTTGCCCGAGGTGGTCAAGGGCGCGCTCTTCTCGCGCTACAGCCGCTCGGACAAAGACCTGCGGCGCATCTTGCTCGATGAGTTCATTCAGGCTCCCGAGGCCGACTTCGGGCGCATCGTCAACGGCCAGGACGCCCGCGACCAGCTCGTCGCCGTCAAGCAGGCCGAGGCGTTCTACGACCGCGTGCTGGTTGGCTACGGCGACGACTCGGTGGCCGAGCTTGGCGGCGCGCATATCGCCTGCGAGCAGATCAGCAATATTGCCGCGAAGGCCCTGGAGGACAGCCGCATTGGCATCGATCCGCTGGAGAAGTCCACGCGCTATGTGGCCTTCAACAAGCGCGACGCCCAGGGCCGCTACCGCTACTACCGCGAGCCGCAGATCATGCAGTCGCGCTGCGCCGAGCGCTACGAGGCCGCGCTCGACAGGCTCTTCCAGACCTACGACGAGCTGCTGCCGCCCACGCTGGCATGGGTGCGCGCGCAGACCGCGCGCGATACGCACACCTCCGAGCGGGCCTACAACAGCGCCACCCGCGCCAAGGCCCTCGACCTGCTGCGCGGCCTTCTGCCCATGGCCACGCTCACCAACGTGGGCCTGTTTGGCAACGGCCGCGCCTTCGAGTACCTACTGATCAAGCTCAGCGCCTCACCGCTGGCCGAGCTACAGCAGCTGGCCGCGCGCCTGCAGGACGAGCTAGATCAGCTCATCCCCTCGTTTGTCAAGCGCCCCAAGACCGCACGCGGCGACGCCTATCGCCACTACCTCGCGCAGACGCGGGCCATGCTGGCGGCGCAGGTGCACGTGCAGACATCGGGCCTGCGCAAGCATCCCGCGCCCTCCGTCTGGATGGCCGACTACGACCGCGACGCCGAGATCAAGCTCGCCGCCGCGATTATGTACCCGTACACCGACCTGCCGCTGGAGCAGGTGCAGAACCTCGCCCGCGCCATGAGCACCGCCGAGCGCGTCGAGCTGATCCGCACCGCCGTCGGCGAGCGCCAGAACCGCTTTCATCGCCCGAGCCGCGCCTTCGAGGAGGTCTTCTACACCTTCGACTTTCTGGCCGACATCGGAGCCTACCGCGACTTGCAGCGCCACCGCATGCTCACGCAGGAGCGCCAGCGCTACAGCGTCATCCATGGCTACAGCACGCCGCCGGAGCTCCAGGCCGCTGGCGTCGCCGATGCCTTCGAGGCCGCGCTGGAGCATGCCGCCTCCGTCGCGCTGGCGGTCGAGGACGAGCTGCCCGAGGCGGCGCAGTACGTCGTGCCCTTCGCCTTCCGCATCCGCTGGCGCATGAAGCTCAACCTGCGCGAGGCGTACCACCTGCTGGAGCTGCGCTCAAGCCCGCAGGGCCACCCGAGCTACCGCACAATCGCCCAGGAGATGTTCCGGCAGATCAAGGCCGTGCATCCGGCGCTGGCCGAGGGCATTCAGTTCGTCGATCTCAACGACTATCCGCTGGAGCGGCTGGCGGCTGAGCAGCGCCTCGACCAGAAGCTCCGCGACCTGGGAGGAACTGCGCTATGAAAATCTACATCTCCGCCGACATCGAGGGCGTGGCCGGCATCGTCGACTGGGAGCAGTGCCGACCGTCCGGCGGCGCAGCCTGGCAAGAGGGCCGCGAGCTGCTGACCGCCGAGGTCAACGCCGCCATCGAGGGCGCGTTCAGCGCCGGAGCCACCAGCATCGTGGTCAACGACGCCCACGGGGCCATGCGCACGCTGCTGCCGCGCGAGCTAGACGCACGGGTGCGGCTGATCCAGGGCCGCGTCAAGCCCGGCTACATGCTGGAGGGGCTTGACCGCTCGTTCAACGCGCTGTTCTTCGTGGGCTACCACGGGCGGGCCGGCGCGCGCTTTGGCGTGCTCAACCACACCTACTTCCCGTATGAGACGCGCATCAACGGCGAGGCCGTCGACGAGACCACGCTCAACGCGCTAGTGGCCGGCGTGGCCTACGACGTGCCCGTGGCGCTGATCACCGGCGACGAGTGGACCATCCACGAGGCCAAGCGCACGCTGGGCGCAGGCGTGATCGGCGTCGTCACCAAGCGCTCGATCAGTCGCTACGCCGCCGCCGCGCTGCACCCGTCCGAGTCCTGCCGCCGCATCGCCGCCGGGGCGCAGGAGGCCGTGAGCCGCATCGGCACGCTGCTGCCCTACGGCCCGGCCGCGTCGTTCAACCTGGAGCTAGACTTCCACACCTCCGCCGAGGCCGACCGCGCCGCGCTGCTGCCTGGCTCCGAGCGCAGCGGCGACCGCACGGTGGCCTTCGCCAGCGACGACATCGTGCTGCTCTACCGCGCCTACCAGGCCATGATGATCCTCGGCCGCTCCGGCGAGCCAGCCTAGGCCGCCCCACGGTGCCCCGCTGCGCATACCAGCGGGGCGCCTGCTAGCAACCTGCTAGGAATCTGCTAAAAAACCCCCGCATTTGCATCTACACTCAAAGTGGCCAATCTTTTTGAACAGAGGAGCTGCTTGTATGCGCAGACTGCGCCTTGGACTCGTACACGTCGCAAGGGACTAACCATAGTGCTCCTCACCATCAATCCTCTACGTGCCCAGTGTTGCAATAAAAAAGTGGGACTCGGTCGAGCTGCACGGCAACGCGCTCGGCGTGGCGTCGCTGGTCTACTGGCCGCCGCGCACAGCCTGGCTTGCACCGACGCACCACATATATTTGCCGACAGTAGTGCGCTAAGTAATCAAGGAGCCATGACAGATGAAACGAATGCTCTATGTATGCGCGGTGCTGCTCCTTGTGAGCGGGTGCGGGCGCTATCGCCAGGGCCAATCTATTGAATTTATTCAACTTGTGACCAGTGAGGCTGAAACGATTTATGATGTGGATGCCTTCTATGCAGGCAGGACGCCAGCGCTGCTGGTTATTGCTCCAGGCAATCTTTCCGCACTAGATCAATACATTCCCAAAAAACAACGGGCGCTACTTCAGACGACTGATCTTAAAGGAAAACTGCTCATTGCCGTTTTTCAAGGCGTGATTGGGTATGCCGATAGCGGTGTATATGTGCGTGAGCTAGTGCTTGATGATCATCAGCTCTCTGTCCATGTCGATTTTACTGAACCATCGCAGACAAAACTTGCCATGCCCCAAGGGAGCTACTCGTCCTTCAAAGTCGTCGCGGTGGAGCGGGCGGCGCTGCCGAGCGGGCCGGAGCCGCTGCTGGTGCAGGTCGTGGATCAAGATGACACGCTCGTGGTCTCCACCACGGTGCAGCTCGCGCCGTAGTCGTATTGCTGCGTTTGTGGCCCCGCTTGTGGTTGGCAGGCGGGGCCACACGGCTGCCAACGCTCGCTCGGCTGTGCGCCTATCTCACATTCCGAGTACCACGCCCGAACACTCTATTTAGTCTACTGGCCGACGCGCACAGCCTGGTTTGCGCCGACGCACCACATGTATTTGCCGACAGTAGTGCGCTAAGTAATCAAGGAGCCATGACAGATGAAACGAATGCTATGTGTGTGCACGCTGCTGCTTCTCGTGAGCGGGTGCGGGCGCGATCACCAGGGCCAGTCAATCCCATTCGAGCGGGTGGTGACGAATGGCAATGAAACAGTGTTTGAGGTTGATGCTTTCTATCCAGCGTATACATCGGCGGTATTCGTAGCTGCGCCAGATCAGCTTTCTAGAATCGATGCGTTTGTACCCCACGCACAGCGCGAGGTGCTGCACGCCGCCAAGCTCGACGGTCAACTCGTGATGGCGGTGTTCCGTGGCCCGGCGAGTTTTGTTGCCGATGGAGTCAAGATCGAAACAGTCATGTTGGATCAGCACCAGCTCTATGTTCATGCAACCTTCAATGATCCGCCCGCGGAAGATTTGTCGCTGCCAAGCACTGGCTATGCAACGTTCGACATCGTCGCGGTGGAGCGGGCGGCGCTGCCGAGCGGGCCGGAGCCGCTGCTGGTGCAGGTCGTCGACCAGGACGACACGCTCGTGGTCTCCACCACCGTCACGCTGTCGCAGTAGCGCTGCGCCCGCTTCCTGCGTGCCTGCTGGCCCGCTTGGGCTGGCGGGCCTTTTTTGTGCTATGCGGCGGACCTGCATATGTTCACGTTGTGTTTACGCTGCTGTGCTAGGCTCGCAGCGTGCGCGTTGTTCATACACACATAAGGAGGAGCCATATGCGCCGACGTCGACTACATGTTGTTGGTCTGCTGCTAATGTTTGGCCTGAGCGGCGGCTGGCTGCTCCAGATGCACCCGCCGGTGGCCCACGCCGCCACGCTGACCGTGTGCGCCAGCGGCTGTGGCTTCACCACCATTCCGGCGGCGATTGCGGCGGCCACCGCTGGCGACGACATCGTCATCGGACCGGGCACCTACGCTGGCGGCGTGATCATCAACAAAGACCTGCGCCTGATCGGCTCGGGCGCGAGCGTCACCAGCATCGAGGGCGGCGGCAGCGCCATCACCGTCAACGCCGGGGTTACGGCCACGGTCTCTGGCGTGACGCTGCGCGGCGGCACGGGCACGATCTACTCGGTCGCCGGGCCTAGCGGGCCGATGGACAAGCGCGGCAAGCGCGTTGGCGGCGGTGCCAACAATCTAGGCCAGCTTACGCTCGAGTACAGCGTTGTCGAGAACAACAGCGTCACTGGCGCGGCTCCTGGCGTGATCGCCGTGGCCGATCCGAACGTCTCGAAGTACAGCGCACTCGGCGGCGGCATCTACAACGCCCCTGGCGCGGCGCTGATCCTGCGCTTCAGCACCGTGCGCAACAACAGCGCCAGCGGCTACCGCGGCACGGCCGGCGGCGTGACCAACGGCAATGGCGCAGGCATCGGCGGCGGTCTCTTCAACGACGCTGGCGCGACCATGACCATTCAGCGTAGCCTGATCAGCAACAACACGGCCCTCGGCGGGCGCGCGTCGCCCTCGTTCGGCAACCGCGGCGGCGGCGGCGCAGGCATCGGCGGCGGCATCTACAACGAGGGCACGCTGTCGATTAGCGCCACCACGCTGTCTGGCAACAGCGCCAGCGGCGGCGACGGCCAGGCCTCCGGCGCAGCATCCAACGGCACTGGCTCCGGCTTCGGCGGCAACGGGGCCAACCTGCCTGGCGGCTTCGGCGGCGGCGGTGCTGGCAA
>JABXJS010000067.1 GCA_013538855.1 Herpetosiphonaceae bacterium
ACGGCCGAGTCTGCTGGGTGCACGTGCGCTCGCTCGATTGCGTGGCGGCCCGTCGCGCGGTCGGACCAGCTCTCGTCCACGCCGCGTGGCTGCGGTGACACGTGGCTGCGGCAGCCGCTGGCTCGGCGGCGCACCACCCGCAGCGCTGGGGCCGCCCAGAGAAAAGGCCGGGTTGGCGTAGCACCGCAGCCGACACCTGGCTGAGCTGTGCCACCTAACCACAGACGAGTATTTTTCTCTCTAGCTGGCCAGGAGCAGCCCACGGCGGTTGGCAGCGCCGCAGGTGCCGGGCTACAGCGGCGCTGGCGGCTGGTCGAACACCACAATATCGGGGCGCTGCTGATGCACCTTGACGCTGATGCGCTGGCCGGGCTTTGGCCCTGGCGCAGGCAGATAGGCGTAGATCGTGGTGCTGTAGCTGCCCTGGAGCGGGTTGGCGACCTCGATCTGGAGCTTGTACTCGTGGCTTGTGAGGCGTGGGCTAATGCACTTGGCGCGCTTGCGTCTGCGCCAGCCAGTCGGACGCGCAGCGAGAATAACAGCCTCGAGCCGCAGGCCGTGCTGCGCGGCTTCACGGTAGGCGCGCGGGAAGAGCCAGCGGCGCATGAGCACAAACCAGCCGATGGCCAGCAGCAGCTCAAAAACCACAAAGCCGCTGAGCGCTAGCAGCAGCGGGCGCTCTGGTGTTATGACGACCGCGCTGATGGCCAGCCCGCCAAGCAGTGCGCAGACCGAGTAGCCCAACATGATGAACAGTGTTGAATACAGCTGACGCCATGTGCTCATCGCACCCTCCTAGGGGCTAGGCCGATGGTTGATCAGCGCAGGGCGGCGAGCAGCTGGGCCAGGCGCTGGCGAAATGCGGCTGGTCGAAAGGCGTGGGCGCGCGCGCTGGCGGCGCTGGCGAGCTGCTGGCGCTGCGCGGCAGCGTCGATGAGCGTGCGTGTGTGCGCCTGTAGCTCGGCGCTGCTGCTCCAGCGCAGGCCATCGACCGCATGCGTGACGATCTCGCGCTGCCCGGCGTGGTCGATCACCACCGGCACGCAGCCCGCCGCCATAGCCTCGACGGTGGCGATGCCGAAGTGCTCGAAGCGCTCGGGCTGCTGCTGCGCGTCCTCGCCGAAGCCGGCCGCGTGCCAGAAGATGCTGGCCTGGGCGTAGAGATCGTTGAGCGTTGCCAGCGGCGCGTTGACGTGCAGGTGGATCGGCGCGCCCTGAGCGGCGGCCTGTAGCTGCTCCAGGTAGGCGCGCTGCTCGGGCTGGTCGAGGTCGCAGCCGCCGACGAGGTGATACTCCCAGCCGCGCAGCCCCTGCTGATAGAGCTGCTGAAACGCCTGAATGAGTGGCAGGTGCTTTTTGTTGTGCGCGCCAGCAAAGAAGCGCCCGACGCTAAGGATCAGCGGGCCTTTGGCGCGCTCCGGCAGCGCTGGTGCGGCAACGGCCGGGTAGAGGATGGCGCTAGCGCGCTGCCAGCGCCTGCGCACCCACGCCGCACTGAACTCCGAGATGGCCCAGATCTGCTGATAGCTGGCGAGGGCGCTGTGCACCTGCGTCAGCGCCGCCGGGCTAGGCTCGCCGTCCGCCGTGAGCAGCGGCAGGTCGCGCCAGCGCTGCTCGGGGCCAGCCAGGGTGATGTTGGCCAGCGGAATGCCGCGCTCGCGATCATCGGGGGCGAGATCGAGCTGGCGCAAGGTCCATGGCGTGATCGCGAGCCGCACGTGGTGGGAGCCGCGCATGGGGCGGGGCAGCGGAATGCGCCAGTCGCTCCACCAGCCCTGGCGCTCTGCGAGCGGCTGACCATCGAGCCAGACATGGACATGTGGCGCAGGAGCCTGCTGGGGCCAGACCGGCGCGCAGCGCAGCGCGAGGTGCGTGGCGGCTGGCCAGCGTCGCCGCAGCACGGCCACGATGCTGCTGCCGCTCCAGGCCCACGTGTGCGGCGCGGCGTGCTCCAGGGCGTGCAGGCCGGCGATGTGCTCCAGGGCCGTAGGCAGGCTGCTGGTGCGGCGACCGCGCCCGCCGTGGCGATAAGTGTGCAGTGGCAGCGGGAAGAAGCAGACCAGGACATTCTGGCGGGCGCGGGCCAGCGGCAGATCGCCGTGCGAGGTGTTGATAAACAGATCGTAGCTGGCGGATTCGGCGCTCACAGTGGCCAAGTTTGGGCTATCGGCGAGCGTGGTGATGGTGATGCTGGCGAGGTCGAGGCCGAGGCGCTGGCCGATCTGGTCGGCTGTGATGGGCGCGTGGGTGAGCAGCGTGACCTGGTGGCCGAGGTCGCGCAGCGCGCAGGCCAGCTCGATGGTGTAGCGCTCGCCGCCGCCGAGGGTGGCCAGCCAGCGCTGATAGATCGCCACGCGCATCAGCCGACCTCGCGCAGGCGCTGCATGATCGCATCGAGGCCGCGCTGCCACGTCCACTGCTGGGCGTCCTGAGCGGCCTGCTGGCCTTTGGCGCGGCGCTCGTCTGGATGGCTGGCGACGTAGCGCAGCAGCTCGACCAGCGCGTCTTCGTCGGGCTGCGCCCAGCAGGCGCTCTGGTAGTAGGGGTGCTGCGAGCCGGTGGGCACGAGGCCAGTGATCGGCAGCGGGTAGCCGTTGGCGGCGCTGACGAACTCGGTGGGCGCGCTCCAGTCGGTGCTGATCGCTGGCAGGCCACAGGCCATAGCTTCGAGGATGGGCATGCCCCAGCCCTCGCCGTGGGTGGGCAGCACAAAGCAGTCGGCGCTCTGATAGAGCTGGCGCAGCTGTGCGCTGGAGAGCGGCTGATTGTAGATCACGCCGATGGGTGGCGCTGGGTCCGGCATAAGGGCGGCGATCTCGCGCAGCGGGTTGGCGGCGGGCACGCGGCAGTCGATCTTCAGGACGAGCACGACGGGGTCGCTGGCGCTGAAGGCGCGGCGGTAGGCGCGCACGAGCGTATCCCAGCCCTTGCGCTGATTCCACTCGAACACCGACACAAAGACCGTGCGCTCAGCGAGCTGCTGGCGCTGCGGGCCGGGGTAGAAGACCGTGCTGCTGATGCCGAGCGGCACAACGTGGATGGGCGTGGTTACGCCGCTGGCCTGGAACACCTGCGCGCCCCAGGTGCTGGGCGTCCACAGCTCGTCCATCTGGTTGGCCTGCTCGACCCATGTTGGCGGCAGGCGATCGATCTCGAGCATGGTGTAGCCGATGCGGTAGGCCCCGCTGTTCTTGCTGAAGCGATCGGCGGGGGCGTAGACCACCTGCGGCCAATCGAGGCGCAGCGGGGTGGCCTGAAGCTCGCGGATGCGCGGGTGCATCTGGCCGGCGATGATCTGCTCGTCGTGGTCGGCCCCGTACAAGAACAGCGGGCGCACGGCCACATCGAGGGCATCGAGGCCGAGCACAAACTGGCGCGCCGAGCCGCTGTAGCCGGTGAGCGAGGCGAACGACGAGTGCCAGACGATGCTGGTCATGGCGTCTCCTCGTAGGCGGCCTGCTCCTCGAGGCGGCGGCGGGCGGCGCGCTCCTGGTCGAGCTGCACAATCAAGCTGTCATTCAGGCGCACCAGCGTGGCGTGGACGCGGTTGATCTGCTGCAGCTCGCGGCCGAGCAGCCACCAGGCCAGGCGCGTGCGCAGCCGCGCCAGCCAGCCCTGGGCAGGCTGCGGCGCAACCTCCCAGGACTGGTGCAGCTCGACGAGCTGCTGGGCGAGGTAGGGATCGCCCAGCGCCACGTTGGTCATGGTTGGCAGCGCCTCCAGGGCGGCGCGCTCACCCTGCAGCGCCTGCTCGATGCAGGCGGCGACTGGCTGGTCCGGCTCGATGTGGATCACGACAAGGTTGGTTGACTGCACTCCATCTCCTACTGGCGCAGCGCTGGAATAAAGAACGTAAAGCGCTGTGCGCTGCTTGTAACGATGTTGACCGGAATCGTCTTGGCGGGCATGGTGCTTGGCTGGATGGTCACGCTGCCGTCGTAGCTGGTGGGGGCGCTGTTGGAGGCGCTGAGCGTCACCTGCACGCTGGCTTGGTAGTTCAGCCCGCCGCTAGCAGGTGTTAAGCTAAAGCGATTTGCTGGATCGGTTTCGCTGAGTGTCCAGCTGAACGGTGAGCCATCGCTGCTGCTCAGCTTGATGGTTGAGCTACGCTGAGTGTTGGGCTGGAGCAGGGCGTCAAGCTGTGCGGGTGCCTGGAGCGTTGGGCTGCGTAAGAAGGCTGTGTGGCTCGCGTTGCCGCGGAACATCGGCCATGGGGCGCTGTAGGGTCGATGTTTGCCCGCCGGGCTGCCGAGCAGGCCAGCAAAGTTCGTCCAGGCGTAGAGATAGCCATTGGGCGTGCCGCTGTAGTCTGCGCCGGCGTGGTGGCCGCCAACGACGATCTCGAGATCGCCATCGCCATCCATATCGCCGATAGCTGGCGTGGCTTTGAGCACCATCCAGGTGAACAGCGAGCGTGTGTTGCCGCAGGCGAGCAAGTTGCCTGGTACGCCTGCACAGGTGAGCTGTACGCCAGTGTCACCGCGCAGCACCACCACATCGAAGGAGTAGGCCAGCGCCACCTCCAGCGAGCCATTGCCATCGAGGTCGGCGATCACCACCGAGTTTAAGTCATCGGCGTTGGGATCGTGGTTGCCCATGCTGTCTACTGGCACGGTGGTCCATTTCGGATTGGGGTTGTTGAAGTCCCACGCCTGCACCCAGGAGAAGTTAACGCCGGAAAACTGCCCATTGGAAATATTAACGATCTCTAGCTGCCCATCGTCGTCGATATCGCCGACCGCTGGCGACGAGCGACTACAGCCCATGGCGTTGAGCGTGCTGATCTCGTTGCCAGATGCAGCATCGAGCACCTTCACCCAGCGGCCTGCTCCAACGTTATTGTTGTAGAAGCAGCCTGAGCCGATGACAACCTCGAGGCTGCCGTTGCGGTCCAGGTCGGCCACAGCCGGCGATGAGTAGATCGTCTGATTGTAGAAGTTGCGCCAGATATAGCCAGTGCCAAAGTGAATGATTTTATCGCTGGGGTACTGATTGGTGTCAAAGGCGTAGACATAGCCGCCGTTGCTGGTGCCAACTTGGGCGTTGCCGGTGATATCGGTGCCAACGATGAGCTCGAGCTGTGGGTCGGCGTCGATGTTTGCAAACGCTGGCGAGGACCAGACGGTATCGAACGCCTCGTAGCGCCAGCGCAGTGTTCCGTTGGCCTCAAGCAAGTACAGATTGCGATCAAAGGCCCCGAAGGCCACCTCCAGCGTGCCATTGCCATCGGTGTCGGCCAGCGCTGGTGCCGAGGCGACGCCGTCGAGGTTGCCATTGACCGCGAACTTCCCAACGATGTAGCGCCAGTGCTCGATGCCTGTGTCGCCGAACAAGGCCACCACGCCGCCTGGGCAGTTGGTGTTGGCGACGGTGCCGTAGCCGATGACAACAAACGGCACGCCATTGCCGTAGAGCGCGCCAACTGCTGGTGTGCTGTTGATGCGGCTATCGAACGGCGGCAGCCCATCGTTGCATGGCGGCACCACCAGTGTTTGCCAGAGCAGCTGGCCATAGCGATTGTAGGCGTACACAATCCCATCGCTGCCAGCGATCACCACCTCTTTGCCGTTCGACAGATTGCCGTCGATATCGGCGATCGTGGGGCTGCTGCGATATGGGCGTACTCCCGCCAGGGGCAGGCCAGCTGGAATATCGTCGCCGCGCAGCGGCGGATCGTGCTTAAACCCTGGGGAGCCGCTGGTTGGCTCAGCCTGAATTGGAAAGTAGTTAACATAGCTGGCGCTGGCGGTCCAGGTGGTGAGCACAAGCAGGATACAAATTAACAGACCCTGGAAATAGCGTCGTCGGTGCATTGCTGGCTGCCTTTCTACTGTGTTGGGGGCTTGCTGTGGGCCTCGAGCATGCGCAGCTGTGCTTGCAGCTCTTGGCGCTGATGCTGCTCATGTTCCATTTGTGCCGTGAGGCTGTCAATAGTCCGAACAAGTGCTGCATGCATGGTACTGATTTGCTGTAGCTCTGGCTTGAGCAGCTGCCAGCCAAGCCAGCTGCGCACGCGGCCAAGCAGCGTTGGCTGCGGCTGTGGATGGACGTCCCAAGCCTGGCGCAGCTGCTGTAGCTGCTGGTGAAAAAATGGCTCATCGATTGGCTCAGGGGCCGGGCGCTGTGCTTTAAACGTGCCAAACTGGGTGTTCTGCCAGCGTCGCCAGTAGACATTGAAGCCCTGCTGTGTCAGATACTGCTCCAGATCTTCCATGGTGAGCTGCGACTGGTTGCGGACATTCAGCCGTGCTGGCACCTGGCCGTTGCGATTGCATGGCCCATTGAACTCATGGAACTCGCCGCAGATTTCATCAACGAGATCGAGTCGCGTGGCGGTGAGCAAAATCGGAAACTCTGATCCTTCGCAGTCGAGCTTGAGCAGATTAATGCGCCGTTTGCCGTTGTTGCTGGCCTCAAGCAAAATACTGTCGAGGCCCACAGCTGTGACCGCTGCGCCGGCTGCGCGCTCATCCCACACATTGCCGCCGCCGAAGTTGTTTGCATCAGGTGACTCGGCGTAGAGCAGTGGCTCAGACAGCACGTCGGAGCGCCAGACGGCTTGCTGGCGAATGTCAGCCTTGGGGCCAAACGTGCTGAGATTTTTGCGCAGCAGCTCGATATTGTCGGCCAGCACCTCAAAGCAGTACACCTTGCTGGCTCCACGCTGCAGCGCTGTGTAGCCAAAGCTGCCGATGTGCGCACCAATGTCGATCAGCACTGTATTTGGCTTAAAGCGGTTTGGTAGCTCGTAGGCATTAACCGCGTACACCTCATGGAAAATTTCGGCGTCGGTGCTGTTCGCACGCAGCATAAAGCCTTCAGGCACTCTCATGCTTCTGTCTCTCCATAGACGGCGGGCGAGCACAGCCATGCTGCCGTACTCGCCCGCCTATGCTTTATCTAGAATAAACTGCTGTTGGCCTGCACCCACTCTACAAGCCGCTTGATGCCCTCCTCGACCGAGACCTCGGGCTTCCAGCCTAGCTCGCGCTCGGCCTTGCTGATATCGCTGATGTACACTGGCTGGTCGCCAGGCCGCCAGTCGCCATAATTAACCTCGATTGGATGCGCGACAAGCTTTTCCAGCAGCGGGCCAAACTCGCTCCAGATCGCCAGGGTGTTAGCTGCGCCGCCGCCGATGTTGTAGATTCGTCCGCTCACGCTGTCGATATGCTCTAGCGCGCTGCGGTAGGCGCGCACCAGATCGTCGATGTAGAGCATATCGCGCACCTGTTTGCCGTCACCGTAGATGGTGATTGGCCGACCGAGCACAGCGGCGATGGCGAAGTGCGCCGCCCAGCCCTGATCCTCCACGCCAAACTGGCGCGGCCCATAGATGCATGACTGGCGGAAAACCACGGTCTTTAATCCGTAGATGCGGGCGTAGTCGCGCACATACTGGTCGGCGGCACCCTTGGAGCAGCCGTAGGGCGAGTGGAAGTCGAGCAGCTGGTCCTCGGGGATGCCGTTGGGGAAATCACCGTAGGCGTAGCGATTGGCCTGCTCGACGATGGACACCTCCTCCATGCCGCCGTACACTTTATTGGTCGAGGCGAAGATCACCACCGGCGGCTTTTCAGCCTGGCGCGCTGCCTCCAGCACATTGAACGTGCCCAGCGCGTTGATCTGGAAATCTTCGCGTGGGTCTTTGACCGAGGTGGTTACCGCTACCTGCGCGGCCAGATGGTAGACGGCATCGTGGCCAGGAATGATCTCGCGCATGGCGGCTGCGTCACGGATGTCGGCCTGGACAAAGCGCAGCTGATCGCCGCCGAACTGCTCCTGCAGCCAGGCGAGATTTTGATCGGTGCGCGGTCGTGAGAGGTTGTCAATCACTGTCACGGTAGCGCCTGACGTCAGAAATGAGGCGGCCAGGTTACAGCCAATAAATCCTGCCCCGCCGGTAATCGCAATATTCATTGATTGTTCTCCATAGCTGAATGCGGCTGATCAGTGGGCGTAAGCGTGCTGAGCTGCTGCTCTAGCTGCCGAATACGCCGCTCAAGCATGCGCTGGTAGCGCTGCTGCTGCTCGAAGATGCGCTGCAGCTGCTCGATCAGGGTTGCATTAAAGTGATTTTGCTGCTCGATAATAACATCAAGGTATGGTTCTTTGATGTGCGCTGTTGACTGACGGCGCACCCACTCGATGAGGTCGCCGACGACTGGTAGCTCAGATTGTACAGCATAATCAGGCAGACCGATCTGCGCATGCTGCAGCAGGTTCAGCAGCGGTTGGGCAACTGCTGCTGCGGTCCCCGCTGGCACTACTTCCTCGATCAGCGCCTCCATGCGCGCCTCGTAGCGCTCGCGCGTAAACTCAAGGGCGCGTCTGATGCCGCGCTGGGCCAGCTCGGCGGCCAGCGGCTGCGGCGCAAGAAACTGCGCCAAGGCGGCCTCTAGGCGCTTGATCACGCGATCCCAGCCATAGTTTTCAGCGACATAGGCGCGCCCGGCGGCACCGCGCTGGTGGGCTACGGCCGCATTCGTGCGCACGACCTGCAGCGCCTGCGCGAAGCTTGTGAAGTCGCGGAACATCCAGCCGCCGCCGCTGCGCTCCACATGCATGTGCGTGACTGGACAGTCGGCATGGACCAGCACAGGCCGCCCTTGCTGCCACGCCTCCATGAGCACAATCGAGAAGCTTTCGTTCAGCGAGGGCTGGCAGAAAAGATCGGCAGCGGCGTAGGCGGCATACAGCTCCTCACGCGCTAGCTCGCCGACGTAGAGGACGCCCTCCACGTCGGTATCGACGCCTGACGACGCCTCGCCGCTGAGCACCAGGGTGAGATCTGCCGCGACCTCACGCCGAAAGCGCTGCACGTACTCGATTAGCAGCGGCACATTTTTCTGGGGCAGCAGCCGCCCAGCATAGAACAGCATGGTGCCGCTGATCGCGTGCTGCTCGCGAAAGCGCGGCCCATCCACCTGCTCCGGTGCTGGCTCAATGCCCATGCCCACGACGGCCGTTGCTGGATTACGCAGCTTAAGCTGCTGGCGGGCGAAGGTTTCTTCGGCGCTGGTGTTGAACAAGATGCCGCGGGCGCTCTCAAGCTGCTCGCGGACGATGCTGGTATAGGCGAACGGCTCATCGTGCAGACACGGAATCCACACGGCGCGATCAGCGGCGGCCTGGGCTGCGGCGATCGTGACGCCAAAGGGCAGCGGTGCGATCAGCACAAGATCGTACTGCTCACGCTGCGTGCGCAGATAGTCACATAGCTCGCTACTGGTGAGTTGGTTTGCCAGCAGTTGCTGCACCTCGCGGTAGCTGAGCGTGGTCGTTTGCAGCTTGTGGTGCAGCACGCTGAAGCGCTCGACCACGCTGAAATCTGCCCGAAAACGCCGCACGCGCACGCCATCAACGGTGACAGCGCCGGGCGCAAACTCGTTGACGACTGGAAAATGGCGGCGCACACATGTTGTGAGCACTTCAACGTCGTGGCCGCGCGCCTGGAGCTGCTCGGCGTAGCCTTTGAGCAGCATCTCGGCCCCGCCGATCATGGCGCTGAAGTAGCGTGGGGTCACCAGCGCTAGCCGCAGTGGTGTGTGGCTCATACAAGCTCCTTTTCGGCTCTATTCGCGGGGCTGAGCGCGCTTGCCTGGTGCGGCTGAAGGGTTGTGAGCAGCCGCAGCACCTGCGTGGCCATTGCGGCAGCATCGCGGGCTGGAAAGAGCAGCCCGGCGTTGCCAACCGTGCTGGGCAGCGCCGTGGTGTCGGTCGCCACCACCGGCTTGCCGCACGACATGGCCTCGATCACTGGCACGCAGAAGCCCTCGTGCAGGCTGCTGGTGACATACACGTGGGCCAGGTTGTAGAAGCGCGGCAGCTGGTCGTGGGCGATGGCTCCGGTGAAAATCACGCTGTCGCGACAGCCTAGCTCCTCGGCGATCTGCAGCGCCTCGTCGGCGCAGGCTTTATACACCGACGTGGTGTTGTTGCCGATCAGCATCAGCACGGTGTTGGGATAGGTGCGCTGAACGTTCGCCAGCATGCGTACTAGATCATTGATACGCTTGTTGCCGGCCATGCGCCCAATGTAGAGCAGCACAAACATGCCATGCAGGTCGTACGTGTCCAGCAGCGCTGTCTCAGGCGGCTGCGGCACAAAGTGCTCCAGCGGCACGACATAGGGCAGCACGCGCACCTTGGCGCTGGCGATGCCGCTGTGCTGCTGAAGCTCGCTGCGCATGTACTCGCTGTGCACAATGGCGTAGTCGGCATAGTTGGCCAGCACCGCCCGCTCTTGGCCGCGAATGAGCAGCGGCAGCGTCTCGGGGTCGTTCCAGAACTCCGGCGGCGTAATGCCGTGATAGTCGAAGATGATCGTGCCATGTTGAATCGTGCTGATCGCCTCGGCCAGCTCATAGTAGACCGGGTAGTGAAAGATGTAGATGTCGGCGTTCAAGAACTGGCGCGTTGCCCAGTGATGCTCGCCGGTCTCGATCTCCTCCCGTAGCCGCGAGTAGCGGATGGGCATGAGCACCTGCCGGATATCGCTTGGAATGCCGCGATCGGCAACCCACTCTACCAGCAGGCTGACCTGATAGCCCTGGCTGCGAAAGAAGCGCACCTGATCCATCACATTGTTGGCCACTGCGTCGTTCAGCACAAGGTTTGTGTTGATGATACAGACGTGCGGCTTAGTGCGCTGCGCCTGCGTGATGTGCACCGGCAGCTGCAGCGGCGCGATACCCAGATCCGCGAACCACGCATACTGCTCAGCAACGAGATCGATCTCTAGCGTATAGCTGCCTGGATACAGCGGCGGCTCTATCTGCATGTCAATGGTTGCGCTTGCGCCAGGCGCGATTGTTTCTGGCAGCGGGGTGCGTTGCCCATCGCCAACCACCAGCCTGCCTTGCGCGTCACGCCAGCGATAGGCCGCATTCACAAGCTTGGTGGGACTGCTGTGGCTCAGTGCGTCTTGGCCCAGATTGGTGATGGTGCACTCAACAAAGGCCACCTCGTCGGTGGCAATCTCTCGACTATGCCTTTCGCTACGGTAGCGAACATTGTAGTCTCGTTGCATGAATTCCTCTATGGCTCTAGTGCTGCGTGGTCGGCAGCAATACAGTGTTGACACAGCTCAAGCAGCAGCGCAAAGCGCCGCTCGCGCTCGGCGGCTTCCAGCGGTGTCTCCGTCCACTCGCTGCGGGCGTCACACCAGCTAGCGAAATTGGCCAGAGCGTCCTGATAGGCGCGCCGCAGTGCGCGCATGTCGTCGTGGCCGCCGTGGGCCTGCATCCAGGCCCGCTCAGCGGGGGCAAATGTTGTCTGCCAAAAGTTCCAGTCCTTGGTCTTAAAGGCGAAAAGCAGCCGTCCACGGTTGGCCATGCGGCTACGCACAAGCGGATCGCTGATGCTGGTGCCCTGCTGATGGATCGCGTGTGCCTGTGGGTTTACGACGATGCGCCCGCCAGTGCGCTGAATGCGGGCGCAGAGGTCGATCTCCTCCCAGTAGGCTGGGAAGTAGCGCTCGTCAAACAACCCAATGTTGTGCAGCACGCTTGTGCGCAGCGCCAGGAGTGCGCCAGTGGCGTAGGTCACATCGCGCAAAGCACTGTACTGGCCCCGATCAATCTCGCCATCGCCGGTGTGCGCGGTCAGCAGGCGCGGCAGCAGCACCTCGCCGCCGACGTGGCGCAGCGTCTGTCCATCAGGCGCATACAGCGCTGCTCCGACGGCAGCCACCGTCTGGTCCGTGAATGGCGCGATCAGCTGTGTAAGCCAGCCTGGGCGCACCTCGACATCTTGGTTGATCAGCACGACCACATCGGCGGGCGGGGCACTGTAGTCAGGATGGCTAGTCTGCCCAAGCGCGAGGCGTAGACCGACGTTCATCCCGCCGCTGAAGCCAAGGTTCGCACCATTGGCGATCACCGCCACATCTGCGTGGGCGGCGGCGGCCTGCTGTGCAATCGCCAGTGAGCGATCATGTGAGCCGTTATCGATGATGAGCAGGTTGCTGTCCGCATTCAGCGGCAGCAGTGATTCGATGCACGCGCCGAGTGAGGCTTGGCCGTTGAAGGCCAACATGATCAGGGTTACGTTCATACGCTGGTATCCATGGATGCCTTGGATGCCAGTAGCTCGGTGACGATGCTGGCTGTATCGGCGGCGCGGCCGTTGAGCGCATGGATAATGTCGCGCAGACGCTGGTTCTCTTGCTTAAGGCTATCTACCTGCGCTTGCAGCGCATTCAGATGGCTCTGGGCGCTCTGCTGCCAATCAACCAGCGGGGCTAGATGCGCCTCAAGCCAGTAGATGCTTTGCACCAGCGCGGCGTTGAACTGCACCTGCTGTGCCAGCGTGGGCGCGAGCACTTTGCGCATGCCCTGCTCGATCAGCGCCCGGCTCTGTTCGCGGATATTCGCACCTGCTTCAGCGGAGTTGCTGGTGTCCCAGTGCTGCTCTAGCTGCTCGATCACCTGGCGCAGCTGCTCAAGTGGCTGCTGCGCCGTGGTCTGGTCTGTTGGTGCCATGGGCTGCTACTCTCCCTTGCGGCCTAAAATCCGGCGTGCGCCATTGATGCTGCGCATCACCCGTCCGCGCTCGAGCGCCTGAATCTGGCGCTCAAGGTGGGCGATATAGGTGTTCTTGGCCTCCACCACATCATCAAGCCAGTCGTTGCGCGCCTGGAGGTCGTTGAGCAGATGGACCAGGTTAGGGTCGCTAGGCTGTGGCGGTGTGGGCTGATTGCGCTCGCGCTGCACGCGCGCCTGGCGGTCGGCGGCGTAGCGCGGGCGCTGACAGAACTCGATCAGCGGGCGCAGCGCGTTGGGCCACAAGAACTGCTCGCGCACCTGGGCGAAGTTGGCGCGCTTTTGCTCGCGCCCCTGGCCGTTGGCGGTGGCCTCCAGCAGCGCAGCCGTCCAGCCATCAACATCGCCTGGTGCGACAACCCAGCCCAGCTCGTGCTGCTGCACCACCTCCGAGAGCACGTCGCCTGAGTTGACGATCATCGGGAGGTCGGTCCAGATGCAGTCGAGCAGGCGTGTGCGGAAGGAGAAGCGTGTCTCGATGTGCTCGATGTGCCCGCTGACAGCGAAGTCAGCCTCCAGCAGGTAGTTCTGGCGCTCCTCGTAGGGCACCCAGTTGGCGTTGAAGAAGACAGTCTCGTTGAGCAGGCCCAGCTCGGTGGCCAGCTCCAGCGCATGGTTGTACATGCGCATCTCGGGCACCAGCGGGTTGGGGTGGCGCGCGCCCATGAAAAAGAGCTTGACCTGCGGCCGCTGTGCACGGATCGCGGCCATGGCCCTGATCACCGACAGTGGGTCGAACCACTCCCAGATGCCGCCGTTCCACAGCAGCACCGTGTCATCCGCCTCTATGCCGGGCACGACGCCCTTCAGCACGCGCTTGGTCGCCTGCGGCTCAGCGGTGCTGATGCCAAATGGCACCACGTCGATCAGCGCGCGCAGCGAGGGGTCGTCGCGGTAGATGTAGGGCGAGGTGCGCCCGGCGGCGCTGAGCCAGCCCAGCCACAGGTCGCGCTGGCGCTCGCTGGCGCAGATAAAGTAGTCGCCGAGCCGGATCTGCTCGTCGATCACGGCAATGTCGTTGCGCAGCATCAGGTCGGCCTGCTCGACGCTGTGGTGGCGCAGATGCAGGTCGATGTTCTCAAACTGGATCGGGTCGTATAGATCGACCACGATGATGCGGTGCATCTCCTTCAGCGCCGGGAAGCGCAGCAGCGCAAAGCCCTGCACGATCAGCACGTCGGCGTCGTTGGCGAGCTTGCGAATGGTGTCGATATCGTCGCCGGCGAAGGCCACCACCGATACATCAGGCACCTCGATCTCGGCCACATCCTCGGCGGCCAGAATCACGTGGCAGGTTTTGCTCAGGTTGCGCGCCATCTCCAGCGCGCGAATGCCCGGCCCCGCCAGCCGCTCGGTGAGCGGATCGCTGCTGATGATCAGCACGCGGGTGATTTTGCCCTGGCTGAAGAGATCGCGCACGTTGAAGGCGTCGCTGAGCAGCTGCTGCAGCAGCATGTACTCGTCGGAGAGGAAACTGGGGCCGTGCGGACGGCGAAACAGCGGCAGAATTTCGCTGTCGGGTCGCTGGCGCAGCGCCTGCACCTGCTGGCGCTTGCGCCACCAGGCATCGAAGTTGTCGATCAGGTCGCGCGCGGCGGCCAGGTAGGCCAGCATCGAGCGCGGCATGGCCACGCTGTCGCTCTGTTCGTCGCCGCGGTAGCGCAGATCGAACTCGTCCCAGTTGATCTGCCCATTCGCCGAGAGCATGCTCTTCTTCAGCAGCAGCATGAGCGCCGCTGGCAAGGTGCGCATCAGCGCATCATCGCCGTAGTTTTTGATCACGGTTGCCAGCGCGTTGCGCTCGTAGAGCTTGCGCATCTGGTGCTGGCGAAACGCCCGCGAGGTGCCGTGGTGGCGATGGTAGACGACTGCTCCGGGCACTTGGTGCACCTCGTAGCCCGCCAGCCATAGCCGCCAGCCGAGGTCGATGTCCTCGAAGTAGGCGAAGTAGTCAGCGTCGAAGCCGCCCACCTTCAAGAACGCCTGGCGGTCGACGAGCATGGCTCCACCGCAGACAAACAGCACCGGCTCGTTGGGCATATGCACGTTCTCAACTGGCAGGCTGTAGAAAAACTGGTCGCCATGGCCGTAGAAGTTGATGCCGCCAGCGATGAAGTCGATGCGCTGCCCGTGCCAGTCAAGCAGCGTCGAGCCAACGCACATCACGCCACGCTCGCGCTCGCGCTCGATGTAGCTCACCAGCGTCTCGATCCAGGTGGGCGCAGCATAGGCATCGTTGTTGATCAGGGCGATGTACTGCCCGCTGGCGGCCTCGACTCCCTGGTTGACCGCCGGCGCAAAGCCAAGGTTGCTGCTGTTGCTGAGCACCTTCACCTGTGGAAACTCGGCGGCGACGAGGTCGAGCGAACCATCGCTGGAGCTGTTATCGACCAGGATGATCTCAATGCGCTCGCTCGGGTACGTCTGATGCAGCAGCGACTTAAAGCATGGCGCGAGGTGCTGTTTCCCGTTGAAGTTCACCACGATCACTGAAACAAGCGGCTGATTCACCGATTTCTCCCTCTACGACAAGCGCTTGAGCGCACGAATCACACGGCCATTTTGCAGGGCGGCGAGCTGCTGCTGTAGGGCTTGGTTCTGCTGCTCTAGCCAGCGTGAGCGCTCCTCTAGATCGCGAATCGCGTCGCGGTCACGCTCTTCGCGCAGGCGCATCTCGATGTGGGCGTTGGCGAGCTGCTCCTGCAGCATGGTCACGCGCTGGTTGTGGGCACCGCTCTGCTCGTTGAGCCGGTTGATCAGCACCTGCTGGTCGGCCAGCACGCGCTCTAGCAGGCTGATTTGCTGGAGATAGTGCTCCATCTGATGCTGCTGGATGTGGTTGGTCTGCTGGAGCGTCTGGTTGAGCGCGCTGCTCGTGTTCTGGAGCGTATGCTCGAAGCCGCGCAGCTGGCGCTGCAGAATCGTGGTGATCAGCGGCAGCATGCCCTGGCCCCACAGCTGGCTCGCGTCTGGCTGGTCGGGCATGATCGTGGGACTGAGCGCGGCATCAACCGCGTCGACGATGCCAGCCGTCTTTTCGGCCACGATGAGGTAGCGGTAGGCTGGGTTGCGCCGCTCGGTGGGAAAGAACACACGATTATAGAAGCCATCAACTAGGTCCTGTGTCTCTGGGCCGGTGCCGATATGGCCGAGCACATGCTTCAGCAGCATCATGCTGACCCAGGCGTGCAGGTAGCCGGTCGGGTAGGCTTTGGCGCTCACATCGCGCTCGTGGAGGTAGCCGAGCCACTCGCTGAGCACTGGCAGCTTGTACTCGCGGTGCTCCTTCAGCTGCGGCTGCTCGACGTTCATCTCTGTCTTGATGTAGGCGTACACCAGCGCCTCGGCTGTCTCGGTCTCCAGCGTGCCAAACGGCGCGAGCAGCACCACACCATGCTTGGCCACCCGCAGCAGCTCCTGCCAGAAGGCCGCCCGCCGGTGCTGCGGAATGTGCTCCAGCGTGTCCGCCGTAACCACGAAGTCGTAGCTGGCATCGTCGAAGGCCAGGTCGGCACCATCGCCGCGCACGTAGCCCGGCAGATCGCACTCCACGACGTCGAGCACGGTTACGTCGTCGTTGGGCAGAAAGCGCATGATCGGCAGGCTCGGCGTGCCATACTGGTCACGGTAGAAGCCGCCGACATCCAGCACGCGCAGTGTTTCCTGCTCAAGCTGCTGCCGACATGCGTCGAGCGCCTCGCGCAGCATATGGTAGCGCCCGAACTGGTCGAACGGCATCACTCGCGCCGCTGCCTCTAGCCCCGGCAGCATGGTTGCTCCGACGGACATGTTGCTTCCTTTCTATTGCTTCTATTGTTGCTCTAGGGTTGGTTTGAGCGCCTCGCTGGCGCTGCTTCGCCCCGCACCATCGGCAGGCACCCAGTTCCACGCCGCTGGTATGTAGACTACGCCGTAGCGCTCGTCGATCGAGCGGGTGTACACCCGCAGCGACCAGCTGCGATCCTGGTGGTCGATCGCCACCGACATGGTGTAGTCGTAGATGGCGGCGGTCAACTCGTACTCGCCCTCCAGCAGCGGCAGCGCTTCGATATGGTAGTCAATAAAGCCGACGCCGTCGATCCGCGGGATGTCCAGCCCGCTGAAGCGCGAGTTTGGCCCGTTGATATGCATGCCGTTCTGATGGTGGATGGCCACGCCAAACACCGGCTGCTCGATCGGCTTATGCGTTCGATAGTGGACGCGAATCGTCAGCGGCTCGCCTGTATAGGCGCTTAGGCTGGCCTGGCCCGCCGCATCAAGCAGCTCGACCTTGCTGATCTCGGCATCGAGCGTGCCCCAGCGCCGGAGGTTGACCTCCGGCTCGTGCTCCTCTGCGGTCTCGTCGGCGTTGCTGACCTCGTCGGCGTTGTCGCTCGCCTCCGCAGTCGACTCCTCGATCTCCTCGGCTTCCCCAGACTGGGCCTGCGCCTCGGCCTTCCGCCGGGCAGAATCACGCTGGTTGGTATCGAACAGATAGGCGTCGATGGCGCTGCTCGGCGCGCTATCAAGCAGCAGCTCGCCATGGTTAAACCATAGCGCTCGGTCACATAGGTCGCGCACTTGCCCAAGCGCATGCGAGACAAACAGAATCGTCTTGCCGCGCCGCTTCAGCGAGTAGATGCGCTCCATGCACTTGCGCTGGAAGGCCTCATCGCCTACCGCCAGCACCTCGTCGGTGATCAAAATATCTGGGTCAACGTAGATCGCCACAGCGAAGCCGAGCCGCATGTACATGCCCGATGAGTAGTGCTTCACCGGCATGTCGATAAACTCGCGCATCTCCGAGAAGTCGATGATCGCGTTGATCTTGCTCGACATCTCGGCCCGCGTGAAGCCCAGCAGCGAGCCGTTGAGGTAGATGTTCTCGCGCCCGGTGAGGTCAGGATGAAAGCCCGAGCCTAGCTCCAGCAGCGCCGATACGCGCCCATCAACAAGCACCTGCCCGCTGGTTGGCTGCAGGATGCGCGTGATCAGCTTGAGCGTCGTTGATTTGCCCGAGCCGTTGTGTCCGATGAGACCGATCGTCTCGCCTTTGTTGATCTTAAAGCTTACATCGCGCAAGGCCCAGAAGGTCTCGCTCGGCAGCCGCGGCTTGAATAGCCCGGTCACAACCTCGTGAAAGCTGTTGCGGCGATCACGCTTGACCTCGAACCGCCGTGACACGTGCTCAAATTCTATTACTGTCATAGGTTATAGCTCTTCACCAAAGCGGTCGCTGAGGCGGTGGAACACGTAGGCCCCGATTGCCAGTGTCGCACCAACGGTGAGCGCGGTGCGCGCCACGCCGTCTAGCGCTGGCAAACCTGGCGTGGGCTGGCTCGTGAGGCCGCCGTACAGTATATCACGGTAAAAATCAATGATCGACGCCATCGGGTTGATCCAGCGCATTAGCTTCACGAAAACCGGACGGCCAAAGGACTCCAGCGAGTAGAACACTGGCGTGACGAAAAACCACAGCTGAATAATCACGCCCATGATGTGCGTCACGTCGCGGAAGAACACTGCCAGCGCCGAGAGCAGCAGGATCATCCCCAGCAGAAATACGGACTCGATCACCACAATCACTGGCAGCAGCAGCACTGCGCTGGTCACCGAGCCGCCGGTGATGAAGATCACGGCAAAGAGCACCGGCAGCGACAGCAAAAAGTTGATCAGGTTGGCCAGCAGCGTGCTCAGCGGCAGGATCTCGCGGGGAAAGTATACTTTCTTCACCAGGTTCGCGTTGCCAATGATGCTGGTCATGCCCTCGGTCATGCCGCCGGCAAAGTAGTTCCACGGCAGCAGCGCCACCATCAAAAAGATGTGAAAGTTGACGATCGGCGAGCCAAGCAGCGTCCGAAAGACAAAGTAGAACAGCAGAATCATCAGCAGCGGGTTCAGCAGCGACCAGAAGTAGCCCAGCACCGAGCTTTTGTAGCGCGCCTTGAGGTCGCGCACCACGAGGTTGCGAATGAGCTCGCGATACTGCCACAGCTCACGCAGCTTGGCGACGATCCCAATCGAGTGATCCACAAACACCAGCAGCAGCCCGCCGATCAGCCCCACCGCCAGCACCAGCGCGATCTGCCAGCCAAGATGCCGCGCGCGCGGCTCCAGCGGCAGCGGTGCCTGCTGCGCAATGTAGGCGGCCGACGCTTGCAGCCCCGTCGATTGGAACATCGGGTAGTCCGCTTTGAGGAATGTTGCCAGCGTGCGCCGCGCAACCTCAAGGTCGCGCCGCTCCAGCGGCGCAAGGATTGCATTGGGGTCGCTCAGCCGCAGCGTAAGCTGGTCGTAGCGCACCTCCATGGCTCTGGCGATGTCGTTGTAGTCCTCGTCGCTCAGGACGGGCGCTGTCGGTGTGGCGCGGATGGGAAAGTCGAACGCCCCAAAGGCGATCAGCTGGCGCAGCGACTCGTTCCAGTCGCTGTTCACCGGCTGCCCCTGCCACATGCGATACTCCTCGGCGTTGAGTTCGCGCTGCAGAATGTCGCGGCCGGCGGCTGCGCGGATGTTGCGCATCAGGCGGTCGGCCACTATGTTCGCAGCCGCCTGGGTTGCTTCAGGATTAAGGCCATGAATGTTCAGCGTGATTGTGCCATCGGTGGACGGTATGATCGCCACGCCGTACTGGTTGGAGCCAAAGCCGGTGAACCCCTGGTTCTCTAAATTGAAGCGCGCTGTGGCCTGCGCTAGCTCGTTGAGCGATTTGGCGACCTCGGGATCGTTGAAGTAGGCCGCGTAGCGCTGCGGGTCGGCCTTGATCACCGCTTGGGTGTCGTAGAGCACCGGCTGCGCGCTGAGCGTCGGCAGCGCGATCAGCATGGTCAGCACCACCGAGAGTACCAGCAGCATCCAGTGGTAGCCACCGATGCTGCGCCGCTGCGCAGTCGTTGGGGCTGCGTTTATGATTTGAGCCATAGATCTATCTCCACGCTGGCGTCAGCCTGTAGGTCTAGCACCAGTCGTTCGTTGTAGGTGTTTATCGCCTGCGGTGTCTCAATTCGCTCGATGGTGCCAGGCAGCGCCAGCGTCACATCCTTAAGGTCATAGGGGCTGCGGTTGCGCACCAGCAGTCGCCAGTGGTCGCCCACCGGTGTAAGCTGCGTCTGCACTTGGCGCACGCCGCGCCAGTACGCGCCAATACTGGGCACGCTGGCAACCCACACATCGGCCTGCTGGGAGGCATCCATCAGCGCGTCCCACGTGGCAATCTCAGCCGGGTCCACGATCTCCGATGTGTGCGCCCATAGGTCGATCACGCCGCCGCTGGCGATGGTCTCGGTCAGGGCGGCGCTGGCTGCGGCCTGATATTTCGGCGCGAGCTGCTGATCTGGCAGCACCAGCACGTTGTAGCCGGGCAGCAGGCGCGGCTGATGGCGCTGACGATCGATCAGCAGCGTCGGGTCGCTCAGGTCGCTGAGGTTGTTGGGCAGCCGCGTGCGCACCACCGTGTCCACGCCTGCTTGCTCTAGCGCCTGCCAGTGCCCGGCGGTCATGCCGTCGGAGCTGCCCCAGGGAAACGCAAGCGCGCTCGCTGGCGCAACTGCCTGCGTCGCGGCTACCTCGCGCCACGCCGCTAGGTCGGCCTGCCACTCGGGGAGCTTGGTGAATCCGGCGTAGAGGTGGCTGAAGGTGTGGCTCTCGATCGGCTGCTGCGCGGCGCTGAGCATGCGCGTCAGGTCGCCGAAGTACCAGCCAGGATCGCTCGCAACCGTGCCGTAGGGGTCGTCGGCAAACCACGGCCGCTGCGACCAGTCGCGCTGCCAGCGGCTGCTGGCGTTGGCCCAGGCAAAGGTGGGGTTGCCCATCCACGTGCGCCGCTCGGTGTTGCCGTCGAGGAAGTTGTAGCCGTTGCCAAACCACGTGCCGCTGAAGCCGTGGGCCTGGAGCAGGTCCAGCAGGTTCTGCGTGCCCGCCCGCGAGCGCAGGCCCATGGCGGTGGCCTGCTCGACGCTGTACGGGTCGCCGGCGCGCGTGTGGATGTAGCCGCCCATGGCCGTCTCCCAGTCTACGCTGAAGCTTACGGCGGCGGCGGCACCGCTGGGCCAGGGCAGCACGTACACGGCGGCGGCGTTCATGCTGAGATTGTCGATGTAGAGCACATCGTCGCCGAGCGGGTGGATGGAGAAGGCGACGCGGTCGGCGTTGCTCGGCGCTTGGTCGGTCTCGATCAGCACGGGCGTCCAGGTCGGTTTGCCGTCGGCGGCGTAGCCGATGCTAGCCGGCGGCTGCTTGTCGAGCCGCACGGTGTCGCCCGCTGCGTCGATCCAGTGCACCCAGACCTGGAGCCGCGCCGGCGTGCTGCCGGTCTGCGTGCCTGGGTCCACCAGCGCCTGAAAGCCCAGCCGGTAGGCTTGTCCAGGGCTGGCCTTTAGCTCCGGCGCGCGGGCGCTGCTGTTGCTGCCGCGCATCCGCAGCGCGTAGTCGCCGGTCAGCTCGTAGCCCTGGCTGCCATCGACGCGCTTGACGTCGCCGCTGAGCTGCCAGCCGCTTGGGCTAGGCGGATCGCCGGTGGCGCTGCTCCAGTCGGCGTTGGGTAGCAGGTTCCCCGCCGTCCACACGCTTGGCGCACGCTGGCTGCGCCAGCGATTGACGCCCCACAGGCCAGCGATGATCAGCACCGCTAGCCCGGCCACAAGCACTCCTGTTCGTCGTTTCATTCTTCTAAAACCACACAAAAACGACCCGGCGTGTGCTGCCGCGTCGGCTCATTAGGCAATCCGCCTTCAACATCGGCGTATTTTAACACATCGCTCCCCCACTGACAAAACCAGCCGCCTGATCGCTCGCTCCAAGCGCGCCGATCACCACCTGGCTGGTTAACATCATGCCGCGTCCGCAGCGCTATGCTGGCTGCTTGCCTGCTGGTGTAGTTCGGGATCAGTTTGTGAATCAGCGCCAGCGCTGATCCGTCACGGCTGCTGCGTTGGTGTCTGGCTATGCCCGCCCGCTCGTTGTTCGGCGCACGGCTCAGGTGGGTCGCCGTAGTCCCCCGTGCGATGGATTAAGCAGTAAGTTAACCGCCACACCAGGGCGCGTGGCGGCCCAACCCCGGCGCTAGGCAATCGCGGCCAACGGCTGGACAATGAGCCGCAGGCGCATGGAGCACACGGGCCAGTGCTCAACCACACGCCTGCCATCAACCAACATAGCCAGCCGCCAAGGGGTCACACCTTGGCGTCTAGACATCCATGTGGCTGCTGGTCTACGGCTTAATCAGCTGTGGATAGAAGGGCTGATAGGCGGTTGGCGCGCCAACGGCTGTGGCCGCGCCGATGCCTGGCTGGAGGTACAGCTGCCACGCGCCCTGAGCGGTTGGCGCAAAGTAGTAGAGCGCGTTGTCCGCGCCAAAGCCGGCCGGTATTGCGCCTGCTGGCAGCGGGATGCTCGTGCGCGAGTGATTGATGACGCCGCCCTCATCGCCGCCGACAGCGACATCGTTGTTGTCGCCCCACACGACCTGCTCGAAGCTGGCTGCGCCAAGCTCGATCAGCGTGCCGCTACGCCACACGCTCAGGTCGCTGCTGGGGCTGCCACCATCGGCGGCGATCAGCAGTGCTTGACCATCAGGCGACAGCCAGATGTTTGAGAAGCCGCCGAAAGTGCCGATGCGCGTTGGCTCCGCTGAGGCCAGCACGCTCCAGGTGTAAATAGTGCTCTGGCGGCTCGTCTGGCCCAGCTCGATGCTGTTGTAGGCAAGTTGATCACCGGCAAACTCCAGCGTGTTGATCATCGGCAGCTCCAGCGCCTTCTGTGGCTCTTGGCCAGGCGTCGCAATCCAGACGATTGTTGTTCCGCCGCCGTTGTCGCTGGTGGCGGCCACTGTCTGGCCGCTGCTGGTCCAGCCAAGGATGCTTACCCCAACTGGCGGGTAGGTCGCCGGATCACCGATGATCGACTGGGTCTCGCCGCCAGTCAGCGGCTGCACCTGGGCCTGCACGCCGCCCCAGCCTGCGCCAGTGCCAAAGCTGGTGGCGCTGCCATAGGCCAGCTGCTGGCCAGTTGGATCGAGCGTGGCCTGTAGCTCTAGGTCGGGCGTATTGGTGAGGCGGCGCACGCCGCTGCCGTCGGCGGCCACCGCGTACAGATCGACCTGGCCCTCGTGGGCGGAGGTGACAATGATCTCGCTGCCGTCAGGTGTCCAGATCAGTTTCTGGTTTGGGCCAGCGATCACGCTCTGCACCGATGCGGCGAGGATCGTGTCGCTGGTGTCGATCTCGACGTCGAGCAGGTCGAGCAGCTTGCGCGGCTCCGAGCCATCGACATTCACCACCCAGAGCGCGGCGTCGTCGTTGGCGTAGTCGATGCCCAGGTCTTTGGGCTGGCTCATGCCATGGCTGACCACAACGGCGATACTGCGGCCGTCAGGGGCGGCGGCCCAGGCGAGGCGCTGGTTGGGATCGGTTGGATCGGCGAGAATGATCTCGCTGCCGCTGGCCAGGTCGATGGCGCGCACGCTGCCGTCGGCGTAGGCTTGGAAGATGATGCTGCCCTGACCGGTGGCTGGCTCAGCGACTGTGGCGGCTGGCTCAGCGGTTGGGGTTGCTGGCCCAGCGACTGTGGCGGCTGGCTCAGCGGTTGGGGTTGCTGGCTCTGCGACTGTGGCGGTTGGCGCGGCGCTGACGGCAGCGGTTGGGCTGGCGCTTGGTGTGGGCGGATCTGCTGCGCTGCTGGTTGGCGTTGGCGCGCCACCAACGCCGCAGCCGACAAGACTAAGGCAGATGAGCACGAGAACAAACTGGCGGGTAAAGCGGTACATATGGTTGCTACTCCATCTAAAAACTAGTCGGCACGTCGCCACGTGAGCAGCGGCTGTGTCTCTGTATCGGGGCTGATTCAGGTTTAGCATAGCGCAGGCGCTGTGTGCTTCCGATCACAGCCTGATGATGCAAAGCTGAAGCGGCGGTGGTACCGTGTTCGCGATCTGCTGACGGAGGTGGTAGCTTGACCGCATTATGTTGCCAGAGCGCTTTTGACTCTGGGCCATCGACAGCGCTATAATCCCTGCACAACAACCTCTTAACATTCCTCATCTTCGTACCGCTTCTTGCATACTCCAAAGGAGGAGTCCATGAAAGAGTACGGCCCCGAACGTATTCACACTATCGGCCTTTTTGGACATGGCGGCTCAGGTAAGACGACGCTGATCGAATCATTGCTGTTTACCAGCAAGGCGACGTCGCGCCTGGGCCGCGTTGAAGATGGCACTACCGTCAGCGACTACGACCCTGAAGAAGTCAAGCGGGGCATGTCGATGAACCTCGCGGTGGTCCCGATAGAGTGGCACGATAACAAGTTTAACTTCATTGATGTGCCAGGCTATGCCGATTTTCGCGGCGATGCGGCTGCGGCGCTGCGGGTGATCGACGGCATGGTGCTGGTGCTCGATGCGACCGGCGGGGTAGAGGTCGGAGCAGAGCTGCTCTGGCAGATGGCGCGCGAGGCAAACATGCCCCGCGTTGTTTTTATTAACAAGATGTGCCGCGACAACGCCAACTTTGCCGAGACGGTCCGTCAGGCCCAAGAGCGGCTGAACGAGGCCGTGACGCCGATGCACCTGCCGATCGGCTCGGCGCGCGACTTCCGCGGCATTATCTCGCTGCGCAAGCGCCGCGCTTGGCTGCACCACAACGGCAAGGACGGTGCCTACGAAGATGCCGATATTCCTGCTGAGATGTATGATCAGGCGATTGCGATGGCCCATGGCCTGATTGAGAAAATCGCCGTCACCAACGATCATCTGGTCGAGAAGTATCTGGAGCAGGGTGCGAGTGCGATGACTGGCGATGAGCTGCGCGAGGGCCTGCGCGCCGGCATCGCCAACAACACGATTGTGCCGCTGTTTGTCGGCGATGCGCTGACGCTCTCGGGCATCCCGCAGCTGCTTGACGGCATTCTCGATGCCATCCCCTCGGCTGCGCGCCGGATTACCACCGGCCACGATCTGATCAGCGGCGATGAGTTTTTGCTGGAGACGCGCCTGGACGAGCCGCTGTCGGCGCTGATCTTTAAGACGATGGCCGACCAGTACGTCGGCCGCCTGAGCTACCTCAAAGTGTTCAGCGGCACGCTCTACTCCAACTCGACGGTGCTTAACCCGCGCACTGGCCAGGAGGAGCGCATCGCCCAGCTGTATATGATCCGCGGCAAAGAGCAAGTGCCTGTCGATAAGATTATCGCTGGCGATGTTGGCGCTGTCACCAAGCTCAGCAACACTGTGAGCGGCGATACGCTCTGCTCGCCTGATCGCCCGCTGTATTTGCGCGGCATCCCCTATCCCAAGCCCGCCTTCACCGGCAAGGTGACGCCGCACTCGAAGCACGATGTCGATAAGCTCAACCAGTCGCTGAGCCGCATCGTCGAGGAAGATCCGACGCTGCAGATCGGGCGCGACGCGCAAACTGGCGAGGCCCTGCTCGCTGGCCTGAGCGAGAGCCATCTGGCGCTCATCGCCGAGCGCATCAAGCGCAAGTTCGACGTGAGCATCGATATCTCCATCCCCCAGGTGCCCTACCTTGAGCGCCTCCAGTCCACGGCCAGCGCCACCTACCGCCATAAAAAACAGACCGGCGGTGCCGGCCAGTTCGCGGAGGTATCGCTGCGCGTCGAGCCACTGCCGCCTGATCCGCAGCGCGAAGACCCGCTGGAGTTTGTCAGCGAGATCGTTGGCGGCGTGATCAGCCGTGGCTTCTGGCCGGCGATCGAGAAGGGTGTGCGCGAGGCGATGGAGCGCGGCGTGGTCTCAGGTAATCCGCTGGTCGATGTGCGCGTTGCGATCTACGACGGCAAGGAGCATCCGGTCGACAGCAAAGAGGTTGCGTTCAAGACCGCTGGCAAGCTGGCCTTCCGTGAGGCAGCGCGCAAGGCCAACCCCATTCTGACCGAACCGATCTACCAGCTCGACATCAACGTGCCCGATGAGTACGTTGGCGATGTGCTCGGCGACCTCAACGGCTCGAAGCGTGGGCGGGTTGTGGGCATGGAGCAGGTTGGCAGCGGTCGTACGATCATCACGGCGCATGTGCCGCTGGCCGAGTGTCAGCGCTACTCCACCGACCTGCGCTCGATGACGCAAGGTCGCGGCGATTTTACCATGCACTTTGATCACTACGCTGATCTGCCTGCACACCTGGCCCAGCAGGTGATCGCGACCGCCACCCACGCCGACGAGGAGGAGTAGACTCTGCTCTTTGCAGCAGCCTAAAAACCCACCCGCGCCGCACAGAGAGCCTGTGCGGCGCAGGTGTTTGTGGGACTAGGCGGCCTTTGGCCGCGCTCGCAGCATCCAGAACAGATTCGCCAGCAGGCCGTAGGAGATATAGCTCAGCGGCAAGATAAACAGCAGCTGCCCTGGCCGTGCTAGCGCCAACAAAAACACAAAGGTAAAGATAATGCGGAACGGCAGCGGGGCCTCGAACGCTAACTGCTCCAGGCTTGGGTAGCGCAAGAGGCTGATCATCAGCAGGCCGGTGAGCGCGATCAGCGCAGTCGCCAGATATGGCTCGACGTTACCTTGGTACAGCGCCAGCGAGGCCGCAGTCATGCCCGCCATCGGAATGGGCATGCCCACAAAAAAGCGCTTATCGCTGGATACAATCAGGTTATAGCGGGCGAGGCGACCAGCGCCGCAGCACACAAAGATGCCTGCTGCGAGCACACCGAGCCAGCCGGCCTCGCGCAGCGCCACCTGATAAACCAAGAGCGCTGGTGCGACGCCAAACGACACGACATCGGCCAGCGAGTCAAGCTCCTTGCCAAACTCGCCGCTTACGCCGAGCGCACGCGCCGTACGCCCATCAAGGGTGTCGAAGCAGGCGGCCATGCAAATGAGCACCGCACCGCGAAAGGCCGCCCGAGGCCCATCGACAGCGGCAATAACGGCCAGGAAACCACAGAACAGATTGCCGGATGTAACGAGATTAGGAATCCATGACCGTCGAAATTTCATCGCCACTCTCCCAGCTTTGTGCGCGCCCCAACGGAGCGTTGGCCCGGCTTGACCAGCACCTCGGCTGCGCCACGCGGGAAGATGATATCGGTGCGGGAGCCAAACTTAATCAGCCCAAAGCGCTCGCCTGCACCAAGCTCTTCGCCGAGCGTCGGCCAAGTGACGATGCGTCGTGCCACGAGGCCAGCGATCTGCACAATCAGCACTGGTCCGTACGGGGTCTCTAGGCCAATGTAGGCGCGCTCGTTGGCGATGTCGGCCTCGCGATCCCAGGCGGCCCGAAACTCGCCGGGCACATAGTCGCGATAGCGCACCGTGCCTGCGCATGGCGTGCGGTTGATGTGCACGTCGAACACTGACAGAAACGTAGCGATGCGCGTGGCTGGACCGCCGATGAAGCGGGTCTCCTCGATCTCCTCAACGCTGGTGACGAGACCATCGGCGGCGGCGTACAGCCCGCGTGGATCAGCCTCTAGCTGCCGATCAGGGTCGCGAAAGAAGAACGCCGTAAACCCGGTTAGCGCCAGCGGGGCAAGGGCAGCGCGGCGGTTGGCCAGCGCAGTTAAGCCAGTCAGGCCCAGCCCGGCCGCAATAAAAGGCAGCCCCTCGATAGCAATCCCAGGCAGAGAACGACGTGTCGTCGCACGCGAAGTTATGGTCATGTGGAAAACTCCTTGAAGGTAGCAGCCGACGGGAGTCGGCAGAACGAATTGCATTATACCATCGCCACATTTGGCCTACAACCCATGCAACACTTTGTGTGCCACCAGCGTCCAACCAACAGAACTAGCCAAACCACACGGAACGGTGGAGGAATAACAGATGAATGAGCAACGCTTAATGCGTGCCCGCCACGATCGCATGATCGCTGGAGTTTGTGGCGGACTAGGAAAATATTTTGAGGTCGACCCGACGATCGTCCGTCTGGTTATGGTCCTGCTTTTCTTTGCAGGCGGGGTGGGCTTTGTGCTCTATGGCGCGCTCTGGCTGATCATGCCCGTCGAGGGGCCAGGCGCGCCGGTGCCGCCACAGCAGCTCGGCCGTGATCAGATGTGGACGCCGCCGCCGCAGTACGATCCGCGCTGGCAAGCGCCAGCCACGCCGGTGCAGGCGCAGCCCAATCAAACGCCGTCTGGGCGTTTCCGCTACGATCCGTACACAGGCGAGCCGCTCCAGCCGGAGGTCGCCGAGCCCGCTGCAACTGGCACAACCGTACGCCTAGAGGGCGAGGCCCCGAATCCGGCCAATGCTGCGAGTTCTTGGGCACAGCCTGTTACGCCGCCGCCGGCCTATATGGCTCCGCCAGCGGCACGTAATCGCAAGCCGGTGATGGGGGTTATTTTACTTGTTGTTGGAATGTTAGCCTTTGCTGATCAGATCGGCATCAACGATGTTATCTTCCCATTGGTCCTGATCGCATTTGGCTTTGTGCTGCTGATGCGTCAGCGAGGGAAGTAGCTATGTCAACGCCTTCACAGGAGTTTCAAGAGTGGCAGCAGCAGCAGCAGAGCGCTGCGCCGCCAAGCCAGCCTCCAATGTCGCCAACCCAGGAGTATCAACAGTGGCAGCAACAGCAGCCGCAGTGGCAGCCGCAGCCCGAGCGGCGTCAGCGCCGCTCATCGGTGTTTGTGCCGCTGCTGCTGATCGGCCTCGGCGGCCTCTTCTTGGCCCAAAACCTGGGCTGGCTTAACATCAGCCTCGGCACGATCTTGGTGACCTTCTGGCCGGTGCTGCTGATCGGCTTTGGGCTTGACCTGATCTTTGGCCGCGGTCGACCGCTCGTCGGGATCATCTTGGGCCTGTTTGTCGCTGGTGCGCTGGTGCTTGGCTCGATATTCGCTAATCCTGCTGCTTCAGGCAGTATGCAGGCGGTTGGGTTTGGTCAGCCGCTTGGTGACATCCGCGCTGCGAACCTCACGCTTAAAGGCGATGCGGGCACGGTGGAGCTATATACGCTGCCCGCGAACAGCAGCGAGTTGATCAAGGGCGATCTGCAAAGCCCGCACTCTAATCCGGTCTTCGATATTGATACCAACGATGGCATTGCGGATATTTCGCTCAAGGTCAATAATCCGCAAGGGTTTTTCTGGCAGGGCGGTGCGCAAAACTGGGACGTGGGCATCAACCCCGCCGTCCCCTACAACATCGATCTGGATATCGACGCTGGCAACTACGATCTGCGCCTTGGCGATCTCGATCTCCAGAAGCTGTACCTCAACTCTGATGCGACCGATGGCAGCATCACGCTGCCCGATCATGGCAATGTTGAGATCGACCTTGACGCTGGCGCACTTGAGCTGTCTATTCCGGCTGGGGCAGCCGCACGCATTAAGGTCGATGCTCAAGCAAGTGCGGTAAGCGTGGACGAGCGCTTCCAGCAGCAGGGCAGCATCTACACAACCACCAACTGGGACGATGCTGAGCAAAAGTTGGAGATCACCATCGAAGCTGATGCTGCATCGCTCAAGATTCGCTAAGACACTGTCTGGCTGCGGGCCTGGCTTAACGCCAGGCCCTTTGTTTTTAATCACCGACGCTGATGTACGGCTCTAGGTCGGCGTAGGTGGCCGGGCCGATGCCACGCACGCTGCGTAGATCTTCGATGCTCATGAATGGCCCATGGTCGTCACGGTAGTCCACGATGCGCTTGGCGGTGGTCGGTCCAATATTGGGCAGCTGCTCAAGCTCGCTGGCACTGGCGGTGTTGATGTTGACGCGCCCTGACGCGCTGGTATCGCTGGCAGCGCTGGCATTAGGCGCGCTGGCGCTCGCTACTGGCGGCGGGCTGCTCTCATGGAGCTCGGGCACATAGATCTGCTGGGCATCTGCGAGATGCGCGGCTAGATTGATACGCACCGGATCGGCGCTGATGGTGAAGCCGCCAGCGGCCTGTACTGCGTCGTTAACCCGCGCTGCCTGCGGGAGCGCATAGACGCCAGGACTCTGGACCGCCCCGCTGACATACACACTGATCAGGCTTGGCGTGGCTGTGGCGGCTGGTGTGGGCGTGCTAGCGCTGGTTGGTGTGACCACGCTGCTTGAGTCTAGCAGGCTTAGCGCCGCTGCTGTGGGTGTGAGCGGGCTGGCGGTACTTTGCTGGCGCATCCATAGCGTGATGCCGACGATCATCAGCCCGCAGAATCCAAAAACTATCCAGGCGCGGTTGTTGGTCATACGCTTGCTCCTTCTGTAGATAGGCTTTAATTATTTGATAAGATGCAAGCTGGAGCTGTTCTGTATCTCGAAGGAAGAAGCATGACCAATTTGGATCTTCTGCCGCCATTTGTCGCTGTGCCCGCTGGCGAGTTTTTGATGGGCACGCCTGCCGCAGCGCTTGCTGATCTGGCTCGTGCCTACGGCGGCACCCGCGAGTCGTATGCCGAGGAAGCCCCGCAGCACGTGCTTGATCTGCCCGCCTTTATGATCGCTGCTGTGCCGGTAACCAACCGACTCTATGCACCATTTGTGCAGGCCACCGGCGCACGCGCGCCGATCACCTGGCATGGCCCGACTCCGCCTGACTCCCTGTTGGATTTGGCTGTTGTTGACGTAACGTGGGATGAGGCCCAAGCCTACTGTGCCTGGCTGCGCACGCAAACCGGCCGCAGCGTGCGCTTGCCCTCCGAGGCGGAGTGGGAGAAAGCAGCGCGCGGCAGCGATGGACGTATGTGGCCGTGGGGCAACACGCTCGATCCACTGCGCGCGAATGTGCTTGAGTCGGCGCTTGGCGGTCAACTCCCGGTTGGCGCATTTCCCGATGGCGCAAGCCCCTATGGCGTGCTAGATATGGCTGGCAACGTCTGGGAGTGGACCGCCTCGCTGCAAAAATCGTATCCCTACGCGTCCAACGACGGCCGCGAGTCGCCACAGCCTGTCGCCGAGCTAGATCGACGGCGGATTATGCGCGGCGGCTGCTGGGCCAACCCTGGCCATTTTGCCCGCACGACATGCCGCTTTCGGCTGCCGCCAACCAGCTCGACGCATCTGCTCGGCCTGCGGCTCGCCTCTGCTGTAGATCACTAGATGGTGCCTGCGCTGCTCACCGCGCAGCAGGCTGGGGAATGGCGCTTGGCCAGCGTGCGGCCCATGGACGCGCCTGCTCTAGCTGGCCTGCCAAGCGCAGCAGCGTGGCCTCGTCGCCGTAGCGACCGACGAACTGCATGCCGATTGGCAGGCCGTCGGCACTCCAGTGCAGTGGTACCGACATGGCCGGCTGACCAGTCATGTTGAACGGCGCTGTATAGGGCATAAAGCCGTACACCTTGTCGATAATCGTATCGGTGACACCGATCCACTCTAGCAGCCAGCCAGCATTGAGGCGGTTGATAACCCGCAGCGCGGCGTTTTCCAGCGCCGTAGCATCGAGAAAGCCCAGCGGCTGCGGCGGCTGGGCCAAGGTTGGCGTAAGCAGGATATCGTAGCCCTGGAAGAAGCGCCCGATCTCGCGCTTGGTTTGGTCGAGCGCACGCTGCACAACTTTGTGCTCGCTAAGGCTGACTCTGGCTCCCAGCAGGCCCAGCGCGTAGGTTGTCAGGTCGAAATCCGCTGGCGTCAGCGGACGACCGGCAAGGCGCGCGGCCTGCTGCATGTCGGCGCGCACTTCGCTGGCCACGATCTGCAGCATGGCGGTGGTGCACAGCTCACGGTCGATTACTGGCGTGGCCTCGACCAGCTCATGGCCCAGCGCTTCTAATAGTTTGACGGTGTTTTCGAGGCCGCGGCGACACTCTGGGTGCACTGTGCCGCCGAAGAACGGATGGTCGGTAAAGGCGATGCGCAGCCGCCCTGGCGCTGTCGTCACCTCGCTCAGAAAGGGCCGCTGTGGTGTTGGCGCGGCGTAGGGCGCGCCAACTTCGCTGCCTAGGCTGGCATCGAGCATGGCGGCGCTGTCGCGGACCGAGCGACTAACAACGTGCTCGACGCCAAGGCCGCTCCACATTTCGAGCTGATCTGGGCCAAGCGCCATGCGCCCGCGCGACACCTTCAGCCCAAAGATGCCGCAGCACGCCGCCGGAATGCGAATTGATCCGCCGCCGTCGGTGGCGTGGGCCAATGGCACCATGCGCGCCGCCACCGCTGCCGCCGCTCCGCCGCTCGAGCCGCCAGGCGTGCGCTCAAGCTGCCAGGGGTTGCGGGCTGGGCCGAAGACCTCTGGCTCGGTGGTTGGCACACAGGCGAACTCGGGCGTGTTGCTTTTGCCCACAATAATGGCCCCAGCGGCATGGTAGCGCTGCACGCTGGCGCTGTCGTGCTGGCTGGGAATTGTGCGCAGCACGCGGTTGCCAGCGCTGGTGGGCACGCCAGCGTAGGTGGCCCAGATATCTTTGAGCAGCATCGGCACGCCTTGAAATGGCCCAGCGGGCAGCGGGGCTTGTGCCCGCTGCCGCGCCTGCACATCCATACGTGTGATCACGGCGTTGAGCGCTGGATTGAGCTGCTCGATCTGCTCCAGTGCGGCCTCTACCAGCTCCAGCGCTGTCACTTGGCCGCTGCGCACCAGCTCAGCCAAGCCTAGTCCATCGTAGTTGGGATACTCTGCGAAGCTGCTCATTCGATGTCTGCCTTTCGTTTGCTGCGGTCTGTCATTGGGTATTCTAGCAGCATGGCCGCAGATCGAGAAGTTCAGCACTGCCGCTTGACAAAGGGCTTGTGCTCTTTTATTATTCAGAATATCTATTCTGTAATGGTGAGCTATGGCCCGACCGCGCGAATTTGAACCGACAGAGGCGTTGCGCAAGGCGATGCTGCTGTTTTGGCAGCAAGGCTTTGTTGCCACATCGCTTGATGATCTTGTCCAAGCAACCGGGGTGAGCCGCTACGGTTTCTACAGCACGTTTGGCGATAAACATGCGCTATTTATCAAGGCGCTTGAGCACTACGCGGCAACCGTTATCACCGGCATGCTTGGCCCCCTAGAGACGCCAACGGCCGCACGGGCCGAGATTCGCGCCTACTTCGCTGCGCTGCTGAGCCAAGCCCAGTCGGCGAGCGCCCAGTCCGGCTGCCTTATCGGCAACACCGCCATGGAGCTGCCGCACGCCGATGGGCTGATCGCCGCTATTATCGATCAGCACTTTGCACGCATGCGGGCGGCCTTCCTCAATGCGCTTCAGCATGCTATTCAGCACGGCGAAGTTACCACAATCGCCGATCCAGCCGCCTACGCTGATTATTTGGTCGGCGTGGCGATGGCCTACCTCGTCTATGTGCGCGCCGCTATGCCCGCCCAGGCCCTGCAGCACTTTATCCAGGTCGCCCTAGCCGCACTCGATTAGGTTTTTTGGTTTTTTTCAGAATGTATATTCTGGATTGGTATTGAATGCTTGTAGCGCTGGTGTCAGCATAGCCGGATGCCTAGCCGCTCCAACAGCGCACGGCATAGCTCGGCTGGGTACTTAATCGGCGGCTTGTCGGGGCCATGCGAGTCCGAGCCAGCGCTGACCAGTAAGTTGTGCTGCGCCGCGTAGTCTTGGTACATGGCTATCTGGGCTGGCGCATGCTTGGGGTAGTACACCTCGATGCCGTCGATGGGCACGTCGGCGCGGAGCTGATCGAGCTTGGCGGTGTCGAAGCAGACGAAGCCATCGTCGCGGCCTGGATGGGCCACGATACACACGGCACCGCTCTGATGTGCGGCCGCGACCACAGTGGCGATGTCGGTGGCCGCGAAGCCGCAGCCTGCATCCCACACCTGCTGCTCGGCTGTGTGTGCGTCAACGCCGCTGCGCTGCATAAGCGCTACAAGCGCATGTGGCTGCTGTGCGCTAGGTGTCTCCAGCAGCGTGTGCAGCACAGACGGCTGATCCATACCTAGATAGCCTTGTTGACATAAACGCTCATACACCTTGCGCGTGTTGTCCTGCTGCCGCCGCAACACATCGTGCGCTACGGCGGACAGCGCCTGCTGGTTGAGCGCATAGCCAAAGCAGAGCACATCGACTATGCCGCCGCGCCAGGTTGTGGTCATCTCCGCAGCTACGAGGACCGGCATGGCCATGGCACTGGCGAGCTGCTGCAGTGCCGCAGCGGTGTCAGGCCGATCATGGTCGGTGATGGCGATAAGCCCGAATTGTTCGCGCTGGGCGTGCTGTAGCAGCGCTTCCGGCGTCCAGTGGCCATCGCTGTGCACCGTGTGTACTTGTAGGTCGATGGCGCTAGCGCGCTGTAGTTCAAGTTTAGTTGTCGATACCATATGTGAGGCCTTTCAGTAGATGCAGGAGCGTGGGGCATGGGCATGCCCCACTGCATTGTACGCAAGGTGGAGCCATCAAGTCTAGCTCTTTTCTTAGACCACGTCCTGGTGCAACCCCAACCTGAGTGAGCGGGTTTGGAGCGCAGTCTCGCGCCCCCGGCAGGGTTCCACCCTGCACCTAGACTGTGCGATGTTTACGGCTCCATGGTCTACGTTATTTCAGAATGATAATTCTTTAAATCCCTAGGCGAGCGTATTTGCAAGTGCACAAGGGTGTATGGGCGACGCTCGCACCTAAGCTAAGGAGGCAACAATGGGCCTGAACGTACTTGCGGCGGCACTTGGCGGACTGATCGGAACAGCGGTGATGACGAGCATGATGCTGCTTGGCAAGCAGTTAAACCTGCCCGCTGTTGATGCGCATGGCATCCTCGGCTACCTGCGCTCTGCTGATCGGGCGAGCAGCCTTGGCTATATCATCCACTTTGGACTGGGGGTTGTCTTTGCGCTTGGCTACATAGTCTTTTTTGCACGTATTCCGGCCAACGTGCTGCTGCTTGGCGCGCTGCTCGGCGCTGCACACTGGCTCGCGGTCGGCTGGATGTTTGCATTCGCGCCGCTAGGCCATGCTGGTATGCGCGCCGGCACCATCCAAGCGCCAGGGCCATATATGCTGCGCTCGCTTGGTGTGCCGGGCTTTGTTGCCGGACTACTTGGTCATGTCGTGTTTGGCCTAACCGTTGGCTTTGTGTACAGCATGCTCGGCGCTGGCTTTGGCGGCTAATCTGCGATCCTAGCGTGCAGCGATGGGTGCTGGCTGGATGCGCGCGCGGTGGTTGGCGCAGGTCGGCGTGGTGCATGCGCGCGCGGCTCAGCCAGCGCGCGTCGGGCGGGATTGCCAAGCGCTGCGGGGCGGCTGGTGGCAGGAGGTGCTGGCTGGATGCGCGTGCGGTGATTAGCGCAGGTCGGCATGGTGCATGCGCGCGCGGCTCAGCCAGCGTGCGTCGGGCGGGATTGCCAAGCGCTGGGTTTGGGTCGCCAAACACAGCGTGCTGCGCGAGGAGCACGCAGCGGCCTTAACTCACGCTGTACCCAATCGCACGGCGGATGCGGGGCTGGGCACCTAGGCCATGGGCCAACCGACGCGCGGGCGGGCGGAGCCTGACTCTGTTGGCTGAGCTGTGGCGGTTAACCACGCACGATTCTTTGCTCACTATAGAGGCTGATGCCGCCGCTAGAGCAGGGGCAAGCGCCAGCGCTGGGGAGGCGCTGACGCTTGGCTGGGGCGCTACTGCTTGACGATGCCGAGCGTGACCGAGCCAGATTCGAGGCTCATCTCGCTGGTGTAGGCGTCGCTGCCTGGTGCGCCGAGCGCGAGATCGCCGCAGAGCGTCTCGGACTTGATGTAGTCGGCGTACTCGGCGAGCACAGGGCTAAGGTCAACCTCGGCGCTGGGCTGGAGCGTGGCGCTGATGCGATCGGTGAGCTGGAGATCGGCGGCCTTGCGCGCATCGTTGAGGTTGCGCACGATCTCGCGGGCCAGGCCCTCGCGGCGCAGCTCGTCGGTGAGCGTGGTGACCAGCGCGACGAGCACGCCATCGCCCTCGGCTACGGCGTAGCCCTCCGGCGAGGTGGCCTCCATCAGCACATCATCCGGCTCCAAGGTTAGGGTTTCGCCTGCGACAGCGATGTCGAAGGACTGGTTGGCCTCGACCTTGTGGGCGGCGGCGCTGGCGCTGTCGGCGTCGAGCTGGGCGAGCGCCTCGCGCAGGGCGGGCACGAGCTTGCCAAATTTGCGGCCGACGGAGCGCAGGTTGGGCTTGAAGCGATAGCTCACGACGCCATCGCCGACGCCGAGCCAGCGCACAGTCTTGATGTTCAGCTCGTCGGTTAGCTCGTCCTCGAACTGGGCCAGGCTTTCGCCGCGCGGCAGGCGGATGAGCACCTCGGCGAGTGGCTGACGGATGCGCACACCGGCCTGCTTGCGGGCGGCGCGGCCGAGGCTAACCGTCTTGATCAGCATATCGGTGGTGCGGATCAGCTCCTCATCGAGCAAGCTTGCATCCACGCTGGGCCAGTCGGCCATGTGCACGCTGTCGGCGGCGGCGCTGTCGTGGGTTGTGACGAGGTTGCGATACAGCGACTCGGCCACGAACGGCGTGAACGGTGCGATCAAGCGTGCGACGGTGGTGAGGCAGGTGTAGAGCGTCGCGTAGGCTGCCTGCTTATCGGCGGTCTGCTCGCCGCTCCAGAAGCGGCGGCGATTGCGGCGCACATACCAGTTCGACAGCTCATCGGTGAACTGCTCAAGGCGCTTGGCTGGCGTATGGATGTCATAGGCCTCTAGATCGGCGGTGACATCGCGCACGAGCGCGTTGAGCCGTGCGAGCGCCCAGCGGTCGATGGGCAGCAGGGCGTCGCGCACCTGCTCCAGGCTGTTGGCGGTGCTTGGCGTCCAGCCATCGACATTGGCGTAGGTGACAAAGAAGCTATAGGTGTTCCACAGCGTCAGCAGGAACTGGCGCAGCGACTCGCTGACCAGATCGGCCGAGAAGCGGCGGGCGTTGTAGGGCGGCGCGGAGGCGTACATATACCAGCGCGCAGCGTCGGCCCCAAACTGGCTGATGATCTCCCACGGATCAACGATATTGCCCTTGGATTTGGACATCTTCTCGCCCTTGCCGTCGAGCAAGTGGCCGAGGCAGATCACATTTTTATAGGCTGGTCGATCAAAGAGCAGCGTGGCCAGCGCGTGCAGCGTATAGAACCAGCCGCGGGTCTGATCGATGGCCTCGGAGATAAAGTCGGCCTGGCCGGCGACCTCGAAGATCTCCTGATTCTCGAACGGGTAGTGCCACTGGGCGATGGGCATCGCGCCTGAGTCGAACCAGCAGTCGGCGACATCGGGAATGCGCTGCATCGTGCCGCCGCTACAGCCAGGGCAGTCCCAGCTCGGCGTATCGACGGCCGGTCGGTGCAGATCGAGATCGGACACATCGTGGCCCGAGCGCTCGGCCAGCTCGGCGATGGAGCCGACGACATCGATGGTGCCGCAGCTATCGCAGAGCCAGACGGGCAGCGGCGTGCCCCAGTAGCGCTCGCGGCTGATGGCCCAGTCGATGTTGTTCTCCAGCCAGTTGCCAAAGCGGCCATTTTTGATGTGCTCGGGGACCCAGTTGATCAGCTGATTGTTGGCGATCAGGCGATCCTTGAGCGCGGTGGTGCGGATGTACCACGACTGCTTGGCGTAGAAGAGCAGCGGTGTTTTGCAGCGCCAGCAGAAGGGGTAGGTGTGCAGCACACGGCCGGACTTGAACAGCAGGCCGCGCTCTTTCAGATGGCGCGTGATTTTAGGATCGGCCTCCTTGAAGAACATGCCTGCAAAGCCGAACTCAGCGAAGTCGGGCAGCACCTTGCCGGCCAGATCGACGGAGAACAGCGTGGGCAGGCCGTATTTGCGGCCGATCTCCAGGTCGCCATAGGCTGGGGCGATGTGCACGATGCCGGTGCCGTCCTCAAGCGAGACAAACTCATCGGCGACGACGCGATAGGCGGTGCTGATGTCGGTCTCGACGCCAGCTGCGCCGACGCCAGCGTAGAGCGGCGCATAGCGCAGATCGCGCAGATCGTTGCCGCTGAAGGTGGCGAGCACGGCTGCGTCCTCGGCGACCACCTGCTTGTAGAGCGCCTCGGCAAGCACCAGGCGCTCACCGTCGTGCTCGATGAGCACATAGGTGGCCTCGGGATTGACGGCAAGGCCCGCATTGGCGGGCAGTGTCCAGGGCGTGGTTGTCCAGGCCAGGAAGGCGGCATTGGCGAGCTGCTCATCGAGGGCGTGGCCGCTGGGCTGGATGCGGAAGCGCACCCAGACCGACGGATCGTCGGTGTTATCCTGATAGCCTTGGGCGACCTCGTGGTCGGAGAGCGATGTGCCACAGCGCGGGCAGTGCATTGTAACCTTGAAGTCGCGGAAGAGCAGATCGCGCTCGTGGAGCTGCTTGAAGATCCACCAGAGCGACTCGATGTAGCTATTGTCGTAGGTTGTGTAGGGATCGTCGAGATCGATCCAGAACGCGATGCGCTCGGTTAAGTCGGCCCAATCGTCGATGTACTCCTTGGCGGAGGCGCGACAGGCGGCGTTGAAGGCGGCGATGCCATAGTTTTCGATGTCGGGCTTGCCATTGAAGCCTAGGTTCTTTTCGACCTCGATCTCGACAGGCAGGCCGTGGGTATCCCAGCCGCCGCGTGCGCCGATGACATAGCGCCCGCGCATGCGCTGGAAGCGCACGATGATATCTTTCGAGGCGCGCGACTCGACGTGGTGGATGCCAGGCTTGCCGTTGGCGGTGGGCGGCCCTTCGAAGAACACAAACGGACGTGAGCGATCGCCGTGGGCCAAGGTGCGCTTGACCACATCGTTGGCCTTCCACCATGCGCTCACAGCGTCTTCGAGCGTGGGAAGTGCAACTTTTGGATCGACAGGATTGAAGGTCATCCAAGCCTCCTCTAAAAATTGGCTGCGCTGCCTATGGATGGATCAGGAAAAGCGCTAAAAATAAAACAGCCCCGCCCCTGCTGGGACGAGGTTTTTGCCTCGCGGTACCACCCCGCTTGACACCAAGGTGGTGCCCGCTTACTGCGCTGCCATCACAGCGCCGCCCTGCTAACGGTGGGCGAAAACCGGTCGGCTTACTGACGCAGCGTGCGAGTTCAGCGTTCTGCTCGGGAGGGATATTCGGCGGTTCGTGGCCGGCGTGCCTTGCACCATCTGCACGCTCGCTGGGCGGTCGGGTTCCGCGTACTGGTCTCCGTCATCGCATTGTGTGTGTAGCTACGCTCTATTATACGTAGGTGCTGGATTGGCGTCAATCGGCCTGACGGCGGAGCCTCAGCTGGCGGATGCGCTGGCCAATGTAGCCAAGGCTGAAGCGTGCGTCGATGGCACTGAGGCTGAACATGCTGTTGATGCTCAGCGCACTGAATAGGCTGCCAATGCTCAAAAAGCTGCCGATGCTGAGGATCGAGCCGGAGCTGCCGATGCTGAGGATCGAGCCGGAGCTGCCGATGCTGAGGATCGAGCCAGCGCTGCCGATGCTGAAGAGCGAGCCAGCGCTGCGTGTGCTGAGGATCGAGCCAGCGCTGCGTGTGCTGAGGATCGAGCCAGCGCTTTCGATGGAGCTGATCGATTTGGCGCTATCAATGCTCCGCAGCGGCGATGCGGGGTTTGAACTCATGGTTGCTAGACCCTTATCACTAAATGATCTTGTGCTATTTTAGCGCTGTAGTCGCTCAACCACAAGCCCAAGCATTGATCCCCAGACAAGGTGTGCGGCAATAATGGTCGCAGTGCGTTTTGCTGGGCGCTGGAATGCCGAGCGCAGCAGGCCCATGGTTGGTAGCAGGCCAATGTAGTTGGCCGCCCACACGCCAAGACCATAGAGATTACCCTTGAGCAGGGGTGATTGGCGGCGCTGGGCGACCAGCGCGCCGTAGAGCATGCCGAGTGCTGTGCCGTAGACAAAATGATTAATCCATGCTAGCGCAGTGAGCTGCTCGTGCTCCAGATAAGGCCGCACATTGAGGTCGGCGGCAATGTTCTCGGTAACTTGCTGCGGCGGCAGGTCGGTTTGCTGGGCGGGCGGTAGCAGCTGGTGCAGGCCCAGCATGGTCAGCGTCATCGGTCCGGTGGCGACGAAGCCACCGATGGCCCCAGCGAGCAATTGTTTGTTCATGGCCGATCCTTTCTGCAAGCGAGTTGGCCATGAGTCTGTCACAAAGTGTGCCATGATTGCATTAAGAGTGCTAGTCCTAGCTGCAAAGAAGGCGGTTGCCTGTTAGGACATTAACGCCAATAGTAAGCTGCGCTTGAGCGGAACAGTGCTTGACGTGCGCAGGGCCTGTGCTAATTGAGCTGGTGGAGCAAGCGCTTCAAGTCGATACTCCGCGCTATGATTGCTGCTCGTTGACCAGGGCGTTGGCGATGGTCTCGCCCATCTCACGAGCCTCAAGCCGGGCGAGGCCCAGATTAGCACCTGAAGTGAGGGTGATGGCGAGCACCACCTGCTGTGCGACAGGGTAAACGACGAGATAGCCATTATCGGCGCTGACGATCGTCTCGTATGTCTTGCCAATCTTAAGGTCGCTGACGACCCGGTTGGTCACGCCCATCATCGTGGCGGCGATGGCCCCGACACGGTCAGGATTGATTTCGGCGGTGATGCGTGACGCGATCAGCATGCCGTCGCTGCCGACCACGACAGCGCCCTGCACATCGTTCGAATTAGCGTCGATAAAGCGGTCGAGGGCTTGACTAATAAACTCAGAGCGGGTCATAGTGTTTCCTTCAGATTTCAGCGCCATAATCCATAGCGGCTACAGCTGATGCTTAAGAATCAGCTCAATGTGATCCATCAGAGATTCTAGGACAGACTGCACCGAATCGGGGTCGCAGGCGTTGCAGCCGACTACAGGAATCGAGGGTGGCAAGCCGAGGCGGCGGTGGAGGTAGGCTGGCGGCAGTGCGCCAGGCAGATCCTGCTTGGTGGCTCCGACGATAAAGGGGGCGGCCGTGAGCTGGGTGAAGCGCTGAAGCAAGGTGAAGGTGTCCTCAATATGGGCCGGGCGACAGCTATCGACAAGGACGATGTAGCCCAGGCAGCCCTCGGCCAGCACCTCCCAAAGAAAATCGAAGCGCTCCTGGCCGGGTGTGCCAAACAGGCACAGCGTATCGCCAGACTCGAGCGTGATCATGCCGTAGTCGAGACCGACCGTGGTGTACTCTTTGATCAACAGCTCTTCGCTGTTGGTGACCGGCACATCGGTATCGACGACCTCAATCTCGCTAATGGTGCGAATAAACTGTGACTTGCCGGTTGCATAGGGGCCGGTGATCACAACCTTAATGACTGACATGGACTCCTCCACGCTGCATGCGGAAGCGCAGGCGCTGCTTAACTGCTTCGACCAAGCTGCGGACATGGCGCTGCTGCTGCTGTGGTGCGAGGCTTGTTCCAACCATGCACTGGCGCTGCGGCACGGCGAGCGGGGTGTGAATATTGACTAAGTTGAGCGTGATCATCTCCTCAAGCAGCTTGATAAGTTGATCGTAGCTGTAGTTTAGCTCATCGGCGAGCTGCTCGACCGAGGTTTCAACCACAAGGTGGCTGATGATGCGCCAGTGATCGATCGATAGTGAGATGCCCCCGCTGCAGCTAGGGGCAAGCTGTGGTGCAAGCCGCACAAGCGAGTTTGGCTCTAGGTGTGATTGGCGCATATGCTTACTTTGCCGCTGCTGGAGCGCATTGAAGAGCACAACCTCTAGCGGGCTGGTGATCGAGACCTTAACCTGCTCGTCTGCGCACAGCTCCATAAAGCGGAAGCTGGCGTCACTCCACTCGAAAAGCAGGGCGATGGCCTCCTCGCCTTGAGCTAAGGGAACCTTGGTGCGTGCATTTACGGCGATAGCGTGGACAAGCTGCCCATCCTGAAGCCAAATCATGCCGAGATCGGTCCCATGAGTGAAACACACCTTGCCCACTTTATGTGAGGCTTGGAAGATGTAGAGCATATCGATAAGTGGTAAATCGCGTAGATGTCCTTCTAGTGCCATGGTACCCTCCTCTGGCCACGTTCTTCGAGTATATCAGCTTGCCCCTTAGGTATGACTAGGCAAATCACTACCTAGTATGAAAATATCGTTACACGAGCATTATTTGTTCTCAAACGTAGCGCTGCTTTGAGGGGCTGTTCATGATGATAGCACTGCTGTTTGTACAGGCACAATGCATCAGCAGTCCAACGCTCGCACCGCTAGGGGGCAGGTTTGGACTAGTACTATACGCTAATACGATATGCTGTCGTAGATTTGTGAGGGGGGAGTGTTAGGATGAGCTGCCACTCACCACAAGGTGGCAGCTCTGTGGAATTTATTTACATAAAGTTGAGTGGCTTAGATCCGAAAGCGCCGCTTGAGCAGCGGATGCAGCGTCTGTCTGAGGAAGGTGCGCCAGCCAGCCTGGCCTGCTAGCGGATCGCTGGCGCACACAGCATTTGGCAGCGTGAGCGCATCGCTAGCGATATCGACGACAATCTGCTCTGGCGGGCCAAGCAGGAGCGCCTCGATCGATTGCTCGGCGGTGCTATTTGGCTCGAAGGCTGCATCGAGCACGAGCTGCTCATCAATGCGATAGCTCACCGGGTACACCTGGTTGCCATCATCGTAGCTTGGTGGCAGAAAGACCTGCACATGGCAGCTTTGGCCAAGCTCAGGACTCCAGATGTTGGCAAGAATCAACATTGAGCCGACATTGGGCTGCTGCTCAAGCCACTCCAACGGCAGTGCGCTAGGATCGGCTTGCAGCTCTGTTGGCTGGCGGGACTGCTGGGCCAAGAGCACGAGTGAGCGCCCGGCGAGTGGGTAGGTGTGGTCATCAAACAGATGTGGATCGGCGGTTGACTGGGATGTATCAAGCAGCACGTGCCACGCCTGCTGCGGCTGAATAGTTGGCAGGACGAAAGGAATCTGCTGATGATCGGCGTTCATCAGCAGCAGCAAGACATCATCGCTAACCGGGTTACCCTCGGCGTCTAGCTCCTCCATGCACAGACCATTGAGCAGCATGCCGATGCAGCGCACAAAGCTGTAATCCCACTCATCATCGCTCATCATCTGGCCATCCGGGCGATACCACTCGATGTCCTTGATATCGTGGCCGTGAATTGCGCGGCCCTGAAAAAAGTAGCGCCGATGCAGCACAGGATGTTGTTTGCGCAGCTGGATGAGGCGCTGCGTCCAATCGAAGAGCGCCTGGCCTTGTGCGGTCCACTGCCAGTCGAACCAGCTTAGCGGCGTATCTTGGCAGTAGACATTATTGTTGCCCAGCTGGGTGCGATTGCACTCATCGCCGTAGAGCAGCATCGGCACGCCTTGGGAGAGTAGCAGGGTGGCTAAAAAGTTACGCTGCTGTTGGGCGCGCAGCGCATTGACGTGCGGATCAGCGGTTGCGCCCTCGATGCCACAGTTCCAAGAGTTATTGTGGGCTTCGCCATCGGTGTTGTTGTGGCCATTGGCCTGATTATGCTTATGATTATAGCTGACCAGATCGTGCAGCGTGAAGCCGTCGTGAGCGGTGACAAAGTTGATGCTCGCATACGGGCTGCGGCCGGTGTTCTGATACAAATCGCTTGAGCCGCTCAGGCGATAGGCTAGCTCGGCGACCTGCGACTCGTCGCCTTTCCAGTAGCGGCGCACAGTATCGCGATAGCGCCCGTTCCACTCGGCCCAGCCGACGGGGAAGTTACCGACCTGATAGCCGCCTGGTCCAACATCCCACGGCTCGGCGATGAGCTTCACCTGCGAGAGCACCGGATCCTGGTGGATGATATCGAAGAAAGCCGAGAGGCGATCACCCTCGTACAGACCACGGGCGAGGGTGGCGGCGAGATCGAAGCGAAAGCCATCGACGTGCATCTCAAGCACCCAGTAGCGCAGGCTATCCATCACGAGCTGGAGCGTGCGTGGATGCAGCATATTGAGCGTGTTGCCGGTGCCGGTGTAGTCGAGATAGTAGCGTGCGTCGGGCATCAGGCGATAGTACGTTGCATTATCGCAGCCCTTCATCGAGAGCGTGGGGCCAAAGTGATTGCCCTCGGCGGTATGGTTGTAGACGACATCGAGAATCACCTCGATGCCAGCCTTGTGCAAGGTTTTGACCAGCTGCTTGAACTCCTGCACTGTCTGATGCGGTGATTGCGAGCTGCTGTAGCGTGGCTCGGGAGCGAAGTAGCAAAGGGTATTGTAGCCCCAATAATTGCGCATCCCCTGCTGGACGAGGTTATGATCATCGATAAAGGCGTGGATGGGCATCAGCTCAACAGCAGTGATGCCAAGCGCTTGGAGATAGTCGATGACTGGCGGGCTAGCGAGGCCGGCGTAGGTGCCGCGCAGCTCTGGAGGTATCCCCGGATGCTGAGCGGTCATGCCCTTAACGTGCAGCTCATAGATGATTGAGTCGTGGAGCGAATAATTGAGCGGCGCATCGTCCTCCCAGTCGAAGTCAGGGTCGATAACGACACAGCGGGGCAGATAGGGCGCGCTATCGAGCCGATTGAAGCTAAGATCGGCGTCGGGATCGCCGAGGCGATAGCCGAAGAGGGCATCGTCCCAGCTGAGCTGGCCGACGAGGGCTTTCGCGTAAGGATCGAGCAAGAGCTTATGGGGGTTGAAGCGATGGCCGTAGTTTGGAGCGTAGGGGCCATCGACGCGATAGGCATAGGTTTGGCCAGGCTTGAGACCGGCGATATAGCCGTGCCATACAAAGTCGGTGTACTCGGTAAGGCTGACGCGGATGCTTTCGCGCGGATCGGTAGGATGTTCGAAGAGGCACAGCTCGACGGCGGTGGCATGTTCGGAGTAGAGCGCGAAGTTTACGCCAGCGCCATCCCAGGTTGCACCGAGGGGGTATGGGACGCCAGGTTGTAAGGATACCATGAAAAAGACCTCTCATAGAGACACAGGTGGTCTCCTAAGCCAGCAGTATGTGGATGTAGCAATTGGAGTGCCAAGCAGCAGCAGAGAGGCACAAAAAACCGCCGGTAGTTGCGCGGGGCAACTGGCGGTGGGGCAAAAGAATAAGCCCGGGTGATACAACCATACCAGCTTCAACACATACCAAGTAAACAAGCAGCTAGGTATCTGTGTATCGTCCGCGGCTGCCTGCCGCAGGGACACTGCGCAGGGGCTGGGCGTCGATACAACCCTCCCATTGCGGACCCTGCATGCTTTTGGTCTCGGTCAACGGGGGTCAGATATCGGCCTCACTCACACCAGAGCATCGGGTGATTCATCGTCGTCGGTCAGTCACCGCACGCCCGTGTCACCAGGATGTCTTGGTTCACCTCCTCAACGAAACTAAAGATCCGTCTTTCCTTGAACGTACGTCCAGCGCCACAGGCCAATCCTGTAGCTCATACCAACTGGCGCTAGTGAGTGAGGTTTTTGCTGCTTGTTTAGGTGCTGGGTTTTGTTGGTTGTATCACCAACGGGCTACGCTGTTAATATAAATCTGCGAGCGTCGATAGTCAAGACATAGATCGTTGTTTGACGATGCTACCTTAAGATTTTTTATTTATCGCTTTAGAAAGCCCTGCTGAAACACATGGTCGTCAAACGATTAACCATGCCGCTCCAGGGGGGCTACGGATGCGATGAGGGATTCTTATCGGTGGTGCTTGCACGTGGCTGTACGTGGCGATACTGGCCGGTGAGCGCATTCCAGCGAATCTTGAGCACATCAACCAAGTTGCGCCAGGAGTCGCGCACGGTGCTGACCTTGGTCTCTTCGCCGTAGCGCCAGAGGACGGGCACCTCGGCGATGTGGTAGCCACGGCGTAGCGCTAGGTATAGCACCTCAACATCGAAGGCGGTAACGGCGGCACCTTTAGGCGCAGCAGTTGTGTCGGTGTACAGGCGCAGCGCCTGAAATAAATCTTGTGCGGCCTCGGCGGTAAACACCTTGAACCCGCACTGGGTATCTTGAAAGCTGCCGACAGCGAGCAGGCGAACGATGAGGTTAAAGACGCGGCCCATAAAGTGGCGCAGCGGCGGCTCGTCGATGCGCTGCGCGCCTGCGCCCTCGCGCGAGGCGATCGCCACATCGGCACCATGGGAGAGCGCCTGCTCCAGCTTCGACCACTCGACAAGGGGCACGGCGAGGTCGGCGTCGGAGAAGAGCACGAACTGACCAGTGGCAGCGAGCATACCCGTGCGCACAGCATAGCCTTTGCCGCGGTGCGGATTGCGGATGACACGAGCGCTTGGCTCGGCGGCGAGCGTCTGCTCGGCCTCGGTGGCGGTGGCATCGTCGCTGCCATCATCGACGACGATCAGCTCCCAATCCCATGGCTGCTGATGGAGGAAATCAAGCGTTTGGGTGAGCGTTTGCGGCAGGCGGCGTGCCTCGTTGTAGGCCGGAATGACAATTGACAAATATGGTTTCACGCAGGTCTCCTTGTCCAATCGTCGCCCAGCCAGGGAGCGAGATTCTGATGGTCAGTTGGGCTGAACTGCCGTTGTCGCCACACAGCAGGCAGGCGGCGAACGCCGGCCCACTGGCCGCGCAGGCGTGCGCGTGCAGCAGCTCCCCGAATGTGGCGGATGGCGGCCCAAGCGATTTTGAGCTGGGCGGCCATGAAGCGCGGCAGTGAGCGCCACAGCAGCGGCATAGGCATATTTTTGGCCCAGACCAGAATGAAGTTGCGTCCGCAGTAGTAGCTGGCGAGCACGCCACCGCCAGTGGCGCTGAGCTTATGGTAGACGATGGCTTGGGGCACAAAGAGCGTGCGCCAGCCGGCCCGGCGGGCGCGTAGATTCAAGTCAACATCCTCACAGTACATCACCAGCTGGGGATCGAAGACGGCCCCGGTCTGATCGGCGAGGGCTTGCAGCGTCTCGCGGCGGTAAGCAGCGGCTCCAGCACAGGCACCGAAGATCTCGCTGACAACATCGAACTGGCCGCGATCCTGCTGCCAGACGCCCCGGCTGAAGGGGACGCCATCCCAAGCGTAGCCATCGCCAGCCGAGTGCAGGTGATCGCGCTGATCGAAGAGGCAGAGCTTCGACGCAGCGACGGCGTAGCTCGGATACTGCTCTAGTGCGCCGACAAGCTGCTCTAGCCAGGTGGGGGCTGGCTCGGTGTCGTTGTTGAGCAGCACCACGAACGGGGCGGCGGTGGCGCGTATCCCCAGATTGACCGCCTGCACGAAGCCACCATTGTGTGGTGCGACGACGAGCTGCACCTCGGGGTAGTGCGTGCGAATGAGGGCGGCGGAGTCGTCCGTTGAGGCATCATCGACGACAGTGATGCGGAAATCGCGGCGCGTCTGTGCGCGTAGTGCTGCAAGGCAGGCGGGCAGCAGCTGTGCTCCATTGTAGTTGGGGATGATGACATCGATTGTAGTCATTGATCCGGGTCCATCGACTGAACGAAGGCGGTCACGGCATCCTGCCATGGGCGCAGCTCGATGCCGAGCGCGGCAGCGGCGGAGTTGTGCAGCGGCGTCCAGGCGGGCGGCGTGCTTGGCCGTGAGAACTCGGCGAGTGCGATTGGCTCAATGGGCACATCGATGCCCAGGGCCTGCAAGCTCGCGCGGGCCAGCTCGTAGCGCGAGCAGTGGCCGCTATTGACGATGTGATAGATGCCAGGGATGCCATGCTCGACGAGCTGGCGCACGGCGCTGGCGGCATCGCGGGCATAGGTGGGGCTGCCGACCTCGTCGGTGACAACGCGCAGCGGATCGCGGCTTAGGCTGCGCTCGCGGCCGAGGCGCACCATGGTGCGCACAAAGTTGCGCGGGCCGCCGAACAGCCAGGCCACACGCACGATATAGGCGTGTGGAGCGTGCTGCAGCACCGCCTGCTCACCGCCCCACTTCGAGCGCCCATAGGCATTGATTGGATCGGGCTGATCGTACTCCCGATAGGGCTGGGTCGCGCGGCCGTTGAACACCTCGTTGGTGCTGATGTACACCAGTGGCACATCGAGCGCCTGGCAGGCGAGGGCGACATACTTTGGCCCGAGCGTATTGACGCGATAGGCGCGCTCAGGATCGAGCGTGCATCCATCGACGTTGGTATAGGCACCTGGCAGCAGCACCAAGTCTGGCCGCAGCTCGCGGACAGTATTAATAATGGCAGGGCTGCTTAAGTCGCATGCCTGCGAGGATGGCAAGAGCAGATCGTCGGCGGCCCACTCGTGCGCCAAGGCGCGGCCCAACTGCCCACTGCCACCAATGATCAAAACACGCATGAGGTTCTCCTTTCGCCCGACGAATAGTAGGGCATCGCCGCATTTTCGTCAATGAATCCGTCGCGCGCAGGTTTGACGCTGTAGAAGGCATCAAGTAGAATCAGTGGGCTAGCATATCCGTTGATATGCAAGGAGATCAATCGTGGACCAAACGTTTCAAGTTGCAACACCGCGTCTCGCGACGCTGCCAAAATATTTATTGCTGGCAATGCGGCCTAAGCAATGGGTGAAAAACGTATTTGTTTTTGCTGGCATCATGTTCGCCAATGATCTGCTGCTGACCCAGCCTGCCAGCATTGTGCGCGTTGTGGCCACTTTCCTGCTGTGGTGTCTCGTGGCCAGCTCGATCTACTTAATTAATGATCTGGTGGATATCGAGAAGGATCGTCAGCATCCTAAGAAGCGCTATCGGCCGCTGGCGAGCGGCCATCTGGCCCCTAGCGCGGCGGTGACAGCTACGGTCATCTTTCTGGGCATTGGCCTACCGCTGGCCTGGATGCTCAATCGCTACCTGGGTATTATCTTGTCGGTGTATGTGCTGATGCAGCTGGCCTACTCGTTTCGGCTGAAGCATGTGGTTATCCTCGATGTGTTCATCATTGCGGCAGGGTTTGTGTTTCGCACGGTCTCTGGCGCGGTGGTACTCCAGATCTCGATCTCGCACTGGCTGCTGATCTGCTCGGGGCTGCTATCGCTGTTCTTGGCGCTGGCCAAGCGGCGGCACGAGCTGGTGCTGCTGGAGGCTGGCTCGGGCAGCCATCGGCGGGTGCTCGATGACTACTCGACCGAGCTGGTGCAGGAGATGATCTCCATTGTCACGGCAAGCACGATCATCGCCTATATTTTGTACACGATGAACCCGACCAACCCGCACATCCCCACGCGCCCATTTCCGCTGCTGCTGATCACGGTGCCCTTTGTTGTCTATGCGATCTTTCGCTACTTATACCTGGTGTATAAGAAGGACGAGGGCGGCAGCACCGAGGAGCTGCTGCTGAAAGATTGGCCCATGCTGATCAATGTGCTGCTCTGGGCGGCAACGGTGGTTGCGATTGTGTTTATCTATCGCGCCTAGCCCGCCGCGCTGCGCTAAGCGATGAGATCACGGCTGCACAGCTGTGGTCTTTTTTTGTGAGGAGCTATCGCATGGACGCCCAGAATATTGTCGCGCTTTTAAGTGCTGACTATGCGCTCGTACCAGTCGCGATTGTCCCGCTGCGGCCGCCTACACCCAAGCGGGTAGTGTATCGAATTGTGCTGGCTGATGGCAGCAGCTGGCGCTTGGAGTGGCGCAGCGCTTCGGTGGCTCCGCCGGTCTGGTGCAATGTGGCAACCCCGCAAGCATGGCTTGAGCGCCAGGCGGCGGCGCTTACGCTGTGTGCCACGTATGGGCTGTCAGCGCCGCGCGTGCAACCAACGCTCCAGGGCGCAGTGGTGGTGGCTATGCCACTAGGAGCTGCGCTGCTGACCGAGTATGTGGCAGGGCAGCCGCTTGTGCTTGAGCCGAGTGGTGTGCAGCAGCTGGGTGCTGTGCTCGGTCAGCTGCACCAGCTGCCCGGGACGGCGCTGCCGCCGAGTTGGTGGTCGCCGCTGGCCGCCATAAGCGCGCGGGCGCTAGGCTGGGTGACAACGGCGCGGGCGCAGGCGTCCGGCTGGGTGGATCTGCTGGACACATGCGCGGAGGTGCTAGAGGAGGCACAGGCGCTGCCACTGCTTCCGCAGGGCCTGGTACACGCGGACTGCTGGGCCGACAATGTGATTGCGGCCGCGAGCGGCGGGGTGCAGTTGATCGACTGGGAGTTCGCTGGGAGCGGTAGCGTCGGGCTTGATCTGGGCAGCCTGCTTGGTGACTGCTATAGCGTTGATGCCGCTGGACCACAGCTGCGCGTCGATCTGCTTGAGGCGGCACTCGCAGGCTACACTGCCTGGCGCCGGCTTGATTTGTGTGAGCTAGAGCATCTGCCCACACTGATTCAGTTTGGAGCCGCGTTTCGAAGCGGGCTACGCTTGTTCGCGGCCGGTGCTGAACGCCTCTCGGAAAGCTTTGCCCGCGGCATGCAGTGTGAGCGAGATCGGCTGGCGGTGAGTGGGGCAATTGCCGCGTATGCCCAGCAGTGTCTGTGGCAGCAGCGCTAGCCGCCTCTGCCGCCATGCTGCTGCGAGCGCCAGAGCCTCGTTCGCTGTGGCGCTCGCAGCGCTGTGGCGCACCACAGTGAACAAGCGTACACGCATCTCCTTGCACGGCGAGCAGCGCCACTCGACGGCCGTGCGCTATCCAGCCACTGCTACGGATATCTCCACCTGGTGTCATTCGGACTGCTTGGACTGGGCGGCGTAGTGCTGCTGGAGCTGCTGGGCATACGCGGCCGTAATTGGCTGATGCGGATCGTAAGCAGGGCTAGATTTAATGCTGGCGCGCGTAAGATCAACGTCTAGCTCGGCGGTCTCCCAGTGGAAGGCGGTGATCCAGGCTGGCTCGAGCAGCACATGCTTGCCGGGCCACCAGTTGCGCGTGTCGATAACCAGATAGTGGATGCGCCATGTGTCCGCGTCGACCAGGAAGTCGCTGACATGGCCGATGGAGCCGTCACGGGCACGCAGGTGATAGCCCTTCACCGTGTGGCTGCTGCGCAGGTGCGGGTCGCCATGAGCGATCTGCTGGCGCTCGGTCGCTTGCTCCATGGCTTGAACCAGCGGCGGGGCGGGATTGCTCAGCGCGCCGGTGTACTGTGGGTAGGGGTTGGTGCCCCAGAGATTGCCGCCGCTCCAGTAGAGCGGATAGCCGTAGAACTGGGCGTACTCCGTCTCCCACTGGCGCGAGACCGGCTGATTATCGGCAAGCGGGGGACTCTGCTCGATCTGAGATTTAGTGGGGGTGACGGTGATGCTGGGCTGCTCCCAGTTGATTTTTTCGATGGCTGGCGGTGCGATGAGCACACGGCGACCAAAGAGCCAGCTGCCAGTGTTGATGACGATGTAGCGGATGGTCCACTGGTGATCGTCGAAGAGGAAATCGCGCGCTGAGCCAGCACTGCTGTCGCTGGCATGGACCGGCGCGCCGTGCAGTGTTTCAAGTGTGTAGAGCATTGGTGGTCCTCCTTTCTGGTTTGGTAGTGTAGATAACGGTTGGTGGATCGGGAGTGAGTATGGATGGTGGGCAGCGGATTATAGCTAGTATCAGTAGATCACAGGACTCCCTGGGGCCAGGGTAAACGGTGTGGCGGCCGAATCGTGCGGTATCCTTTGTGGTGCCAACCAAGAAAGGAAC
>JABXJS010000068.1 GCA_013538855.1 Herpetosiphonaceae bacterium
GCCTGCGCTGCGTCCCGCCCGCCCGGCGTGCAGCAGCGCCTGGCTCCGCACACCCCGCCCGTGGCCGCGATTGCCCAGCGCCGCGCTGGTTCACCCCGCCACCGCACGCGGCAGCATAGCCCAGCGCTCGCCGCTGCCACGACCGCCTAGGCAGCACGGCGCGCCATCCGCACCATCCATGCGCTCCGGCGCGTAGGTTCATGCGAATCAGCCTGCGCTGCGTCCCGCCCGCCCGGCGTGCAGCAGCGCCTGGCTCCGCACACCCCGCCCGTGGCCGCGATTGCCCAGCGCCGCTTGGCGCTATCTGGCGGCGGTGTGCGGCGGATAGGATTTAATTACGCATCGCTGGCGCAATCGTCCAGCAGCCACGGCAGCGAGCAAGCACAGCCAGCGCCCTACCACAGCCGTCCGCTGCGTGCAGGAACACACGGGCTAGAGCTACGCTGGTACAGCCGTCCAGCACGCACGGCTCGCCATCAGCACAGCCAGCGCCCTACCGCAGCCGCCCACGCCAGGCGGGCCGCCACACGCCGCGGCCACGCTGGAGCATCCGCCTAGCACAGAGCGCTCGCTATCAAAACAAGACGCAGCCGCGCGCAGCCGCTGCACGCCGAGCGAAGTCGGCTAAAACGCCGCTGGCACTGCCGCATCAACAGCAGTGCCAGCGCTCAGCAAGCCAGATTGAGGTGGAGCCTACGCCTCGGCCAGCTCGCGGGCGTAGACGGGCGTGCACCAGGCGCGGCGCTTGGCGTCTGCGCCGTGGGTGGCGGCGTAGTAGAGTGACTGAATCTGCTTGAAGATTGGACCGATTGCGCCGTCGCCAACCGGGCGGCGATCCACCTCGATGACTGGCGCGACCTCGACGCCGGTGCCGCAGAAGAAGATCTCATCGGCGGCGTACAGCTCGGTGCGGTCGATCGAGCGCTCGACGACCTGCAGGCCCAGCTCCTGCGTGGCCAGCTCCTTGATCACGGTGCGCGTGATGCCCTCGAGGATGTTGTCGGTGAGGCCGGGGGTGTGCAGCACGCCGTTGCGGACAAGAAAGATATTCTCGGCGCTGCCCTCGCTCACATGGCCATCGTCGGTAAGCACGATCGCCTCGTCGTAGCCGTTGAGCATGGCCTCGCTCTTGGCCAGCGCCGAGTTGACGTAGGCCCCGGTGGCCTTGAGGCGCGCCGGGATGGCGTTGTCGTCGACGCGCCGCCACGAGCTGGTGCCAACCTTCAGGCCGCTGGGCTGCTCGATGTACTTGCCAAACGGCAGCGCCCAGATCGTGAAGGCGTCGGGCAGCTCGTGCAGGCGCACGCCGATACCCTCCAGCGCCTTAAAGGCCAGCGGGCGGATGTAGACATCGCTGCGGAACTCCTCCTGGCGCAGCAGCTCCAGCGTCCAGTCGCACAGCTCATCAACGCTATAGGGCAGAGTGATGAACAGCACCTTGCACGAGCGCAGCAGCCGCTCGTAGTGTGCGCGCAGCTGGAAGACGAACAGCTCCTCCTCGTCCGGCGACCAGTAGGCGCGGATGCCCTCGAAGCAGCCGGTGCCATAGTTGAGGCCGTGCGTCATCACGCTAACCTGCGCCTGCTCGATCGGCACGATCTGGCCGTTGAAGAAGGCAAAGCGATTGTTGGGCATTGGGAACTCCTTTGTTCTAAACGTATGCGGGCGGGACCAGTTTCCAGCCCGTCGATCTATCGTGATTATGGGTATGCATCGTTACCGCGCCAGCGGGCCAAACCGAGCTACTTTAGCACAGCTCGGGCTGGCGCACGCGGCGGATGGGCCAGCGGGCGTTGACCACGATCACGCCAACCAGGATGATCGCCAGCCCGATGAACATATCGGCGCGCAGCGGCTCGCCTAGCACCAGCCAGCCCAGCAGGATGGAGCCAAGCGGCAGCATGTACGTCACCTGCGATGTGCGCGTCGCGCCCACCTGGCCCATCAGCGTGAAGTAGAGCAGCTGCCCGATGGCGGTGCAGAACAGCGCCAGGCCCAGCGTGGCCCCCAGCGACTCGGGCGCTGGCACCTGCCAGCGCGCCGCCTCCAGCCCCACCGCCAGCGGTGCCAGCCACAGCGCCGCCGTGAGCAGCTGACCAAACACCACGATGATCGCCGCCGTGTCGCCAAGCTTGCGCCGTGCGAACAGCGCCCCCACGCCGTAGCAGACGGCGGCGGCGATGCAGGCTAGCTGGCCGACGATGTCCAGGCTGCCAACATCCTGCATGGAGCTGCGAAAGAGAAACAGCACGCCGCCAAAGCCGATCAGCACGCCGCTGGACTGCAGCAGCGTCAGCCGCTCTGAGCGCACAAACAGCAGCGCCAGCGCCACCGTCCACAGCGGCGTGGTGGCGTTGTAGATCGAGGCCATGCCGCTGGCGTTCGCGCCCATCTGGTGCTCGCCCCAGGCGAACAGGCTGTAGGGCAGCGCGGCGTTGACGAAGCCCACGCTCGCCAGCAGCAGCCAGGTGCGCCGATCGCGCGGCAGCTGCACCCCGCGCCAGCGCAGCACGCCAAACAGGATCAGCGCCGCCAGCCCGCTGTGCAGCACAACAAATGTCAGCGGCGGAATCGTCTTGACGCCAGCCTTGATAAACAGAAACGAGGTGCTCCAGATCAGCGACAGGGTGAACAGCATAGTTATCTGACGTCGATTCATCGTTGCTCCCAAGGGCCACCGCCGCAGCGGCAAGGCCAACACACACCATGCTGGGCGGCTGAGCAGAAGTGAACAGCCGCCCGTCAGCGATCTATTTCAGCGCTGCTGGCTGCACCTGGCGCACGCGGCGGAAGGGCCAGCGCCCATTGACCACGATTACGCCAACCAGGATGATCGCCAGCCCGATGAACATATCGGCGCGCAGCGGCTCGCCCAGCACCAGCCAGCCCAACAGAATAGCGAAGACCGGTAAAATGTAGGTGACCTGCGCGGTGCGCGTTGCGCCCACCTGCTTCACCAGCGTGAAGTACAGAATCTGCGCGATGCCAGTGCCCAGGATCGCCAGCGCCAGCAGCGCCAGCACGGACTCGAGCGCCGGCACCTGCCACTGCGCCGACTCAAAGCCCAGCGCCAGCGGAGCCAGCCACAGCGCCGCAGTGAACATCTGGCCAAAGGCCGAGACCAGCGCCGGCAGCGCGCCGAGCTTGCGCCGCACATATAGCGTGCCGATGCCATAGCAGCACCCGGCGATCAGACAGGCGATCTGGCCCCAGGTGTCCAGGCTGCCTAGCTCTTGAATGGAGCTGCGGAAGAGAAACACCACACCGGAGAAGCCAATCAGCACGCCCAGCGAGCGAATCGGTGTCAGGCGCTCGACGCGCACAAACAGCAGCGCCAGCACCACCGTCCACAGCGGCGTGGTGGCGTTGTAGATCGAGGCCAGGCCGCTGGCGTTCGCGCCCATCTGCTGCTCGCCCCAGGCGAACAAGGTGTAGGGCAGCGCAGCGTTGATGAAGCCCACGAAGGCCAGCGCGGCCCACGTGCGCCGATCACGCGGCAGCTTAACGCCACGCCAGCGTAGCACACCAAACAGGATCAGCGCCGCAATGCCCACGCGGAAGGTCACAAACGTCAACGGCGGGATCGTTTTAACGCCAGTTTTGATAAACAAAAACGAAGCGCCCCAGGTCAAAGACAGCGTAAAAAGCAAAGCCAACTGACGTCGATTCATCACTGCTCCAGTCTCCAGCGCCACCAGTCCAGGGTGTGCGCCGTGCGAAAACCTAACGACTCATATAAGGCTTGGGCCGAGCGATTGTGCACATCCACATCGAGGTCCAGCAGCGTCCAGCCCTGCGCCTGGCTGTAGTCGCGGGCATAGAGCATGAGCGCGCGCGCAAGGCCGCGCCGCTGATGGTCCGGCAGCACGCCAACCGGCCCGATGTGGCCGCTGATGCGCGCGCCGTCCGGATAGGGCAGGCCAATCGGGCGCACCTGAACGATGCCGACGATAGCGCCGTCGTACTCGGCCAGCCCAACCCGCTGCGGGTCGAAGTCCGGCCCTGACCACCACTGCATCAGCTCAGGCACTGCAATGGGCATGAGGAAGCGATGGGTGGCGAAGGTGACGCCAAACACATCAGCGAAGCCGGTCATATCGGCCACGCTGTGGGCCTGCAGCGGGCGCAGCGCATAGCCAGGCGGCAGCGGCTTGGCGCTGGCTGTCGGCAGCGGGTCGGCCACCATGGCCAGCCAGCCATCCTCGGCCACGAGTCCCAGCGCAGCGCAGAACGCCTGCGATCCAGGCCGCCGCGAGTCGACCCTGGCGACCAGCTCCACACGGCGCTGCTGGCCCTGCGTGCGCAGCCAGCCTGCCAGCGCCCGCCCATAGCCGCGTCGCCGCCAGGCCGGGTGCACCAGCACCTCACACTGCACAGCGGCCAGCTCGGCCGGACGGTACAGCGCCGCCATGCCCAGCAGGGCACCATCGGCCTCGGCCAGCGCGACATCGCTCCAGTTCGCCGGGTTGCGCCAAAACGGCCGCCCCTGCGCATCAAGCCGCCCGACGTGATCATGCTCGTGAACTGCCGCTATCAACTCTCGAATCGCCGCCTCATCGGCAGCGCTTGCTTCGCGGATGTGCATTGCTCGCCCTCACTAACTTTAGAGAACTCATCGACGGCTGTCGCGCCGCTTTCGGACCTGGCTTAACAAAACAGTGGCCGTCGCGTGCTTAGCCTGCAACGGCCACAATGTTTTCCACAAAAACAGATGTTCTATCCACAAATGTGGATAGCGGGGGAGCACCCCGCGCCCCGCCAGCTTGCGCTGCCACAACTGTGGACAATACATCGCGGGGCTAGCACCCCGCGCCCGCCAGCATGGAAGCTTTGTTTGAAACGAAGCGCTGTGGTTCAGCCAGCGCTATTCAGCAGCAGCGTCTGCGCTGGTGCCAGCCGCGCGTTCACTGGCGTGGCCGACGAGCTGAAGCAGCGGCTACATCAGCGGCTGCGTCTCGCGGCAGGCGCGGGCGGCCAGAATATCGCGGCGGCGCAGATGATCGTGCAGCAGATCGCCGAGAATAGCCATGCCGGCGTCGATCTGCTCTGGCGGCTGGGCGGCAAAGCAGATGCGCAGGTAGGCCATACGTGGCGGCTGCGGAAAAAACACACTGCCGACCGTGAGGCCAATGCCGCGCTCGATGCCCTCGGTGTACACCTCGGTGGCATTCAGGCCTGGCGGCAGCGTCACCCAGAAGCACAGACCGCCAGAAGGCGTGCGCCAGCGCACCTCGGGGGGGCAGTAGCGCTGCAGCGCCTGCTCCATTGCATTGCGGCGCTCGCGATACATGTAGCGCACCGTGCGCAGATGGCTGGACAAGTGGCCGCGCTGTAGATAGTCGGCCAGCGCCCGCTGCAGCAAGGGCGAGCAGTGCAGATCGGCGACGCGCTTAGCCGCCAGCAGCGGGGCCAGGTGCTGCTCCGCCGCGATCAGATAGCCGAGGCGCAGGCCAGGCGTCAGGATTTTCGAGAAGCTGCTCAGGTAGATCACCTGGCCGTTCGTGTCGCTGGCCTTGAGCGGCAGCGGCACTGGCCCATCGTAGCCCAGCAGGCCATAGACATCGTCCTCTAAGATCAGCACCTCATGGTCGTTGGCGAGCTGGAGCAGCTGCTGCTGGCGCTCCTGGCTCATGCTGACGCCGGTTGGATTATGGTATGTGGGCACGGTGTAGATCAGGCGTGGGCGATAGTCGCGCAGCAGCTGTGGCAGCATGTCCACGCGCATACCATGCTCATCGACAGGCACGCCGATCAGGCGAATGCCCTGCGCGGTGGCGCGCTCGATCAGCCCAAGATAGGTTGGCTCTTCGACCAGCACCACATCGCCCTGGCGCACAAACGCGCGCAGCACCAGGCCCACGCCCTGCTGGGCACCGGTGGTGATCACCACATTGTCTGGCGACACCACCACATTGCGGTCGAGCACCATCGTGGCCACAGCCTCGCGCAGCGGCAGCTCGCCCTGGGTGGGGCCGTAGCTGAGCGCCGCCGGATCGCGCAGGGCGGTCTGGATGGAGCGGCTCAGCTCGCGGACTGGAAAGGTTTCGACTGCGGGGACGGCCTGGGCAAACGAGATAATATCGGGCTGCAAGCCCAAGCGCATCATATCGGCGAGCATGCCTTGGCTCAGCCAGGGCGGGTCATCGTGATGCGCTTGGCGCTCGGGAGCCTCGATCAGCGGCACTGGCTGGTGGGCAACAAAGGTGCCGCGGCCGACGAACGCCTCAACCCAACCGCTCGCCTGCAGCTCGCTGTAGGCATTGTGCACCGTCAAACGGGTCAGGCCGAGATCGGCGGCAAGATCGCGCACCGGCGGGAGGCGTGTTCCCGGCGGCAGCGAGCCAGAGCGAATCCGGTCGATCATCTGATCGGCGAGCTGCCGGTAGAGCGGCTTAGCGTGCGAGCGGTCAAGTTGAAACTCCATGCAATGTCCTTTCCTACAGTGCCAGCAGTGTCCCCAAGAGCAAGAGTACAATAGGTAGGACAATTATTATATTCAATGGATTGGTCCATGTCCAGCTTAACCATACATTAAGTGGCATGTGCGAGCCACAGACCAACGACTGATCTCGTTCGTAGCGGGTCAACATTGTAAGCCTCCATTGGCCTAGTTCTTGCTGCCAGAGCCAGTGCTTAGCCGCAGCAAGAGCGATGTTCTTCTGGTGTACAGCAGCTGGTGTGGAGCGTCAGCCCGCGAGCGAGCCGCTGGTGATGTCGCGCGCCAAACGGCAATACGCTGCACAATCTTCAGTAGCTTAAGTGTACAAGCTAGGCCAATATTGTATAGTGACAATCCAAGACAATATTGTGAGACATTAGAAAGAGAGAATGTGACAGGCTTTACAATGGATTCTACCTGGAGTACAATTTGCCATCGTCAAATTGCACATAGGAAAGGAGTCGGTGCTCTTGAGCAACAAGAAGATACGAGTCGCCATTATTGGCGTTGGCAACTGCGCCTCGTCGCTCGTGCAGGGCGTCGAGTTCTATAAAAACGCCTCTGAGCGTGATCAAGTGCCGGGTCTGATGCATGTGAATCTTGGCGGCTATCACATCCGCGACATCGAGTTCTCGGCAGCGTTCGATATCAACATCACCAAAGTTGGCAAAGATCTATCGGAGGCGATCTTCGCCGACCCGAACAACACCTATAAGTTTGCCAACGTGCCCAAGCTCGGGGTTCCCGTGCAGCGCGGCATGACCCACGACGGCCTCGGCCGCTACCTCTCCGAGGTGATCACCAAGGCCCCTGGCCCCACCGCCGACATCGTCGGCATCCTGCGCGAGACCAAAACCGATGTTGTGATCAGCTACCTGCCGGTTGGCTCCGAGATGGCCACCAAGTGGTACGTCGAGCAGGTGCTGGAGGCCGGCTGCGCCTTTATCAACTGCGTCCCGGTGTTTATCGCCAGCCAGGAGTACTGGCGACGGCGCTTCGAGGAAAAGAAGCTGCCGATCATCGGCGACGACATCAAGTCGCAGGTCGGCGCTACCATCGTTCACCGCGTGCTAACCAACCTGTTCGACCAGCGCGGCGTGCGCCTCGACCGCACCTACCAGCTGAACTTCGGCGGCAACACCGATTTCTACAACATGCTCGAGCGTGACCGCCTGGAGTCCAAGAAGATCTCTAAGACCAACGCGGTCACCTCGCAGCTGCCCTACAAGCTGCCCGATGAGGCGGTGCACGTTGGGCCAAGCGACTATGTGCCCTGGCTCACCGACCGCAAGTGGTGCTATATCCGCATGGAGGGCACCACCTTCGGCGAGGTGCCGCTGAACGTCGAGCTGAAGCTTGAGGTCTGGGACTCGCCTAACTCGGCGGGCGTGGTCATCGACGCGATCCGCTGCGCGAAGCTGGCCCTCGACCGCGGCATCGGCGGCGCGCTCTATGCGCCCTCGTCGTACTTTATGAAGACGCCGCCAGAGCAGTACACCGACAACGAGGCCCGCCTGCGCACGGAGGCCTTTATCGCTGGCGAGCAGAGCTAAGCCCCTGACCGCCAACACACCTTTGCACCCCGCTCTCGGACACGCTCTGAGAGCGGGGATTTTGTGAGTGAGGCCGCGCTATGCCCTCTGTTGTCACCTGGTATCGGCTGGGGATGCGCATACTGCCGCTGCTGCCGCTGCGCGCGCTCTATGCCCTCTGCGACATGCTGGCTTGGCCGCTGCTGCTCGTCAGCGCCAGCACCCGCCAGGCCGTCGCCGCCAACCTGCGCCACGTGCTGCCTACGGCCAGCCGCTGGCGGCGCTGGCTGCTCGCCAGCCGCTTGGTTGGCTATGTGCTGCGCAATTATGTCGATCTCATTCGTCTGCCACGGACCAGCATCGCCGCACTCAGCGCCCAGTTCGAGCTAACCGGCCTTGAGCACCTCGACGTGCTCAAGCAGCAGGGGGTTGGTGGTATGATGGCGGTGCCGCACTGCGGATCATGGAGCAGCATTCTGGCCCTCTTGGCCGGGCTGGGCTATCCGCTGGTGCTGGTCGTCGAGCCAATCCAGCCGCCGGAGCTGCTGGAGCTGATCAGCGACATCCGCCGCGCGCACGGCCTTGAGGTGCTGCCGCTTGGCCCCGAGGCCGGACGCGCTGTGCTGCGGGCGCTCAAGGCTGGTAAAATTATCGTGCTGGCCGGCGACCGCGATCTGGCCGCCCAAGGCATCGCCGTGCCGTTCTTCGGCGCAAGCGCCATGGTGCCCAGCGGCCCAAGCACCTTCGCCGCCCGCGGCGTGCCCACCGTCACCGCCTTCACCGCGTGGCTAGCCGATGGGCGTAAAATAGGCCGTGTCGACTGTCTGCCACAGCTCGCCCGCACAGCGGACGAGAGCAGCACCGCGGCGGCAGAGCGCGCAGCGCTGGCGCTTGTGCAGCGCTTTGAAACCTATATCCGCGCATTTCCAACCAGCTGGGGCGTGCTTCAGCCGGTGTGGGATGCCCACAAGGAATATCTCTGATGAGTGCTGGTGTTGATGAACAGAATGCCGCGGTTGTGCCGCCTAGCGAGCCAGCCAACGGCAACATCTGGCGGGTGATTATTCAGATCCCGTGCCTGAACGAAGAAGAAACGCTCCCAGAAGTGCTGCGCGACATCCCCGCCAGCACGCCCACGGTGCGCTACGAGACCCTGGTGATCGACGACGGCTCGACCGACCGCACCGTCGAGGTCGCCCGCGCCATGGGCGTCAACTACATCGTGCGCCACCGCGGCCGCCGCGGCCTGCCAGCCGCCTTCCAGTCCGGCATCGACGCGGCGCTGAAGCTCGGGGCCGACATCATCGTCAACACCGATGGCGATCACCAGTACCCTGGCAGCTCCATCCCCGAGCTGATCGAGCCGATCATCGCTGGCCGCGCCGATATTGTCATCGGCGACCGCCAGACCGGCAACATCGCCCACTTCTCACGCCAGAAGAAAATTCTGCAGCGCGTGGGCAGCTGGGTGGTGCGCATCGCCTCGGAGACTGATGTGCCCGACGCGCCCAGCGGCTTTCGGGCCTACTCCAAGGAGGCCGCGCTGCGCCTGTATGTGACCAGCGAGTTCTCCTACACGATCGAGAACTTGATCCAGGCCGGCAAGCGCCGCCTCACCGTCACACACGTCGCCATCACCACCCGCGAGACCAAGCGGCCCTCGCGGCTGCACCGCGGCAACTTTAACTTTGTCAAGCGCCAGGGCGCGACGATCATTCGCACCTATGCGCAGTACGAGCCGCTGAAAACCTTCAGCTACCTGGCCTTTCCGTTCCTGCTGATCGGCGCGTTCCTGCTGCTGCGCTTTATGTTCTACTACCTGATCGAGCCAGGCGACACCTTCCAGCGCTACCTGCAGTCGGTGATCATCGGCGGCACGTTTATGCTGGTCGGCGTGCTCACCTTCTTCATCGGCATCCTGGCCGACCTCAGCGGCAACAACCGCCGCATCAACGAGGAGGTGCTCTATCGCCTGCGCAACCTTGAGGTCGACTTCGCCATGCGCATCCGCCAGCTCGAGGAGCAGCAGGAGCACCAGGCCGAGCTGATGATCGAGCACGGCGACGACACCCGCCCCCCAATCAGCCTGCGCCGCTAGCTCAGCCGCAGCGCTGGAGATCAGCGGCCGGCAGCTAGCACAGCCCGAACACGCCGCGCACCACAGATCAGCCTACGCGCTGACAGCACAACCAGCGTAGCCCACACGGCGCAGCATCCGCAAAAAAACAGCGCCCCGCAGCCACGGCACAGAGCACGCGCTGCGGGGCGCTGCCATTGCTGCACGCAGCATCCTATGGCTTACTTCGCAGCCTTGCCCACGGTAACCGAGCGCGACTCCACCGCCACGGCACCATCGTCATCAGTGAGGCGAAGGGTAACAGTGTAGGTGCTGGGGGTGCTATAGCTGTGGTACGCACCGCGTCCCAGTCGATCTGGATGCCATAGAAATTCAGGGTGCCGCCATCGGCGAGCTGGCAGTCACAGCTCCCTAGCACACGCAGCGTGAGCAGTATAGCCCGAATATCGCACGCGTGAGTCGTAGTATTGTCGCGAACTGCTGGGCCAACAGCGCACACCAGCGCTGCGCGCGCAGATGTTTGTTGATTAAGCCGACCGCTGCAGGCTGCCCACATCTGCTGCTGCCATGGGCGGCCGCTGTGTGGGCAACGGCCAGGGGACAGGTCTCACGCTCGCTCGTGTGCGCTGGCCCGCGCTGGCCGCGCTAAGCGACCGCCGCCGCAGGCTCCCCCAGCCCGCAGCATGAACAAAAGGCCAGGTATCACTGTGTGCGCACTGCGGCCCAGCGCGCACGACCGCCAATCCGCCGCCGCACCCTGGCCGACCACCACCACCTAGCGTTAAAAATACCGCCCAGCATCCACGGTCTGGCTGGTGGATGCTGGGCGGCGGGCACGTGCGCCGAGGGCGGAGCTTCCACGCCTGAAGGCTCCGGTCGGCGCAGCGTCGCAGATCGCGGCTACGGCGTGACGATCAGGCCGTAGGGCGCATTTTGGGCCTCGTAGGCCGCCTGGCGGAAGAGGCTGAAGGACATTGAGATCTGGCCGCCAACGATCCAGCCAGTCCAGCGCGCCGGCTGGTTGTCGGGATCGTTCAGGTAGACCGTCTGGCCATCGGCGGAGAAGCCGCGCACGATCACCCAGTGGTCGCCGTAGCTGGTGCCGCGGCCAATCGTGGCCCCGTGAATCAGGGCGATAACCGGATGGCCCGCCGCCAGCGCGTCCTTCATCGCCTGCATCTGCGCGTCGGGGGCCGGCGTGGTGTACTGGCTGATGCGCGAGGAGTGCAGGCCGTAGGCGCTCAGCGCCGTTTCCAGATCGGTAAACGATGTGTTGTTGCAGTAGCTGGTCGGCGTGCCTGTTTTGACACGGGCATCAGCAACCAGATCGTGGTCACCAAGGCTAGAGCGGCCGAAGTAGCGCGCCAGCATCGCCACATCCGCCGGGCCGCAGTCGCAGTTCGAGGTCACGAGGCTCTGGTACTGCGAGATGTAGCCCATATTGAGCAGGCTGCCGCCGCCGCCGGAGGTGCCGCAGCTGGTCGCGTCGTTGGCCAGGTAGAACGTCGGCGACCACGCCGAGATCGCCTGCTGGTTGCCGCTGCTGTCTGGCGCGGTCAAGCGCACTTGCAGGCTCACCTTCGCATCGTTCCACAAGATGTGGTCGATCTTGTCCATGTCTATCGAGATGCGCGTGCCGCTCTCCCACGTCACCTCGCCGCCGATGTAGATCGACGTTGCGCCGGTGGCCAGGCGCTTGATCTGCACATTCTGCGTCGTGCGCGGGGCCGGGAAGCCGCTGCCGTTGAGCAC
>JABXJS010000069.1 GCA_013538855.1 Herpetosiphonaceae bacterium
CGCACGGTTCCTTTCTTGGTTGGCACCACAAAGGATACCGCACGATTCGGCCGCCACACCGTTTACCCTGGCCCCAGGGAGTCCTGTGATCTACTGGGGATGTTTAAGTATGAACAGTGACCTGCGCAGCCGCGCAGGTCAGCTACGCTGCAAGGAGAATACGTTTGTTAAATAGTTAGCCGCCTAAGTAAATCAACGTTATCGCAACAAGATAGCGCCTGTCGGACCGAACATCTATGCACCCACGAAAAGAGGACATCGCTATGCACAATCGCATGCTCAACCGCTATTTCATCACACTAACACTGACCCTGCTGCTGCTCGCTGGCTGCGGAGCCAACACCACCACGCCAACCGCACCAGCCGCCGAGGCTGCCGCCGCGCCAACCGCCGCACCTGCCGCGCCAACCGCCGCACCTGCCGCGCCAACCGCCGCACCTGCCGCGCCAACCGCCGCACCTGCCGCGCCAACCGCCGCCAGCACCACGCTGGCCAGCGCAGCCCAGCCCACCTATGTGCCGGTGCCTGCGGCCGCCAAGGGGCCAGCGATTCCTGAAAAGGGCTATCTCGTCGAAGAGATCAAAGATAAGCTCTACTACATCACCGACGGCACCTATCAGATGATGTTTCTGGTCAGCGATGCAGGCGTGATCGTCGTTGATGCGCCGCAGTCGCTTGGCACAAAAATCCTTCCCGCTATCGCCGAAGTGACGGACAAGCCGATCACCCACGTCATCTACAGCCACGCCCACGCCGACCACGTCGCCGCCATGAGCATCTACCCGCCGGAGGCGACCTACATCGCCCAACACGAGACCGCCCGGCTGATCGAGGAGTCGAACCTCTACAACTTGCCGCGGCCGACGGAGACCTTCGATGACAAGTACACGCTCACCGTCGGCGATCAGACACTGGAGCTAGCCTACTACGGCATCAACCATCAAGTCGGCGAGACCTTTATCTACGCGCCCAAGCAGCGCGTGCTCATGCACATCGACCTCGTGTTCCCTGGCTGGGCACCATTCAAGCACCTCGCGGTCGCGCAAGACATCCCGGCCTTTATTAAGTCGTTTGACCAGACGCTGGCCTACGACTTTGACTACCTCGTTGCCGGACATCTCGGGCGGCTGGGCACCCGTAAGGATGTTGAGATTCAGCGCCAGTATGTGCTCGATCTGAAGGCCAGCGCAGCGCAGGCCAACCAGAGCGTCGATTATCTCAGCGCGACACAGGGCGTTGATCCGGCCAACACCTGGGCGCAGTTCAACACCTTCGCCAACGCTGTGACCAAGAAGTGTATGGAGCTGATGCCCAAGCACTACCTGACCGAGCTAGGCGGGGCCGATGTGTTCTTAGAGGATAACTGCTTTACCATGAGCGAAAGTCTGCGCATCGATTTAGTACAGTAGCCGCAGGCTAGATGTATCAGGAGGAACAATGAGCCTACCGAAGATCGCGATTATCATCAGCAGCACACGTGCAACCCGTTTCGGCGACAAGCCAGCGAGCTGGATCGACGCTATCGCCAAGCAGCGCAACGACATGGACGGAGAGATCATCGACCTACGCGACTTTCCGCTGCCGTTCTTCGACGAGGTGGCCTCGAACGCCTGGGTGCCCTCACAGAACGCGGTCGCGCAGCGCTGGCAGCAGAAGATCGCCGAGTTCGACGGGTACATCTTCATCACCGCTGAGTACAATCGCTCGATCACAGGCGTGCTCAAAAACGCGCTCGACTACGCCTACCCTGAGTGGGCGCGCAAGGCGGCGGCATGCGTCGGCTACGGCGGCGTCGGCGCAGCACGGGCCATCGAGCACCTGCGGCTGATCTGCGTGGAGCTTCAGATGGCACCGACGCGCACCGGCGTGCACATCCAGGGGGCCGACTTCCGCGCCACAGCGCGCGCAGGCCAGCCGCTCGCCGAGATTGCGCATCTGCAGACGAGCGCCACCAGCATGCTCGACGAGCTAGTCTGGTGGGCCAACGCGCTCAAGACAGCCCGCGAACAGAGCTAGCCATGCATCCAAACACACAGCGCGTCGATGCCTACGCAGGCAGAATCGGCGCGCTGCTGGATGCGCGTAATAAAACGCCACAGCCCAGCCGCGCTAGCGCAGGCACACAGCGGCGTGCGCCACATCAGCCGTTGTCACGATAGTCGGCGAGCACAGCTGCCAGCTGCTGCCGAGCACGCGCCACGCCCACCGGGTTGGTGTGCAGATAGTAGGGGATAAAGATCAGCGCCTGCGAGAGCGCATGGCCGCGAGCGCGCATCCAGGTTGCGGCATCCACCGCCAGCGCCGTGCGGAACACAGCCCGACTAGCGTCAGAGAACAGCGCCCACGCAATCATCAGATCGCAGGCGGGATCACCAACGCCCATGCCGCTGAAGTCGATCACCGCGCTCAGACGACCGTGGTCAACGAGCAAATTGCCTGGTAGCACATCGCCATGAAACCAGACAGGAGCACGCTGCCATTCTGCGGCCGCTAGCGCCGTCTCCCAGACGGCCGTAGCTGCTGAGGTATCGATCATACCGTCCAGCGCGCTGATCGCCGCACGCGTGGCAGCGTCACGCGTGATCAGCGCTGCGCCGCGGAGCGCGTGGGCGCTGGCGTGCGGCGCGCCCTGCGTATCAATCCGCCACAAAGCGCGAATGAAGCGTGCCAGATCGAGCGCTGCCTGCTCCAGATCGCTGATGACGCCAGCGCTCGCGCTTGTGCCAGGCAGCCAGCGGTAGATCGCCCATGGCCAGGGGTAGCCAGCGCCAGGCTGCCCCTGAGCCAGCGGCTCGGCGATGGGCAGCGGCAGCTGCGGTGCGAGGTAGGGCAGCCAGCGCTGCTCTTTCGCCACGGCAGGGACAGCCCAGTCGATGCGCGGCATGCGCACAGCCATGCTGTCGCCAAGGCGGTAGATCGCATTGTCGGTGCCAGCAGACTCCACAGGCCAGATCGGCAGATCTGCCCACTGCGGCATTTGGGCACCAAGCAGCCGCCGCACCAGATCGGCATCGGTATACATCTCGTGTGCATGCATCTGTGGAGACATAGCACGTGCTCCTCAAGCATATCGGCGCTTAAACAGCGCACAGGCGATCGAACACAACCTAAGCCACCTCAGCGGCGGGCACTGCACCAGCAGACACGCAAACAGTACGACTTAACCGAGGCAACAGCCCCAGCATCCCACAACAACCATATCGGTGCTTAAACAGCGCACAGGTGATCGAACACAACCTAAGCAACTCCAGCGGCGGGCACTGCACCAGCAGACACGCAAACAGTACGCCTTAACCGAGGCAACCGCACGAGCATCCCACAACAACCATATCGGCGCTTAAACAGCGCACAGGCGATCGAACACAACCTAAGCCACCTCCAGCGGCGGGCACTGCACCAGCAGACACGCAAACAGTACGCCTTAACCGAGGCAACAGCACGAGCATCCCACAACAACCATATCGGCGCTTAAACAGCGCACAGGCGATCGAACACAACCTAAGCCACCTCAGCGGCGGGCACTGCACCAGCAGACACGCCAAAAGCACGCCTCAACCCACACAACAGCCCCAGCATCCCATAACTGATCCATGCGAAACCCTAGGCCAGCGAACGTGCAGCTAGCCTACTGCACCTACTTCACAGGCCAGCAGCGGCGGCTATGGTGCTAGGCCAAGCTGGGCCACACATACCGAAAGCGTCGGAGCCGCCGTGCGCCATGACAGGCACGCAAGCCCATCAGTCCAGCCACAACTCGCGACAACCCGCGGATCGGCATAGGTCGTGCGAAAGTCCAGCACAATCGCCACATCGTCGCCAGCAAACCGATTGACCGCGATCAGCACGGCGCGCTCAACATCCAGCCAGGGCAGCGTGATCGGCGCTGGCGTGAGCGACTGGCGCGTCGCGCAGAAAAGCTGTGCCAAGCGCTGATCAGCGACCAAGCGCAGCAGGCTCTGGGTCTCGCGCTGCATCTGCTCGAGCGTGAGAAAATCGACTGGATAGCCGAGCCATGGCGCGAGCGCGGCGACACGGGCAGCACCTGGACTTTGCCACCGATTGGCGGCCAGCAAGCGCAGGAGCAGCGGTGGCAGCGGCAGGCCATTGATGAGCGGAGTAGCGGACATCGAACACTCCTGCGCTAGAACGGACGGCAGCAGTGCCGAGCGCACTATCAGGTTTATCAGCTTGGCTTCAGGTTTGGCTCAGAGCAGCTTCATGATAGCGCAATTCTGCACCCAGAGCGATTCTGGCAGTATATTGCCCAGAACAAGCCTAACACCACAGTACAAGAAAGGAACGCTATGGATCGCGCCGTTATGCGTGGGCTGCTCGCACTGCTGCTGATTGTTGTTCTGCTGCTGCCACAGGCGGGCACAGCCGCTGCTGCGGACCAGTGGCGCCAGATTGGGCCAGCCAGCGACCTCGACAACCAGTGTATCGATGGCTCAATGCCCACTGTGCTGCTTGCGCCCTACACTGGGAGCTCGTCATACTATCCACCGAATAGTCAAACACAAAGCCTAGACTGGAGCACGGGCGTGACTGCCGAGCTGCACCCGTACCCGCTCACCGCCTGCACGCCGAGCGGGCTGCTCTTCTCGCGGCACCCAGATGGGACGATCTGGCGCTTTACCACCCGCGACAGCGCCGCCGTGCAGGTTGAGCGCCTGCCAACGCACTACGCCGACGATGGCTCACTCGCCATGTACAGCTTCAACCCTGAGAACCATCAGCTGTGGTTCAGCAGCGACGGCGGCAGCACCTGGAGCGAGCGCGGCACCCAATTTGGCGGGCGGATCGACTCGTTTGCCCTCGCCGCAGCCGACGCCAGCGCCATCTATGCCCAGGTGCGCAACGTGGATCAAACGCCAGGCGATATGCGTGGTACGATCTACTTCTCAGCGGATAGCGGACAGACCTGGGAGCAGCGCGCCAGCGACCAGCCCATTCGTGGCAATCTGCTGCCAGTGCGCGGCGCAGCCGCCAACACCAACACCGTGCTGCGCTCAAACATCTCTCGCGGCTCCAGCAGCTGCTCAGAGAACATTGAGATCTCAACCGATGGCGGGCGGAGCTGGCAGGAGCTAGCGGGCAATCCATCAAGCTGTGGCGTGTTCGATCAGATCGCGCACACGCCGCATGGCTGGCTGCGCGTGAACATTGGCGGCAGCGCCATCACCCGCAATGGCACGGTGCAGCTCTCGACCGACAGCGGCAACACATGGCGCGATGTGCTGGCGAGCGACTGCTACGGCCCAATCAAGGTGGCACCTAGCGCGCCCTGGAACGTATTCTACAACAGCTGCGGCACGCTCTATCACTCCACCGATGGCGGGCAGACGTGGAGTCCGCTCGCAGGCATCTTCGTGCAGGAGTTTGCGCTCACGCCCTATCTGCCGCTGAGCATCATCGCCAACAGCGGCGACCGCATCTACAGCTACGCGCTGCCAGATGCTGGCAATCAGCAGCTTCAGCCCGTGGCCGTGCGCCACATCAGCGGCGAGCGCTACTTCCCACAGACCGGGCACCACCTCGCCGGGCCATTTCGCACCTACTGGGAGCACAACGGCGGCCTTGAGCAGTTCGGCTACCCACGCACCGAGGTCTTCCGCGAGCTGAACCCAGCCGATGGCTTTATCTACTCTGTCCAGTACTTCGAGCGCAACCGCTTCGAGTACCACCCGGAGAACCGCGGCACCACGTACGAGGTGCTGCTGGGCCTGCTGGGCAGCCAGTTCACCGCCGCCAACCGCGCCGCTGGCGATGCGCCCTTCCAGCCGGTCGCCGGAGCGACAAAGCCCGACGCGGTCTTTTTTCCTGAGACAGGCCATACGCTGCGCGGCGCGTTCCGGCCCTACTGGCAGCAGTACGGCGGCCTAGCAATCTACGGCTACCCGATCAGCGAGGAGTTCGTCGAGTACAACGAGGATGACGGACACAGCTACATCGTCCAGTATTTCGAGCGCGCGCGCTTCGAGTACCACCCGGAGAACAAGGGCACCAAGTATGAAGTGCTGCTGGGCCTACTGGGCAACAAGCTGTTGCGTGAGAAAGGCTGGAGCACACCTTAGCAGCAACGCGCAGCGTATCCGGCCATCCAGTTGGGAGACGACTGGATGGCCTTTTTACGTTTTAGCACGGCTATGACAGTGCGAGCGCATAGGCGCAGCATAAAGAAGCAGGGCCATAAGCAAGACTCAGGCCACGAAAGTTGTAGCAGGGCGCAAAGTGTACTACAATGGCGTCCTCCAACTTTCGTTCCACATATCAGGAGGATCGACATGGCCCGTTCATGGAATCGATTTGTGCTGTTCATTCTGCTGGCAGCACTGGTTTGGCCACTTCAGGCTGGCGCAGTCCAGTCACCAGTCGCGCTATCTGAAGCGCAGCTCGCCGCCCAAGCTGGCTGCCGCACGGCCAAGGCTGGCACGGCTCCCGGCGTCGCCCGCTGGCTAGAGGACTGCGGCAGCGTTGATGTGAAGGCCGCTCCCGAGGCCGCAGCCCGCAGCGCCCTCGCCGCCCGCGCTCAGACGCTGGGCCTACGCGCCGACGGCCGCGACATTGCGCTGCTGCAGGTACAGCAGAGCAGCGGCGTAACCTACGTGCGCTTTCAGCAGACCTACCAGGGCGTGCCAGTGTACCTGGGCCAAGTGCTGGTACAGTACGACCGCGCTGGCAAGGTACAGCTGATCAACAATCACACCCAGGCCAAGCTTGCCGTCGCGACCACGCCGCTGGTAGCGGCTGATCGGGCTATGGATGTGGCGCAGGCGCATATCGGCAACACAGCGCAGCTGCGCGCCCCTGCCGAGCAATCGCTGGTGATCAACGCCGAAAAAGGCGCGCCAGAGCTGGCGTGGCACATCGTGCTCTACACCCAGCAGCCGCTCGGCGACTGGCATGTGATGGTCTCCGCCTCTAGCGGCAAGCTCCTCGATTCGTGGAACGAGATCAAGAACGATGTAGGCACCGCCGATGTCTACGATCCCAATGCCGTCCAGCAGTCTGGCAACACAGCGCTCGTCGACAGCAACGACGCAGCGAGCACTGCGCTGAATAACGCACGTGTGAGCGTGGCGCTAGCCAACCTCGCCAGCGGCGTGGACACGCTCAAGGGCAGCGCCGTTGATACGACTGGCCCCGGCGTCACCGGCTGTAGCCTGCCCTACACGCCGGGGGCGGCGCACTCGGCCACCCGCGCCTACAGCTACACCCGCGACGATGATCGCTTCGAGGAGGCTGTGGCCTACGCGGCCATCGACGGCGTGCAGTCGTGGTTCCAGGCGCTTGGCTTCAATAATGTCAACAACCGCGCTATTCCTATTGATGTTCACTGTATCAGCGACGACAACTCCTACTACAGCGATTCAGACACGGCGCTACACATGGGCGATGGCGGCGTAGACGACGCCGAGGACGCCGACATCGTGGTCCACGAGTACGGCCACTCGGTGCAGGCCAACCAGGTGCCCGGCTGGGGGCCAAGCAGCAACACCGAGCAGCGCGCCATGGGCGAGGGCTTCGGCGACTTCCTGGCTGGCATGTACTATGTCCAGAAGGGCGATCCCACGTTCATGAACACCTACCGCTACTGTATCGGCGAGTGGGACGCCACCTCCTATAACCCCATCACTGGCTCCAGCAATGGCTCCGGCTGTCTGCGCTGGATCAACGGTATTAACGAGGGCACAGGTGCCAATATCGGTGCCTACAGCGGCTCCCCCACCGAGGAGCACGACGACGGTCGCTTCTGGTCTGCCGCGCTCACCTGTGTCTACGAGGGCCTTGGAGCCGATGCCACCGCCCGCGACAATGTGATGAAGCTCGTCATCGCCCAGCACTTCAGCCTCACGCCAGACTCAAGCAACAACGCCTTTGAGGATGCCGTCGCCGCGCTCGTGCTCGCCGATCAGACGCAGCTCGATGGCTCGCACGCCGGGCTGATCAATGGCTGTGCGCTCGACCGCGGCCTGATCACTGCGCCGCCGCAGCCAACCATGCCCACGCCAACCCTCACCACGCCTGCTGATGGCGCAACCTATGCCACCAACAGCACGCTGAACATCGTGTGGATGACCAACAGCGCCCCCACCACCGCCACCTACACGCTTGAGTACACCAACGACTGCACCGTCACGCCAGACTTCGCCGACGATGTCGAGAGCGGCGTCAATGGCTGGGCGGTCAGCCACGTTGGCGGCAGCGCCGATTGGGGCCAGGTCACGTCGGACGCCAACAGCCCAACCCATAGCTGGTTCGCGAGCGATACCAACGCGGTCAATGACCAGTACCTGGTCAGCGCAGCGATCAATGTGGGCACAGGTGCGGTGCTCTCGTTCTGGCACAACTACAATCTAGAGGCCTCTGGCTCTACGCCCACCGTTGGCTACGATGGCGGCGTCGTCGAGATCAGCACCGATGGCGGCAGCAACTGGACCGACCTTGGCACGCTCATGACCCAGAACGGCTACAATCGCACGATCGCTGGCAACTTTAGCAGCCCGCTCGCCAACCGTCAGGCCTTCTCCGGCAACAGCGGCGGCTGGATTGAAACCATCGTCGATCTGAGCAGCTACGCTGGCCAGAGCGTCAACCTGCGCTTCCGCGAGGCCGACGATAGCAGCGCCGGAGCCAGCGGCTGGTGGGTCGACGACATCACCATCGGCAGCCAGGTGGTCTGGACATCAATCGGCACCTCCAGCGCCGGCGCAACCAGCTACGCCTGGACTACGCCGAGCCAAGTTGGCTCCGACTACTGTGTCCGCATCAAGGGCCAGGCCGCAGGCTACAACGACTCCGCGTACGATATCGCTGGCCCCTTCAGCCTTAGCGACTCCGGCCAAGTCAACCATACGCTGAGCGTCACGCTGGCGGGCACCGGCTCCGGCACGGTCAGCAGCACGCCTGCTGGCATCGACTGCGGCGCGACCTGCTCCGCCGACTTCGCCGATACCACCGTTGTGACCCTGACGGCTATGCCCGACGGCAGCTCCACCTTCGACGGCTGGAGCGGTGCGTGCTCCGGCACTGGCGACTGCGTCGTCACCATGGATCAGGCCCAGGCTGTTACCGCCACGTTCACCGCCAACTCCGGCCCGATTACGCACACGCTCAGCGTCACGCTGGCGGGCGCTGGCTTTGGCACGGTCAGCAGCACGCCTGCCGGCATCGACTGCGGCGGCACCTGCTCGGCCGACTTCGCCGCCAGCACCGTCGTCACGCTCACCGCCACGCCGCTCCCGAACTCGGCGTTCGGTGGCTGGAGCGGCGCGTGCTCCGGCACTGGCGACTGCGTCGTCACCATGGATCAGGCCCAGACTGTCACGGCTACGTTTATTCCAGTGACAGTTGTTGAGTACAAGCTCTATCTGCCGACTGTGCTGCGCTAGCCAGCATTGCGGCACGAAACCGGCTGCGGGCGCAACGATCATAGAGATCGTTGCGCCCGCGTGTATTAAACGTCCCCTCAGCGCGAGCCAAGCGCCGAGCATTGCTGACAATCACTTAGCTCAGGCCAAAGCGGCAGGGCGCTAGCGGCGCACGCTTTTTTGAGAAGAGTAGCGCCCGTGGTTCAGCGCAGCGGCTCAGCCGATAGAGTCGGCGCTGTGCTAACCCTGCCGCAAAATCACAGCAGCCACGCCAACCCCCCCCGCTGATAACCAACAGCGGTGCTGAGACAGCGCACCAGCGTATCCACCACCCGCGCTAGCACAGGAGAGTCTGGCGCAACTGTTGGCGCTTGCGCTAGCGCAGGATGAGCGGGATGTACATCTTGTCGCTTACGTTCATGATGGTGACAGTCGCTGTAGCATTTGCCAACGCAGCATTGCTTGGGTTGCTCAGCACGACGCTGAAGCTCTCGTTGCCTTCCCACTCGCCATCGTCAGCGGTGGCGATCTGGATGGTTTGCGTCTGCTCACCTGGCACGAACACGAGCGTGCCGCTCAGCGGCGTGTAGTCGGCGTTGGCGAGCGCGCTGCCAGCAGCCGTGCTGAAGTCCACCGTCGTCGTCAGCGCCGTGCTGCCGCTCAGCGTGACCGTGACCACCGCCGTGGTGCCCTCGCTCACCGTGGCGTCGCTGATGCTGAGCGTCGGCAGCGGCAGTGCGTCGTGGATGGTAACGGTGCTGCGGAGGTTGCCAGGGGATGCGTTCTGGCCCGAGATAATCTGGGCGAAAAAGCTCTCGTCGCCTTCATAGAGCGTGTCGGCTAGCGTTGGCACATCAACAATGTGCACTGTCTCGCCCGGATTGAAGAAGATGGTGCCGCTGATCGCTGTGTAGTCGCTGCCTGCTATGGCTGTGTTGTTATTCGTGACATAGGTGATCGTGATGTAATCCGAGCTAGCGATGCTAAGCGTCATGCTGACCTGTGCCGTGTCGCCCTCGCGCACCTCCGCATCGCTAAAGCTGACGGATGGAACCGGGTTGGTATTTTCGATCGTGACCAGGGTGCTGTGTGGCGCACCAAGATCAACATTATCCGAGCACGCCACCAGCGTCATGCTCAGGTACTCGGAAGGCTCGTAGTACTCATCAGCAAGCGTCGGCAGCATAATGGCCTGCGCTGTTGCGCCAGGCATGAAGGTAAGCGTCCCGCTCACTGGCGTATAGTCTTGGCCCGCCGTTGCGTCCGGTAGGATGGCGGCCTCGCTGCGATAGGCGGCCGTGATGACATCGGTACTCGTCAGCGAGAGCGTGGCCGTGATAATGGCGAGCTGCCCTTCCTGCACGCTCAGCGTCGGCGGCAGGATCACTGCTGGCCGCTGAAGAATAACGACGGCGTGGCTCACCGCCGACTCGGCCATGGCTGGGTCGGTCACGGTGAGGGTCACGCTGTAGGTGCCCGAGGCGGTGTAGGTGTGGGTTGGCTCCTGCATGGTGCTCGTTGCGCCATCGCCAAAATCCCACAGGTAGCTAAGGTCAACACCAGTGCTGGTATCGGTAAAGCTGGTCGCGGTACCGAGGGTATCCGGCGTCGTGCTGGTGAACCCAGCCACAGGCTGGGGCAAAATCTGAACCTGTGCGCTATACGAATCGGCCACATCGCTCGTATCGGTAACCGTCAGCGTCGCCGTGTAGGTGCCGCTGGCGGCATAGGTGTGGACGGGATGTTGCGCCGTGCTGGTCGCGCCGTCGCCGAAGTCCCAGGCGTAGGCGCTGATAGTGCCAAGGCTGGTGTTGGTGAAGACGGTTGTTTGACCGAGCGTATCAGGCGCGGTGCTGGTGAAGCTCGCTTTCGTTGGGATGAAGCTAATCGCCAGCCCATCGCTCAGGCTGGCCTGATTGAAGCTGTACTCAAGCGCAGCGGCGCTGCTTGGCCCGCGGATGCCGACCGTTGCCGATCCGCCACTATCGTAGATCACATTCTCAAGCAGCACGTCCTGATACTGGAAGAGCACCGTGCTGCTCTCTTCAAAGAAGACGACCTCAAAGCTGATCATGGAGCTAGCATTCGTGCGGGTGCTGCGGTGGGGTACGTTGTACCACTCAACGACGAGTCGCCGCTGCGGCGCAGTGCCAACCACGGCCCAGTAGACATTACCATTGTTGAGGCCGGGGTAGAGGTCATCCCAAAACGGCAAGATAGAGAGCGACGGCGCAGTGCTAACCGATCCGTTGGTGAAGGAGATGTTGCCATTGGTCGTGTTGAACAGCAGCGCGCCATTCATGGAGGCGCGCAGCGTGGACGAGCTAATGCCGTAGTAGGTGATCGGAAATGTGCTGTTAATCGTCGCAATCGAATCATCTGCTAAGCCCAGATTGACGCCGCCAGCCCCAACGATCTCAATCCAGCTGTAGGCTGGGCCGTCAGGCTCGCTGCTATCTTTGAAGCGATAGCCAAAGGCATCGGGGCCGCCAACCCGGCTCGGCACTGAGTAGGCACCGGTGGATATGCGGGGCGCAGCGGCGGCTGGTATGCAGGGCAACATGGCGAGCGCTAGCACACAGGCAAGCGCCCGGCGGCGGAGTAGATAGTGCATAGATGCCTCCTTAATAGAGATGTGCGCCCAGCATACCATCGGGCTAAGCCCAGGACAACAGAAAATCTGTAGGAGCGTTCTATGCGCGCACCAGAACCTGAGCCGCTGACGATTTAGGCCAGCAGACACAGCAGCCGTTAGAGCATGTTGAGCGAGCGGTGGCGGCAGCGGGCGGGCAGCACACCGACATCGTCTCGCTGCGGCGCTCCAGTATTGGAGCGGCGATCCGCGCACGGCACCAATCCGCGATGCACTGCTGCATTTTTTCCCCGCCGATCAGCTAGCAAGCACTAGCTGAATCGACATTGCTGCCACCGCTAACCACGATTTTCTGATCGACACTGAGGTGATTGCGGTCATCGAGGCGGAGCGTATGCACATAATCGTCTATGGTGCGGTTAGGAAATCCTAACACCATCAGGGCTACGCCTCCTCCTGTTCACGCGGCGTGCGCTGGCGCACCATAGCGGGCCGCGCTGTGGCCATGCCGAAGACACGCTGTAGAGGAATATGGTCGAGCTGGCAGTACTCGCTGCCTAGCTCGGCCCTAGCCCACAGCATGAGCGAAAGCGTATCACGCCGATGCACAAGACAGCGCACGGTCGCATCGCCCTGGATTGGGCGACCGCACTCGCTACAGTCAAAGGCAATAGTCAAAAGAATGCTGCCATCGACTTGCGCCTCGCTGTGCTCCGCCGTATCAACAGCCGTACCCCAGTTCGTTGGAAAACTTCCGCACCAAGGACACCGATACAAGGCCATAGTCTACCTCCCACAAGCGCCAGACACCTAGCGCAACACTGCCTCATGCGACAACAGCAGGTGCGGAGATACGATGGTTGCTGCTGGCTATGAGGCATTCAAGAGCCTACTCGTTGACCAATGCAGCAGGAATGATAGAGATAATGTCATGTGTTGATCAGCACCATAGCAGCGTGGAAGGTGGAGTGCGAAGTTGTTAGGAGGTAAAATTAGAGGTACAAAGTTAAAACAATGAACAGCAACGTTTTAGCGGTGATGATCATCCCTAGCATAGCATACAGCCCAACGTTATTCAATATTTTCTTACGATCATCCATCCGTAGCGCCCTTGAACTATGCACACGTCCGCCGCACAAGCGGTCGGCCAACTCACTGGCCCTACAGTGCTCAGGCCACAGCTGCGGTATACTTTTGGTCCACAAGCGAACAAAAAACATACCAGGAAGGAGTAACAATGGCCCATCAGTACCTGAATCCCCAGAATCTGTTTCAAAGCACCCAGTATGGCTTCTCGCAGTTGGTGGTGTGTAATCCAGGCAAAACGATCTATATCTCGGGGCAGGTCGCCTGGGACGCCGACCAGAAGATCGGAGCCGCTGACGATTTAGGCCAGCAGACACAGCGGGCCTTAGAGAATGTTGAGCGAGCGGTGGTCGCAGCAGGCGGGCAGCGCACCGACATCGTCTCATTGCGGCTCTACATTGTTGGTGCGGCGATCCGCGCCACGGCACCAATCCGCGATGCACTGCTGCACTTTTTCCCTGCTGATCAGCTGCCAACCACAAGCTGGATCGGTGTTGCCGCCCTCGCCAATCCTGATTTTCTCATCGAGATCGAGGCGATTGCGGTCATCGAGGCGTAAGGCATGAACATAATCGTCTGTGGTTAGGGGCAGCGGTTCAGACAGCAGGGTCGGCTGCGTTGCTGGCTCGGCCCGGCCTAGCAATTGCTCAGCGCAGCATAGCCAGCAGCCAACGGCCGTCATGCTAGACGGCGTACAAAGATCAGCGTACCAACCCAACGGTGCTATTGTCCATCCTGCGCAAGCGGTGTATGCTTGCACACACCGCCCTGTTCATCTCGCGGTGCGCCACGTCGCCGCCGGAGCGCCAGCCATCTAGCTGACAATACGCATCACTTAGCTCAGCGCGCGCCCACAGTATGAGCGTAATCGTTTCGTGGCAATGCAGGTAGCAGTGCACGGTCGCATCGCCCTGGATTGGGCGGCCGCACTCACTACAATCAAAGGTAAAGTCGAGTCGCTGGCTGAAATCCGCCGCAGCCAAGGCCACGCGCCAGTTCGATGGAAAAATCTCCGCACCAAGCACCCCGATACAACGCCATCGCAAGCCTCCTCCAAGCGCTACATAAGCTAGCGCTACACTGCCCCATGCTGCGCGCAGTTAGCGCGATAACAAGCTGTTCGCTGCACCCTATTTTCTTAAACACTCGGCCACAGCGCAACAACGGCTCTCCGTCTGCGCTGTGGCCAAAGTGGCTTGCTACTGTCAGGCGCTACGGCTCAAGCACGCCGTCGGTGCGGCCCTCGATCGCGATGCGCACCGTGTGGACGCTTGGGAACTGGAGCAGCGTCTGGCGAATCTGCTCGGTGATAAAGTGGACCCGGAGCGAGCCGCCGCCATACGCGCGCAGCTCCTGCGAGAAGTTGGCGGTGGCAACGCCATCGACGATATTCAGACTGAGCAAACGCACGCGCGGCCCCCAGTCCGACTCGCGGCCAGCGTAGCTGAGCACCTCGGATGGCAGCGGAAGTGCCGTTTCAAAGCCAGCGAGGTTCGGTGGCGGCGGCCCCCACAGCAGCTCTTCTAGCGCCGCTGCACCGATGCGAGGTGTGGACACAATGTGGCGCTCGAACGGTGTGACCTGATCGCCAAGCACCCAGTAGAGCTGCACGACGCGGGTATCGGGATCAGCGGCGCTGAGCATAAAGACACCTTGGCGCGCAAGAATCGCCCCACGTGCATCGCTGATCTCAAGCATGGCCCACTGGCTCGGCGGCTGCGGCGGCTGACTCTCCTGCATCCAGTTAATGCTGCCGATCAGCAGACCGCGCCCATCTTCGCCGCGCAGCGCCGTGAGCGCCGAGCGCAGCGTCGTGCCATCCTGCCAGCGCAGCGCCACCGCCAGCAGCTGGCCCGGAACGCCAACGCGCGCCATGATATGCAGCGGCAGCGTGGCGTGGCTGCCAACAGCCGGTAGCTCAATCGGACTGACCGCAGGCAGGATATTGATGCTATCCAGGCCCAAGTTGCCGCGCTCGATCTGCCAGGCGCTTGGATTGAGCGGATCGTCAGTGAGCACCGTGCGCTCAAACGCCTGCAGCAGAATCGTGCGCATGGTGCCGTTTTTGATCGTCGTGACCTGAACAGCATCAGTGAGCGGCAAACCGATGTCATGCAGCCAGCCGGCGGGGAAGAGATCGCTACGATTCATATAGCGCCAGAAGCGCGCTGGAACATGGTAGCCAGGCGCGCGCCGCAGCAGCGGATCATCGGGGATAAAGACCGCACCGGTTGGCAGCTGCATCACGCCGCTGGTAAAGCCAATGGGGGGCGCATGGCGATAGCTGGGGTCATGCAGCTCGGCGAGCTGCGCATAGGTGAGGCTGGTCGCGTTGACTGCGCCGCTAGGATTCAGCGCCATCAGCTCGGCCGTGAGGCGACCGTACATAAAACCCCAGACGGAATCGACGACCTCGCTGCGGTGATCCTCGATGCGTCCCTTCTCAAAGTACTGTGCCTGATAGCCACCCGCCTCGGTAAGACCAGTGAGCGGGTAGCCAAGCACACGCACGCCATCGTGCTGGTTGTAGTAGTCGCGGAATGGCTCAACAACACCAACCACTGCCTGCGCTCGCTGCACCGGCAGCAGCAGAGCAACAATCAGCAGCATCAGCCAGATGCGTATCGCGGAGTGGCGAAACATTATGCACCTCCTGCTCAGCGCTCGTAGATGCTGAGCATACGGATAGGGTACAGCCAAAAACACAGGCTGGATGCTGCATGCAGCATCCAGCCTGTGCATAAACCTACTCCTGCTCGCTCACAGTCAGCTACTGCGGCTGCAGCCGTGACTCATAGAGCTGATAGCTCGCCAGGGCGGCGGCGATCACACCAAGAGCCACAATGCTCCAGAAGGCCAACGTGGCGGTGCCAAAGCCAAAGATGATCGGCAGCAGCACAGCGGCCACACCGGCGACGGCGTCAGCCCAGTCTTCCCAAAGCTGGGTATCGCGCGTAAGGGCCTTATAGGCCGAGGCGAGTGCGACGATCAAGCCAAGGACAATGCTGCTAACCGTAGCGTTGGTGTTGTCGGTGAAGTTGAGGGCAAACGGTGCTGCGATTAGGCCGACACCAACAATTGTGTTGATCCAGTACAACATGGAGTCCTCACTTCCTTAGATCAAGGCTCTGAGGCATGCCGAGTTGTGTAGGGAGAACGGCCTCGTGTGGTAGTTTCAGCATAGCGCACTGCCCGCCCGCTGCGGGAAACGATCAATAACGGGCGGTGATGAAGCCACAACGTTGGAGCGCACCGTTAAGTGCCAGAATGAGTGGTAGTTAATCATCGGTTGCTGGCGCACTCTAGCACCAGTAGCGCATGACATACTCGTCGCTGATATTGGCGGCACAAACAATCGACCTAGCACTATCCTTCCACCTCCACACACTCTACCACTGTGCCCTCAGAACATCGCCCATCAGGTAGCCGTGTCGGCTACAGTTAAATAGTACTTGGTCAGCGCTGGCACACACACTGCATGTTTATGTCAATTAAAAACACACAGTAGCTCGGAAGCGTACCACATCGAGCACAGGGCCATCTAATGGAACACCGAGCTACGCCAGTGGGCCAGCCAAATCATACAGGAGGGCCAGAATAGTAATTGTATAGGAGGGGTGGCATGAATTTTACAATCCTTGTTCTAGACGACGACCAAGTGCTGCTAGACTTAATGACCGAGGTGCTTGAGCAAGAGGAAGGCTACATCGCCCTCGGCTGCACCAGCGCTGCGCAAGCGGAGCATATTCTGCACAGCCTCACGCCGGACATGCTGATCATCGACGGCGCGGTGTTCAAATCCGCCGCAGGCAGCGCGCTCGTGCAGCAGCTGCGCCACGAGCACGCGACGCTAGCGCTGCCGATTATCGTCTACTCAGCAGACCAGCGGCTGCTCCAAGACAGCGGCGCGCAAATCAAGGCGCTGGACTGTGCGCTTGTAGCCAAGCCCTTTGTGCTTGACTCGCTGCTGACCATGATTGAGCTGCTGCTAACAACAAGCCACAGCAGCAATCACGAGCGTGCCGTTGGCGAGCGCTAGCGGCCAAGGTACAGAAAGGAGCGCTTGTATGTTTCTCAGCCTACTCGCGGTGACGTTTATCATCGCCGCTATCTGCTCACTGATTGTCGCCCAGCTGTTTGACCGGCCGATCAAGCTTGTCCTGCAGCGGATCGTCGGCGAGGAGCTTGGGGCGGCCTGGCAGCGCTACCTCAAATTTGCGATCTATGTAGTTGGTGTTTCCAGCGGCGTGCGCATCTGGGAGCTGGAGCAGTACATCAATCCCTCGTATCTGCAGAGCACACCGCTCACGCTGAACGCTGATCGCTGGGCGCTGGAAGTGTACCGCACTGTGATCGCAACGCTTGGCAGCATCGCCGGCGCGCTGCTAGCATTCTTCGCCTGCTCGCTGATCGCCTACGTGATTGTGCGCGGCTTCGAGCTGCGCCATCATGGGCCAACGCAGAAGCCAACCTAGCTTGGAAGGAGGACCGTATGAATGCGCATGAGTGCTTCGCCCGCCGCGAAGACGCCTATATTGTGATCGTGCTGAGCCGCGAGCTTGATGTGGAGTGGGGCAGCCCCAGCGCTGTCAGCTGGGCTAACCCAGCGCTCGACCCGCAGAGCAGCGACCCGGTGCTGCTGCAGGCCAGCAGCACGCCCGACGCGCTGCCAGTGCGACGCTCGAAGCAGGAGACACTAATTGCGCTCGCACCACACCACCCACTCTATCGTCTGATCCAGACCCGCGGCATGCCGGTGATCTACAACGGCGCGATTGATGACCAGCAGCGGCTAGCCCTGAGCCGGAAAACGGGCCTAGCTCGCACGGCAGCGACCTAGCGCCGACGACTCAGCCACAGCAGCAGATCGACGTGTGTGCGCCAGCGTAGCTACGCTGGCGCACGCTGTTGCTCAGGATATGCACGCCAGCGAGCGCCACCAACTCCGCGCTGGACTGTGTGCGCAAATACCAATCTTTGGCACATCGCATTGTGAGCAAAAACAGCAAATTTTTTGGCAGGTAGACGGTGACGAGTTTCAGGATGCGCGCCCAGCCAGCACATGCTGGTGCACACAGCCGCACTAGGCCATGCCGCGAGCTGGTCCGACCGCGCTTCAGAGTCGCCATGCATTCGCACGAGCGCTCCAGCACCAGCGCCGACTCCCGCAGCACAGCCAGCGGGAAACATCGGCGCTGTTTTCATCACATCATTAAATTAAGCCGCGCCCTGAGTATACCAGCACCACAGCGCACGCGGCAGAGGCTGGCGGCTAGGCATCGACGGGATGGCGGGCGGCCTGGATGCGGCTGGCGGCGCTGGACATGCGGCCGGTGGCCGGAATGGCGCGGCTGGCTTTCGCGAGGCCGAAGACCGGCATATTGTTGTAGACCGTCTCGTAGTCGCCAGCATTGACGCGGTAAGTCTCGTGCCAGATGCCAACATCGCCGCTGGAGCCGATCTTTTGATTAAACTCGACCCAGGCCGGAAAGTGGGCCGCGTCGCGGCTGCCGGCGTAATCGATGAGGTGCTCAAACGAGCGCCAGTACTGCACGAGCAGCAGCAGCGGGAAGCCGGGCTGAAAATGATAGCCGAGCAGCCCAGACTGGGGATTCTGCTCTAGCTCGCGCAGCATGCGCGGCATCGCGCGGGCGACTGGCAGCCAGGTGCGCACCTTGAGCGGCTTGTTAACGCGCATCCCGATCAGAAAAACCACAAAATCACCCTCGATCGCGGCGGTCATACGCTTGTTGATAATCTGAGCCATAATAGTTCCTTGTCTAGCGAGTGAAGAACACAGGTGGGCCTAAGCGGCCTGGGCGGCGCTCTGGAGCTTGGTCAGCTCAGCGCTAACCTGCCAGAGGCGCTCTTGGGCCGCGACATCGTGCGCTTTGGACGTGGTGCGCTGCTCCTTTGAGTTGTAGAACGCCTTGCCGGAGACGCTGGCCAGCGCGGGAGCGGAGGCCAGGTAGATCGCCGTCTGTGCGCCCTGCTCCGAGGAGCGTGCGAAGAGCTGAAACATCCGCGACAGCAGCTTGGGGATGCCAGACTTGTTGTTGGCCCCAAAGCGTGTGGCGACCGGGCCGGGCGTGATGGCGTTGACGGTGACGCCGCTGCCCTCCAGGCGACGGGCGAGCGCATAAGAGAACAGCAAGTTTGCCAGCTTCGCCTGGGCATAGGCACCAAAGGCGGTATAGCCCTTGGCGCGCTGCAGATCATCGAACTTTATCGAGCCGACGGCGGCGATGCTGGAGCTGACGTTGATGATGCGCGCTGGAGCGCTGGCCTTGATCGTATCGAGCAGCAGGTTGGTGAGCAGAAAGTAGGCCAGATGATCGACGGCGAAGGTCATCTCCAAGCCATCGACAGTGAGCTGGCGCTGCGAGAAGATGCCGCCAGCATTGTTGACCAGCACGTGCAGCTGCTGGTAGCGCTGCGTGAATGCAGCGGCCAGCTGACGAATCTCCTGCTGCGAGTCCAAGTTGGCAAGCAGATACTCAACATTGGGATTGCCGCTCTGGGTGCGAATCTCATCGCGAACGTGCACGGCCTTGCTGGCGCTGCGGGCCACGAGCACAACGGTTGCGCCTTGCCCAGCGAGCGCGGCGGCGGTGGCCTGCCCCATGCCCGAGGTGGCCCCAGTGATGAGGCAGATGCGACCTTGCATTGAAGTATCCACAGTAGCTCCTTTGTCGATTATGCTGAAAACGCTCGATCAAGTACCTTCAACCAGCTATGTCATGTGTGACATAGGCAGCTCTATGCTATACTACACCGCTAGAGATTCTATGTCAATGGTGACATAGGTAATATAGAAAGGCTATGGATGAAAACACTAAGCTATGCGTTGTTGAGCCTGCTGGCGCGCCAAGATTTCTCGGGCTACGAGATCAAGCAGCTGATGCAAGCGCCGATAGGGTTTTTCTGGCGCGCGCGGCACAGCCAGATCTACCCAGAGCTAGCGCGGCTTGAGGAGCTAGGCTATGTGACGCATGAAGTCGTTGAACAGCAGAACGTGCCGGACAAAAAGGTCTACACGCTAACAGCGGCAGGGCGCGAGCAGCTACGCCAGTGGGTCAGTGAGCCAAGCGAGGCGGCGGTCATCCGCGATGAATTTCTGCTTAAGACATTCTCGCTGTGGCTTGCCGACCCAGCGGCGGCGATCGCCGTGGTGGAGGATCAAGCGCGGCAGCACGTTGAGCAGCTACGAGTGTACGAGGGGATCAAGCAGCATATTGAAACCGAGGGGGCAGGTGAGTTTATGCAGCCAAGCTCAGCATACTTTGCCAGCTACATCACGCTAATGCAGGGAATCAGCTACGAGCAGCAGTACATCAACTGGTGCCGCATGATCGTGGAGCAGCTAGAAGCGCTGGCAGACTAGCGCAGCGTGCGCCATCGCGCAAGGCCATGGCGCACACCATGCTTATCCTGCCAGCGAAATATGGATCAAGCGCGCTAGGCGATGATCGATCACTTGACGCTGTGGCGGATCGCCAACATCGAGCGTCAGCGGGCCATCGAAAGGCGCGCGCTCGACCAGGTGCACCGGCGTGGAGGGCAACAGGCCCAGATCGGCCAAGTAGCGCAGCCGCTCCGAGTCGCGGTCATCGACCTCGACGATGGTGGCGGACTGACCGACCTCCAGCGTGGTCAGCAAGCGCGACGTGCGCTGCGGCAGCGTGCCATCGCGGGCGGGGATTGGCGCACCGTGCGGATCGAACTTGGGATCGCCAAGATAGGCGGAGATCCGCTCCTCAAGGGCCTCGGACAGCACGTGCTCCAGCACCTCTGCCTCGGCGTGAACCTCATCCCAAGACATCCCCAGCGCCTCGACCAAATACAGCTCCAGCAGCCGATGATGCCGAATCATCTCCAGCGCCACCTTCTCCCCAATCGGGGTGAGCGTTACACCCTCGCGCGCCTGATAGTCGACAAGCTGGAGAGACTCGAGCTTCTTGACCATCTCGGTGATCGCAGGTGCACTAAAGCCAAAGTGGGTAGCTAAACGACCGTTCGACACCGGTGCCTCAACTTGCTGGAGCTCATAGATCGCTTTCACGTAATCTTGGACACCAGTGGTGATGCGCATGACCGCCCCTTTCTACTGACGCTCACCAATGAGCGTCGCTTGGTCTTGTACTTGCCAGTGTACCATAGGGTCAGCACCTGACTACGCATCGTTTCGAGATCGCATGCTGTTGGATGGGCGCATTTGATACGGTTCAACGAGAGTATACGCACATCGGAGGTCTGTATGGACACATTAACGGCTGCCCGTGCCCAGATGGAGGTCTCGCTGGCCTTCCATATGGTCTTTGCGGCGCTCGGCATTGGACTCCCGCTGCTGATGGTTATCGCCGAAGGTCTTGGGCTGCGCACTGGCCAGCAGCACTACCTTGACCTGGCGCGCAAGTGGTCGAAGGCAACAGCGCTGACCTTTGCCATTGGCGCAGTTTCGGGCACAGCGCTATCGTTTGAGCTAGGGCTGCTGTGGCCACAGTTCATGGAATTTGCAGGGGGCATTATCGGGCCGACGTTTGCGCTCGAAGGCTTCGCCTTCTTCATCGAGGCGATCTTCTTAGGGCTGTATCTGTATGGCTGGAAGCGGCTCTCGCCGCGGGCGCACTGGCTTACCGGCATTCCGGTGGCGATCAGCGGTATGCTCTCGGGCGTGCTTGTGGTGGCGGCCAACGCCTGGATGCAGACACCAGCAGGTTTTACGCTAGAAAACGGTGTCGCGACCAACATCAGCCCGATTGCGCCATTCCTCGCACCAGCGTGGCTGCACATGGCGCTGCACTCAACCTTATCATGCTACATCGCGACTGGCTTCGCTGTGGCGGCGGTGTATGCAATGGGCATGCTGCGCGGGCGGCACGACGCCTACCATCGCTCAGCGCTGACGATCAGTCTGGCCTTAGCAACGATCACCGCGCTGCTCCAGCCGATCAGCGGCGACATCTCCGGCAAGCAGGTGGCCCAGCACCAGCCGGCCAAGCTTGCGGCCATGGAGGCGCACTTCGAGACAACAGCCAACGCCGACCTGATCATTGGCGGCATCCCCAATCCAGAGACCGGCGAAGTTATTGGCGCGCTGAAAATCCCCAGCCTGCTCAGCTTCATCGCCAAGGGCGACAGCGACGCGGTTGTACAGGGCCTCAACGATTTCCCACCAGATCAGCGGCCCAATGTCTATCTGGCCCACTTCTCGTTCCAGATCATGGTTGGTGCAGGGATTGCGCTGATCGTCATTGGTCTATGGTACTGGGTGCAGCGTCGCCGCAAGCGGGTGGAGCAGAGTCGCTGGCTGCAGCGCGCGCTGGTGCTAAGCGGCTTCCTGGGCTTTCTGGCGCTGGAGGCGGGCTGGATCGTCACCGAGGTCGGGCGACAGCCATGGGTCATCTACGATGTGATGCGCACCAGCGAGGGCGTGACGCCTGTGAGCGAGGTGCCGCTGACATTCTACGGCTTCAGCCTGCTCTACACCTTGCTAGGTATTGTGCTGGTGTATCTGCTGCGCCAGCTTGCCAACGACACAGCGCAGGGAGACGTTGGCCCCGCCAAGCCCCAGAAGGAGGCCGCATATGAGTCCTGAGATCTTAATGGCCGCCGTTGGCCTGCTCGCCGTGGTCGCCTACGCTGTGCTGGCCGGCGCCGATTTTGGCGGCGGCATCTGGGATATGTTTGCGAGCGGTCCACGCCGCGACCAGCAGCGCGATGTGATCGCCCAGGCGATGGGGCCAGTATGGGAGGCCAACCATGTCTGGCTCATCTTTATCATCGTGATCCTCTTCAGCGCCTTTCCGCCGGCATTTCGCGTGCTGAGCATTGCGCTGTTTGTACCATTTCACCTTGTGCTGCTGGGCATCATCCTGCGTGGGGCAGCGTTTGTGTTCCGCGCCTACAGCCCTGAGAGCTCGCGCAGCCTGAGCGGCATCAATCTTCCACGGCGCTGGGGCACCATCTTTGGTATCGCCAGCGTGATCACGCCAGTGCTGCTGGGCATGACGCTGAGCGCCATCTCCGCCGGGGAGCTGCGGGTGCAGAATGGCGTCATCCAGGCGGACAACACGCCCTGGCTCAGCCCGCTGGCCCTAGCGATGGGCGGGCTGGCGCTAGCGCTCTGCGCCTACTTGGCCGCAGTGTATCTGACGCTGGAGAGCGCAGGCGAGCTGCGCGAGGACTTCCGGCGGCGGGCGCTGATCGCAGGCACCGTGGTCGTCGCACTTTCGGTGTTGACGCTGCCGCTGCTGTACTTCCGGGCGGCGCACCTGTGGAGCGGCCTGGTCAGCCTCAAGGCGGCCCCGCTCATTCTGGTGGGCGTGGCGGCGGCGCTGCTGTCGGGATGGACGCTGCTGACGCGCCACTATCGCACAGCGCGCATCGCAACCATTGTGCAGGTAACGTGTCTGCTGGCAGGCTGGGGCGTGGCGCAGTATCCCTACCTGATCTACCCAGACGTGACGCTGACGTCGGCCGCCGCGCCAGACAGCACGCTGTGGTTTATCCTCGGTGCGCTGCCGTTTGGCATGGCCGTGCTGCTGCCATCGCTGTGGTTTCTCTTCAAGGTGTTCAAGGGCAGCCAGGCGCAAGAGGCGAACGAGCGCTCGACCTAAGCGTGGCTGCTGCCTGGGCTGTCACACTGTTATCGGCGTTGGGCAGCGCCATGGCCAGAGCAAACCAGGAGCGAAACACCAATTTATCTCCAGCGACGGCTCGCTGTTCTAGGCTTCAACGAAACAGCGGCACCAGCAGCCCTTGGCGACCCACCTAGCGCCAAGGGCTGCTGGATTAATGGCCTATGTAGCTCAATAGAGCTGCGGGCGACCACGTAGCTCCTCCGGCGAATCATAAAAAGCCACAGTTTCCACTAGGCCAAGCGGTCTAGTGGATACAGTGGCTTTTAACCAGTAACGGGCGGAGCCGGGCATCGCCCACAACAGATTTAGATTGCCGAGATATTCCCGTTGGTCGTCGGGGGAACGACGATGGATGGCGGCGCATCGGGCAGAGCGATAGCCGCTGCGTGCGCATCACGCGCCATAGCGAGTGGGGCCAGACCAAGCATAACCAACAGAGCGAGAACAGCGCGAGCCCGACGAACCTTGCGAGTAGTTGACAGCATCTTGTGTGCTCCTTCCTTATACCAATTTCCCTACGTTGCCAGAACCCGTACACAGAGAGATGTTCAAAAGATGTGGAGTTGTGATGGAGGCGATACCCTATTATAGCTGCAATTTACAAAAAACTACATCCCCTATTTAGCCCGGCTTGTGCAAACCGTTTGGGTTGTCTTGCTAGCATATACGGTAGGGAGAATTCAGCATTTCTGCTATGGCCCATAGTATAACATTAAAACTTGGTTTAATGCAAAAGCAATTCACCCCAGCGATCAGCGCTAGCGCTCGACCCGATGAATCTGGCCGCGCATCTCGCCATAGAACGTCTGGCCCTTGGTGTGCAGGTTAAAGTACAGCTCGCCATGCTCGGCGATGTACTGCATACCAGCGATTGTCATCGCATCGCCAGGAATACCGGGGATCACCGGACAGCCAGAGGTAAACGCGCCGACGAGTCCGTGGCCTGCGGCGACCTCCTTCTCGATGTCCTCGTTGGTCAGCACGACAGAGAAGGAGTTATCAGCCAGCTGCTCCTGAATGTTCGTTGCCAGCGAGAAGTCAATCAAAATCGGGCCAAGCATATCGGGACGGCCGCAGTGGATATGGAACATGTTGACATCGGCGGCATTGATGCCATCCACCTGGACATCGACATAGGCGCGGCTAAGATCGTTGGTGAAGCGGATCAGGCCATAGCCGCGCGAGTGGCGATCGTTGCGCAGCTTCGAAGGCGCGGTCGAGAGAAACTCCTTGGGCGTCAACTTAGGTGTGTTCTGCTCCTCGCCTGGCTCTTGCTGCGGGCTAAGGAATGCCTCGTACTCAAAGCCTATCGCCTGGGCCTCATCAAGATTGCGCAGCTCTGCCTTCGGAGCGGGGGCGAATGTCGGCGGCGGCGGCGCGTTCGGATCACGGGTGGGAATCGGCGTAGGGCTAGATTCAGACGCTCCACAGGCAATCAGCAGGGCTAGCACGGCAGCAACCAGAACGCCTCGGTACACAAATTTCGCAGGCATCGTTCGTCCTCCTAAACAAAAGAGAGCCACCTTAATCGCTTCCGCCGCTCTTCTATCCTGGTTTGACTCGAACGAATTCACTGGAGCTGCCGATACCTCTAAACAGCAGCAGCAGTGCACTCCAGCCACCAGCTGCTGCATATGCGCATGTACAAAACAGCAGACACAGCCGCACATCTGTCAGCAGCAATGGGGGCTGAAGGCAGATACAACAGGTGCTACGAGTTGGTGTAGGAAATACGCTGCTAGACTACCATACAGCGGTTCTTTTGCGCAAGAGCTACATTAGCGCACGGCATAGCGCCAGCGCCGCCACAGGTAGCCCCAGAGCGTTGGATGACTCCACAGCCGCGAGGGGCCTGTGCCAATCGATGTAGCGGGCGGCAGCGGCTCATCAGCAAGCAGCCGCTGCACGGCGTGCGTCAGCAGGGGCAGGCCAGCGGCCAGCTGGAGGTAGGGATAGGTCACAAAGCAGTCCGCCGCAGTCGGCGCAATGCGCGCCTGAGCGATGATCTGGCCAGTGTCGATGCCGGGATCAACGTAGTGCACCGTCACGCCGCAGCTGGCTGGCCGCCGCTCGGCCAAGGCCCAGTAGCCGCCGTGGACACCGCGAAACTGTGGCGTGATGCCAGCATGGGTGTTGATGAAAGGCACCGCCACGCTCGCCAGCACGCGCCGGGCAATAATGCGCGTCCCATTGACAACGACCAGCGTCGGCTGATACTGCTCCAGCAGCCGCTGCGTCTCCGGCGCGTTCACCGAGGCGACCTGCGTAGTCAGATGCGGCGGCGGTGCTGTCGGGTTGAGGCCGTGCTGCGCCAGAATGTCAGCCCGCCGGGCGGCGCTACGCCGCCGGAGCAGGGGCACAAGCAGGCCCTGGAATCCAACCTGCCCTAGCACCGTCAGGCGACCAAGCGTGCGCACACGCCGCGCCAGCAGCTGGCGGTGCGGCACCGCCTCCTCAATAATCACATGCGCCACAGGCAGGCCCGCCGCCACCAGAGCGTTATAGACCAGCGCCGTCGACTCGCCTGGCCCTGCTAGCAGCACCACAGTCGCGCTTGTCATGCATGCACCTCGCCTAGCTCGGCAACCTCGCGCATCGAGCAGCTGCGCATCCCATAGCGTGAGCGCAGCTCCGCGAAGCGCTGGACAACTGCCTCCAGCACGGCCATATTTTCGGCCAGCTGCTGGCCAAAGTTATGCGGATGCCACCACAGATGAAAGATACGCCTGCGCCGGGCGGCCACCTCCAGCGCCTTGGTGATGCGCCGCAGACGCAGCGGCTCTAGATAGCGCAGGCGCTGGCTGAACGGCCGTAAAAACCGGCTCGATCGCACATCCACCAGCCCTGCCTCAGCCTGCGGCAGCGCATAGGTGTGTGAGCCAGCCAGCGGCAGATAGGCATCGATCAGGCGCAGCAGCCGCCGCCCCCGATGATCGCGCCGATCAGCAACCGGGCGGTAAAACCAGGCGCGCTCGGTGCCGCGGTAGGCGCGCAGGCCCGCTGCCGCACAGTGCGACAGGTAGGATCGATTAACCTGATTGCGCGGAAACACAATGCTTGTCAGCGGGCCATACGCAGCGAGCGCCTGCGCCTGCGCCGCCATATCGGCCTGAAACGCCTGCGCCGTCTGGCCTGGCTCCAGGCAGTAGTAGTGCGCAAAGGTGTGCGACGCGATCTCCTGGTGCGGCGTGGCAGCGATCTGGTGCAGCAGCGAGGGCGCGAAATGGAACGGATCGGCGGCCTCACTGTCGCCGAGCGTCGCCACATCAGGGTAGGGTGATAGATTCGCGTCGGCGTAGTGCGGCAGCTCAGCGGGCTGCAGCGCCTGCAGCTCAGCGCGACCGGCGGCGGCCAGCATGCCCACGCTGGCCCAGGTGGCGTGCAGCTCATAGCGCCGAAACAGCTCTAGCAGCGCTGGAACAGCCTGGCGCACGCCGAGCAGGTGCTCGCGATAGCTGGCCACCGAGCGCCGGTCGCGCACGCCCCAGTGCAGCTCAAAGTCCAGCGAGATAACCAATAGCCCTGGCTGTTGCATCACGCTCCATTTCTCGTGCCGATCTTCCAGCACAGCTATACCTTGATCAAGCCCGCATTATAGCGCCAAAAGCGCTAGCGCAGGCGTCCACGCCACGCGCATGCCTGGATGCGCACACAATACAGCACGATAGTCTGTTCTGATGACGCTGCTAGCTTGACTGGCGGTACGCCTGCAGCGTCGTCAGCAGCACGGCCCAGGCGTCTGCTGCTGCGCCGCTGAGGCGTGCGCCCGCCGCCTGCACTGGCTCGCCAGCGAGCGCCCGCTGCGCGGCGGCGACAAACGGCTGAAACTGCGGATCGTCGGCGACCTGGCTGAGCTGGGCGGACACCGCCTGCTGGGCCGCAGCGTCGCCATGCAGGGCCAGTGCCAATGGCGAAACGAGCGCTGCGAGCGTCTCCAGCACCGCCGTGCGGCGCAGCTCGGCGATGCCAGCGAGCGCCTGCTGCCACAGCCCCGTGAAGGCTGGCGAGAGGTCCACAGCCAAACCGCTCGCGTCACCATCGGCCTCGATGAGCGCGATCAGCGCATTGAAGAAGGCGGTCGCCCGTGGCCGCCCCTGGAGCTGCGGCAGCCAGCTATCGCGCAGCCCAGCGAGCCACTCGTCGCGCTGCGCGGCGGCGGAGCCGTGGACCGCGATGGTGTTGAGCACCGCCTCCTCGAGCATGTCAGGGTTGAGCGCATCGGTCTCGAAGAACAGCACCACCTGCGCCCAAGCCTGCGCGCTCGGCCCGCTGAGCTGATCGAGCAGCGCCCGTGGCTCGGCCCCAAACAGGGCCTGCTGCGCCGCGCCGACGAAGGCGTTGATCTCGGGGTTGTCCGTCGGCATGGTCTGGAGGCGATTAACCAGCGCCAGCCGCTCGGTGGTGCCGCCGAGCAGCGCCTGGACAGTCGGGACGATCAGCTCGGCAACCGGATGCTCCTCCGGCAGCAGCTCGTCTATGGCTGCCTCGAGCGCGGCCGGGTCGTCCAGCAGCTCTAGAATTAAGCTGATAATCGCCTGGTCGGTCGCATCGAGGTCGCGCTCGGCGTCCAGCAGCACAGCAGCATCGCGCTCGCCGGCGAGCAGCGCGTGCAGCGCGGCGGCCAGCGCCTGCCAGTCGGCGGCGTCGGCATTGGCATCGAGCCACTGCACGGCGGCGGCGCGCATCTGGGCCAGGCCCGTGCAGGCCAGCGCCATGATCACCGCCAGCTGCTTGAGCTGCGCGTCAAGCGCCTGATCATCGGGGCCAGTATCGTCAAGCATAGGGTGCTCCAATTCGTCGTACATAGGCAACATTAAGCTGACTGTAGCACGCAGCAAGAATCGGCGCAAGGCGGGCCAGGCGTTTCCCCAAGCAGCGCCCAGCCGACAGCGGTGACAGAACAGCAGATTCGCTCTATGATGGCTGGCGTTTGGTGCGTAAGAGGAGCACGATCTATGAAGCGAGCATGGCGCTGGGTATTGCTGGGGCTGGTCGGACTGCTGGTGCTTGGTGGATGCGGGCGTATGCGCACGCCAGCTGCCGCGCCGGTGGCCACACTAGCAGCGGGGATGGGCACGCAGGACTTTGGCGCGCTCGACAGCGTGATTGAGCAGGCGCTGGCCGAGCACGGCTGGCGCGGGGCGGGCATTTTGATTATGCAGGGCGACACCGTGCTGCACGAGCAGTACTTCGGTGCCTACAGCGCAGCGACGGTCATCCCGATCGCCTCCGGCTCGAAGTGGCTGGCGGCGGCGACGATCATGACGCTGGTCGATGCCGGCAAGCTACAGCTCGACGATCCGGTGAGCATGTATCTGCCGGAGTTCAGCGGCCAGCCGGGGCAGATGACGCTGCGCCAGCTGCTGTCGCACACTTCGGGCATGGTCGGCAAGGATGGCGTGAACCTGCCGCCGGAGCAGGCCTGCCTCGGCGACCGGCGCACGACGCTGGCCGCCTGCGTGGAGCAGCTGCGCCAGGTGCCGCTGGAGGCCGCGCCAGGCACGCAGTTCGACTACAGCGGCGCAGGCTTTCAGGTGGCCGGGCGCATGGCCGAGGTCTCCGCAGGCCAGAGCTGGGCCGATATTTTCGAGCAGCGCATGGCCGCGCCGCTGGGCATGACCAGCACAACATTTGGGCGCGGTGACAACCCGCGCATTGCTGGCGGCGTCAGCACCAGCATGCACGACTACGCCCAGTTCCTGCGCATGCTGCTGCACAGCGGCACGCTCGACGGCCAGCAGGTGCTTGCGCCCGCCAGCGTCGCCGAGATGGAGCGCGACCAGACCAACGGCGTGCCGATCTTTTACTCGCCGCAGACCAAGTATGGCGGCCCCGAGCTGCGCTATGGCCTGGGAGTGTGGCGCACCCGTGTCGACAGCGTCGGCAATGCGCTGGAGGTCAGCAGCCCTGGCGCGTTTGGCTTCACGCCTTGGATCGACCGCGAGCACAATCTGCTAGGCATCCTCATGGTCGTCGACCAAGGCCCGCGCGTCTATCCAGTCGCCGAGCAGCTCAAGCAGCTTACACGCACGCTTGTAGAGCAGTAGGCGGCTCGCTCAGCACTGCTCTGCGCGAGCAAGCAGACTAGAGCGCTGGCTGGAGGCGCTGGCCGCGTGTATAGCGGCCAGCGCCTGAGCACATAGGCCCTAACTAGAGCTTTTGCATCTGCCAGCCAGCGCTCTTCAGCTGCTCAAGGCCCTTGAGACTTTGGGCAAAGACTTGTTTTTGATGCTCTTGGGGGGTGTTATCCTGGCCCTGCCAGATCAAGCTGTAGCCTAAGAAGCACTGCACACCAGAAAAGAGCTTTGGCAGATCCGCCAGGGTTCCACTACAGTTATGCACCGCAGAGTGGCCGTAGGCGGTGTAGTTGCTACAGGGTGAGTAGAGGCTAAAGACATAGACTGCGTCGGGCTGCACCTTTTGAATGGCCTCGCCTAGATCGCCAAACATTTTTTCCTCGGCGTGGCTGTCGATCGAGTATGTATACTTCTGCGATAGCCCGATAACCTGGTCGCCTTTGCGCAAAAAAAAACGTGCAACTTGGTTTGGCTCGAAGGTCAGATTCGCAAATATACTGAGGTACTCAAGCGGATGAAGCTCGGGGGCCTTGTTGGCTGCCTGCTGCTGTGGCTCGACAACCTGCATGTTCTCCTGCTCTTGCTTGTTGAGGTTGACTTCTTTTTGATCCTCCTCGTCGCTCGACACAATCGGGTCTTCTGTCTCGGTTAGGTCGATCACCTGCGGACTTGGCTGCTGCGCCATCTGTGGCTGCGCAGCGGTGAAGGTGAGCTTTGAGTGCGTGTGGTAGGTGATCAACTGCTTGAGCTCATCGAGCGTTAGGCGCTCATACTTATTGCCCTTCGGCTTCACGCGCCCGCCTTGATTCCGGCGCAGCTGCTCTTGCTTGAGCCATTTCAGCTGATAGTTATCCCACTGATCAATAATCACGCGCTGCAGGAGCGCGCCCACCGTGCGATTGCCAAGCGTGCGCTGGAGCTGCTGGATCGCCTGTGGTGTGGCGCGGTCAAGCGGCAAGCGCAGAGGTTCGCTGGCGATAGCTGCTGGCGCACGAGGGGCGAGCCGCTGCGGATCAAGCGCCGAGCGGCGCTGGTTCTGGTGTCGAGTGGGCATAATCACCTCCAGCTAGGCCAACACAGGCACAAACAAGCGTGGAGAAACGTGAACAGGTGGCTCAACGCTATCCTACGCTAGCCAGCAATGCGATGTCAATCTCATGCAATCAATGGCGTACAAAACGAGTGCTTGTAGCGCAGCGAGCAACTTGCTAGAATGCGCACATGACATTCTTGTGCCAAGGAGGTTCTATGAGCACAGCCCATGCGCTTGCGCCGGGCAGCAAGACCCTGCCGACCTGGGTCGCCGACCTGTTCGCCAGCATCGACGCCAAAGACACCGCCGCATTTGTCGCATTCTTGACCGACGACTGCACGCTACAGTTTGGCAATGCGCCGCTCGTCAACGGCAAAGCGGCCATCTATGCGACGATCAGCGGCTTTTTCAGCGCCATCAAAAGCCTGCGCCACCACGATCTAGAGGCATGGGTCACGCCCGACGCCACCATCTGCAGCGGCACCGTGACCTACACGCGCCACGACGACACCACGCTCAGCGTGCCCTTCGCCAATATTCTGCGCGGCGACGGCACGCTGATTCATCACTACGCCATCTACATCAACGACTCGGCGCTGTTTGGCTAGCCACCTGCGCCAACCTGGCCGCCGCCCATAGCAGCTTGAGCGCTGCGCTGGCCATGGATCAGCGCACGCTCCCCTTTCACATCGCAGCAGGAGCACCAATGCCACGGCCACAGCGCAGCTACCTCAGCCCAACGCCAGCCAGCGTCCTCCAGCCAGCCCAGCAGCTGAGCGGCCACAGCGCTGTGGTGCGCGCCCTGGCCTGGAGCCACGACAGCGCACTGCTGCTCAGCGGCGGCAAGGATCGCACGCTGATCGTCTGGCGTCCAGCCGAGTCCGAGCAACCGCTGCAGCGCCAGCGCTTCCCTGGCTGGGTCGCCAGCCTGGCCTGGGGCGCGCACGAGTGGGTCGCCGTCGGCTGCTCGGACGGACACGTGTACCGCTGGTCGCCTGCGGGCACCGAGCGCGCCGATCGGCCGCTGATCGATCAGCAACAGTTGGTCAGCGATCTTGCGTGGCTTGATGCTGATCATCTCATCAGCGCTGGCGCTGGCACAGCCGCCATCTGGCACACTGCCAGCGGCACATGTGTGCACACGCTCGCTGGGCACCGAGGGCGGGTCACCAGCATCGCTGTCAGCGCCGCCCTTGGCCTGATCGCCAGCGCCGCCGAGGAGGAGACCGTGCGCGTGTGGGAGAGCGCCAGCGGCGCGCTGCTGCACACATTCAAGCCGCACGAGTGGTACATATCAAGCGTGGCCTGGCACCCAACGAGGCCATGGCTGACCAGCGGCAGTCTTGATGAGATGATCCACATCATCGACTATCCAACGGGCGCGCTCGTGCAGCGCTGTGGCCACGTGCCCGACTGGGTGCGCTGCCTGGACTGGCATCCCTCTGGCGACTGGCTCGTCTGTGGCTGCAAAAATGGCGCGCTCTGGCTGTGGCGGCGTGAGGGCGCGCAGCTTGTGTGCCACGGCACGCTGCAAGCACATCAGCGCAATATCCTGGCGCTCCAGTGGAGCCACGACGGCCGCTGGCTGGCCAGCGCCAGCGAGGACCGCAGCGTGCGCGTGTGGGCATTTGCACCAGACTAGCCGCTGCTGGAACAACGCCAAAGCTGTCAGCGCTGCAACCGAAGCTACTTGCCGCGCGCTACACGCTGATGCGGCAGCCGCAGAGCAGATCGATCGTGGCCGGAGCTATCAGGCGCTGCACGCCAGCGTGGCGGTGATGGGTAATCGCCCCAGAGCGTGGATCGACCACCACCACATCCTGCACGCCATGGGCCAGATAGATCGGTGGCCCCTGCTCGATGTCCTTCGCCTCGTAGCCAACGCTGATGACCTCAATCACGGCGGCAGGGATCAGCGTGATTGCCGCATCTTCTTCGCTTGGCTCCTGACACCAGATCGCTATATCGGGGCGCTTGTACGTGTCCGCTGCAAAGCGGATAAGCACATCACTGTAGTGGACACAGGCGCAGTCATCCCGCCCAGGCAGCGGCGCAATCGAGGATTGAATACGAAACAGCATGCCTTGATGGCGCTTCGTGGGCAGTGCCTCCCACGTGCCAACACCGCGCACAAGCTCTAGCTTAATACCAGCCGCATCACCCTGCTGTAAGAGAAGCTCAGGAATGTTCATCGTAGTCTCCTGATTCAGTATCGACCGCTCCAGCATAGCACATTCGACCCGGCCACGGCAGTGAGCGCAGGGCGACAGATGTGGCGCTCAGGCACAGGCGCGCATCCTGATAGTACAGCGCCAGCAGGCTACACGTTGCTGCAGGCTACTCCTGGCGCACGCGGCGCTGGAGCCACTGGAGCATAAGCGAGAGGATGAGCGTCATCGTCAGGTAGAACAGCGTTAGGGTAAAGTAGGTCTGGTCGTAGAGGAAGGTGGAGCTGACCGACAGGCGCGCCACCTGGGTGATCTCGCGCACGCCGAGCACCGAGACCAGCGAGGTGTCTTTGAGCAGCGCGATCAGGTCGTTGCCCAGGGCGGGCAGCACATTGCGGATGGCCTGCGGCAAGATGATATGGCGCATCGCGCTGACGTGCGACATGCCCAGCGAGCGCGCCGCCTCCATCTGGCCGCGGCCGATCGACTCGATGCCTGCGCGGAAGATCTCGGCGATATAGGCGGCGTAGATCAGCACCAGCGCGATGATCGCGCGCGTCACCATCGACACATTGTTGCCGCTAAAGCCCAGCAGCGACGACAGCGCCGGCACCACGGCGAAGGAGATCGAGAAGATCAGCACGAGGATGGGCACGCCGCGGATAAACTCGATGTAGGTGATGGCGAGATTGCGCAGGATAAAGTTTTTGGAGATGCGCCCAAGCCCCAGCACCATGCCCAGCACCAGCGCGAAGATAAACGAGATTACCGTCACCTGCAGCGTCATGCCCAAGCCCTGCAGGATCGTCTTGAAAATGCGGGCGTAGGTCGGATCAACGAGCACGCGCACCACCATGTAGAGGATGATGCCAACGATAATCAGCAGCCACCAGGGCAGCTTCTCCAGCAGGGCGCGGCCAGAGCGCTGCTCACTCGTGCTTGAGCGTTGTGAGTCAACCGTCATACAAGACTCTCCTTATAGCTAGGGCTGAGGCTGAGATCAATTGTGTCCGCCCAGCGGTCGGAGCGGAGGGTGTGGGGACACCGCCAAGACCGACCGGGGTTCCCGTGCTGCATACGATCCAAGGTGAGCGGTCTACTGGAGAGAGGTGCGTGGACCGCAGAGCCGCTACACGGCTCCGCAGTCCACCGTCGATGATCTACTCGGGCAGCTTGAAGTTTGCGCTGAAGTACTTCTGGGCTAGCTCATCGAGCTTGCCGCTCTCGCGCATCGCAGCGAGGGCCTGATTGACCGGTTCAACCAGATCGCTGCCCTTGGGGAAGATAAAGCCTAGCTCGTCGCTCTTGATCGGGTCGCCGATCAGCGCCAGCTGCTCGGAGTTGTTGCCGACGTAGCCCTGGCCGGCGGTCTCGTCCATCAGCACAGCGTCCACATCGCCGTTGATCAGCGCGCCCACGGCGAATGGGAACTGCTCGAAGGCCTGGATGCGCTCCTCGGGGAGCAGAGTCTTGGCAGTCTCATAGTTCGTGGTGCCAGTCTGGGTGCCGAGCTTGAGCTTGGAGTCAGCCACAAAGTCGTCCATGTTCTTGAAGCGGCTCTCGTCCTTGCGCACCAGCAGGCGCTGATCGACGCGGATGTAGCCATCGGAGAAGTCAACCTGCTTGGCGCGATCTTCGGTGATGGTGATGCCATCGGCGGCGGCGTCGAACTGCTTGTTGCCGACGGCCTGGATCATGCCCTCCCACGAGGCCTCTTTGTACACCGGCTTGCAGTTCAGCAGGCGGCAGATCTCATTCCAGGCGTCGTAGTCCCAGCCCTCGCCCTGCGAGGTGCTTTGATTGACGTAGTTGAACGGCGGGTAGGCGTTCTCCACCGCAATCGTGACCTCGCGGCCGCCAAGGTCAGGCAGCGCGCTAGTGGCGGGGGCAGCGGTGGCATCGGTGCCAGTGTTTGCGGCGGGCGCAGGCGTGTTGGTGGGCGTGTCGCTCGCACCACATGCGGCCAGCGCGGCCAGCATGATGCTCACCAAGAGCAGCAACGACAATCGTTTCATCGATTCCTCCTTGAGTATCTGAAGCGTTCGCCTATTATAAAGCAATCGCGCTTGCGGAGCGCAGCGGCTAGGCCTGGTAGTCGAAGACCAGCGGCGGGTTGATCGGCTGCAGGCGCAGGGTACAGCTGCTGGCGTTGATGAAGGTGGTGTGATCATTGTGGGTCACGCCCCAGCCCTCGTGGATATGGCCAAAGATATGGGCGCGCGGGCGCAGCTGCCGCACAGTCTCCAGCAGATCGACGCAGCCAACCTGCTCGCCGCGCACGGTGCGGTCGCCGTGGCCGTAGGGCGGGCCGTGGGTGATCAGCACATTGGTGTCGGCGGGGATGGCCGCCCACTTCGCGCGCAGTGCTGGCCCGCGCTCAAGGTTGAAGGCCCAGTCGTGGAAGCGTGGCTGCCAGGGGCTGCCGTAGATGCGCAGTCCCGCGATGGTCACCGCGCTGTCCTCAAGGTAGATCGCATTGGTCAGCAGCGCCGCCGCCGCCGAGCTGTGCTCGAAGCAGAAGTCGTGGTTGCCAGCGATGACCACCTTGTAGCGATGCGGCAGCGTGCCCAGCCAGGCGTTGAAGGGCGGCACATCGGCGATATCGCCACGGCGCGTGATGTCGCCGGCGTGGATCAGCACATCGCCAGCGGGCACGGGCAGCGCCGCGTGCAGCCCATGCGTATCGCTGATCGCCACAAAACGAACCATAGCCCACCTCCTGGTTACAGCTCCACAGCACACGCGCCGCCAATCGGCCGCGTGGCCGCAGCATGCCGTTGGTTATGAAAAAGAATCGCCTGCGCTAGCCCCGCCCGGCTCAGACGATAGAGTCTGCTGCGTTGCTGGCTCAGTCCGGCCTTGGGCGACATACGGCGCACAGGCACTCTACACAATCAGCGGCACAGATGCAATGGGCCAACTGCCAGACACTGACGGCGCCGCCCACACCCGCTGGCCAGTGACGCAGCCAATCGCCAGCCCCACGCAGCAGCTCTACCATGCAGCGCTCGCCATCAGCGCCGCCCACGTGCGCCAGCCTGCGCCCGACCATAGGACCAGCGCCAGCCACACCTACGCTGCGCCAGCCGCTCGGCAACGCCAACCACCCATCCACAGCACTCACGCCGACGGTGCGTTGATTTCAGCAGCGCTGGCAGCCTGCGCACGCACCAGCACGCGGCGCTCGCCATCAGCGCCGCCCACGTGCGCCAGCCTGCGCCCGACCATAGGACCAGCACCAGCCACACCTACGCTGCGCCAGCCGCTCGGCAACGCCAACCACCCATCCACAGCACTC
>JABXJS010000070.1 GCA_013538855.1 Herpetosiphonaceae bacterium
ACGGTTCCTTTCTTGGTTGGCACCACAAAGGATACCGCACGATTCGGCCGCCACACCGTTTACCCTGGCCCCAGGGAGTCCTGTGATCTACTGAGTCTGGGATGGCGTTATTCTTGACGTAACCGAGCAGCGGCGTGTACAGGAGCAGCAGGAGCGGCTGCTGGCGATCATTGCCTCGGCCGACGACATCATCTCCTACGCCACGATGGATGGCATTCCCCAGTATATGAACCCGGCGGGGCTGAAGCTGATGGGGCTGCCGCTGGACGCCGACATCGCCGCGCGTGGCTCGATCGGCAACTTTCACCCGCAGTGGGCGCTGGAGATCATCGAGAGCGAGGGCATCCCGGCTGCGCTGCAGCATGGCTCGTGGAAGGGCGAGACTGCTGTGATCGACGCTGCGGGCAAGGAGATTCCGGTGTCGCAGCGGATCATCGCCCACTTCGATTCGGAAGGTATTCCAACCTTTCTCTCCACGATCATGAGCGACATCAGCGACCAGCGCCAGATGATGGTCGAGCGCGAGGAGTTCCAAGAGCGTATTATCAACCTCCAGACCTCGCTGATCGCCGAGCTATCGACGCCGCTGATCCCGCTGAACGACGACGTGATGGTGCTGCCGCTGATCGGCACGATCGACTCCAACCGCGCCCAGCAGATGATCGAGACCGTGCTTAAGGGCGTGAGCCAGCAGAAATCCAAGGCCGTGATCATCGACATCACCGGCGTATCGGTGATCGACACACAGGTGGCCAGCGTGTTTATGCATCTGGCACAGGCCGTGCAGCTGCTTGGCGCGCGCGTGGTGCTCACCGGCATCCGCCCCGAGGTGGCCCAGACGATCGTCGGGCTGGGCCTGGAGTTCCACGATCTGGTCACGCGCTCGGATCTGCAGTCGGGGATTAACTATGCGCTCAAGGCGCGGCGCTAGCTGCTGTAAGCAGGCACGCCACAACTTCGAGTACAATGGAGTACACGAGTAACCTTGATGGATGGGACTGAGACCGTGCGTATCTGGGCTATTGCCGACTTACACCTGCCAGGGCGACAAGACAAACCTATGGATATTTTTGGCGCGCACTGGCGTGATCATGCGGCGACGATTGAAGCCAACTGGCGGGCCAATATTGCGCCCGCTGATCTTGTGCTGATCGCCGGCGATATTTCCTGGGCGATGCGCTTGAGCGATGTCTGCGACGATCTGGCCTGGATCGACGCGCTGCCCGGCACGAAGGTGCTCTGCAAGGGCAACCACGACTACTGGTGGAACAGCCGCAGCCGCGCCCGCTCGGTGCTGCCGCCCTCGCTGCAGCTGGTCGACTGCGACGCGCTGCGCGTTGACGATGTGGTGCTGTGCGGCACCCGCGGCTGGAGCGTCCCCGGCGACCGCGATTTTGACCAGGCGACCGACGGGCGCATCTACGAGCGCGAGCTAGGCCGCCTCGACCGGGCGCTGGCGGGCGCGCAGCAGCTGGCCGCGCCGGAGAATCTGCCGATTATTGTGCTGCTGCACTTTCCGCCCTTCCGCGAGGGCGAGCCAACCGCCTTCGCCGAGCGCATCGCCGCCGCTGGGGCCGCCGCCTGCGTCTATGGCCATCTGCATCAGGCCGACCAGTGGGCCAGCGCCACCACCGGCTGCGTCGCTGGCGTGCACTACTATCTGACCGCCTGCGACGCGCTACAGTTTAATCCGCTGCGCCTGGCGGAGGTCGAAAGGGGGCACGCATGAGTGTGCTGCTGACCGCCGCCGAGATGCGCGCCTGGGAGGCTGCGAGCGTGGCGGCTGGGGCGACCTGGGCCGGGCTGATGGAGCAGGCCGGCCGCGGCGTGGCCGCGCAGGCCCAGGCGCTGCTGCCGTCGGCCGCTGCCGCCGTGCTGGTGCTCGTCGGCCCTGGCAACAATGGCGGCGATGCACTTGTGGCCGCCGACCACCTCGCCGCCGCCGGGGCACAGGTGCAGCTATATGTTTGGAAGCGCCAGCCTGATACCGACGACTGGCCTTGGCAGCGCGTACAGACGCGCGCGCTGCCGATCACCTGGGCCAGCGACGATGCTGACGGCAGCACGCTGACCGCCGCTGCTGCCAGCGCCGCGCTCATTATTGATGGGCTGCTCGGCGTTGGGGTGAGCCGACCGCTTGGCCCCGATCTGCGCCAGATTGTGCAGATCGCCAACGCCGCCGCCGCCCCCATCCTGGCGATCGATGTTCCCTCGGGCCTCAACGCCGACACCGGCGCGATCTGGGGCGCGTGTATACGCGCCGACCTCACCGTTGCCACAGGCTGCCGCAAGCGCGGCCACCTGCTGTTTCCTGGCGCGGCCTACGTTGGCCGCCTTGTCGTAGCTCCGATTGATCTACCTATAGAAATGGAGAAGACCGTGGATACCACAGAACTAAACGCCGAGATGCTGCGCACGCTGCTGCCAGAGCGCCCTGCCGATAGCCACAAGGATCAGTTTGGCCGGGTGATGGTGGTGGCTGGATCGTACCTCTACCCTGGTGCGGCGTGGCTGACGGCGCGCGCGGCCACGCGCTCGGGCGTTGGCGTGGTCACGCTGGCCTGTCCGCGCTCGATCTACGGCGGCACCATCGCCGCGCTGCACGAGGCCACCTACCTGCCGCTGCCGGAGGGCGAGCCAGGCGCGCTCAGCACCGATGCGGTCAAGGTCATCCAGAAGCGCCTCGGCCGCTACAAGGCCCTGGCCATCGGCCCCGGCCTCGGCGACGAGGAGAGCACCGGCGAGTTCTTGAGCGCCCTGCTGGGCCTCGAGTCGCCGAAGCACAAGCCGCCGGTCGGCTTCTTGGCCCAGACCAAGGACGCCGAGAGCCACCACAAGCGCCGCGCCGCCTTTGGCTTCCTGGGCCTCACATCCGATGCCGAGGAGGCCGACAGCGAGGAGTCCGAGGAGGCGGGCATGCCGCCGCTGGTCATCGACGCCGATGGCCTGAACCTGCTGGCCAAGATCGAGCACTGGACCGAGCACCTGCGCGACTATGCCGCCGTGCTCACGCCGCACCCCGGCGAGATGGCGCGCCTGCTTGGTGTTGAGCACATCGGCGAGGATCACGTGCAGGTGGCCGCCGATGCCGCCAAGGAGTGGGGCGTCGTCGTGGTGCTCAAGACTGCGCACACCGTCATCGCCGCTCCCGACGGCAAGGTCGCCATCTACAACGGCGCGAACCCCGCCCTGGCCACCGCTGGCTCCGGCGATGTGCTCACCGGCCTGCTCGGCGGGCTGCTGGCGCAGGGCCTGGCACCGTTTGACGCGGCGCAGCTGGCAGTTGGCGTGCATGGGCTGGCAGGCAAGCTGGCGCGCGAGGAGCTGGGCGAGCGCGGCGTTGTGGCCGGCGATATCATTGACCGCCTGCCGCAGGCCTGGCGCGCCCTGCAGGAGGGCTAGCGTATATGCGTGCTGTTGATCTCATCATCAAAAAGCGCGATGGTGGCACTCTCTCGACCGCTGAGATTGACTTTTTGATCCAGGGCTACACCGCTGGCACCATCGCCGACTACCAGATGTCAGCCTGGGCGATGGCCGTCCTCTTCAACGGCATGGACGACCGCGAGACCACCGACCTGACGCTGGCGATGGCCGCCTCCGGCGAGCAGCTTGACCTGGGCGCGCTCGGCGCGCGCGCTGTCGACAAGCACTCCACCGGCGGCGTCGGCGATAAGACCAGCCTGGTGCTCGGGCCGCTGCTGGCCGCCGCTGGCCTGCCCATCGCCAAGATGTCCGGCCGCGGCCTCGGCTTTACCGGCGGCACGCTCGACAAGCTCGAGTCCATCCCTGGCATGCGCATCGACCTCAGCCGCAGCGAGTTTCTGACGGCGCTCGATCAGGTGGGCATGGTCATCGCTGGCCAGACGGCCGACCTGGCCCCCGCCGACAAGAAGCTCTATGCCCTGCGCGATGTGACTGGCACCGTCGAGAGCATCCCGCTCATTGCCGCCAGCATCATGAGCAAGAAGCTGGCGGCTGGCGCACACGCGATTGTGCTCGATGTCAAGGTTGGCTCCGGCGCGTTTATGAAGACGCTCGATCAGGCACGCGAGCTGGCTCAGCGCATGGTCAGCATCGGCACGCTGGCTGGCCGCGAGGTCGCCGCTGTGCTCTCAACCATGGAGCAGCCGCTTGGCCGCGCCGTCGGCAACGCCCTAGAGGTGCGCGAGGCCATCGCCACACTGCAGGGCCAGGGGCCGGACGATCTGCTGGAGCTGTGCTTGACCCTGGGCGCGCAGCTGGTGCTGCTCACCGGCAAGGATCGCGGCCTCTCTGCCGCCCGCCGTCGCCTGGAGACGGTGCTGGCCACTGGCCAGGCCTGGCAGAAGTTCCGCCAGTTTGTGCAGCAGCAGGGCGGCGATGTGCGCGCCGTCGACGAGCCGGATCGGCTGCCGCAGGCCGCAGTGGTGCAGCCGCTGCCGTCGCCGCAGGCGGGCTATGTGCAGTCGATCAACGCGCTGGAGGTGGGCCTTACCGCCTCGGAGCTGGGCGCAGGCCGCGAGCGCATCACCGACCCGGTCGATCCGGCGGTGGGCATTGTGCTGAACGCCGCAGTCGGCGATAAGGTGGGCCAGGACGAGCCGCTGCTCTACATCCACGCCCACGATAGCGCCGCCGCTGATGCCGCCGCCGCCCGCTTGGCGCAGGCCATAGCGCTCAGCAGCGAGCCAGTCACCGCGCCCAAGCTCATCCTCGATATCGTGCAAAAGTAACACATATGTGCGATAATACAGCGTGATGTGCGCGCTGCGCGCCGAGGTGAGAGATGTCCCCGCGTGTGCGCGCAGCGCGCCGGGGTGCGGGGCATCCCCGCTGGACAAGGAAGTGCGCGCAGCGCGCCGGGGTGTGAGATGTCCCCGCGTGTGCGCGCAGCGCGCCGGGGTGCGGGGTGTCCCCGCTGACGACTGCTCACGGCCGTATGCGCGCCGGGGTGCGGGGTGTCCCCGCTTAATTTACACAAGAAGGAAAGCTACCTATGGCAGAAATAACCTACCTAGGGCACGCCTGTGTTCGCCTGCGCGGACGCGACGGCATTGTGCTCATCGACCCGTTTGACCGCTCGGTTGGGCTAGATATCGGGCGGCCGACCGCGCACATTGTGGCGGTGACCAACCGCGCCCCCGATCACAACAATGTGGCGGTGGTCAAGCCGCTCAAGGAGAGCCTGTTTATTGCCGACGGGCCAGGCGAGTACGAGGTGCAGAACATTTTGCTGCGCGGCGTGCGCACCGCCCACAGCGACGGCGAGGGCGGCAAGCAGGGCCACAACACCGTCTATGTCGTGCACCTCGACGATGTGGTCTTCTGTCACCTCGGCGACCTGGGCCACAAGCTCACCGCCGGGCAGCTCGACGAGATCGGCAATGTCGATGTGGTGTTCGCGCCAGTTGGCAACGGCCAGTGGGCGCTCAAGCTGGACCAGCTCGACGATGTGCTGAGCGAAATTCAGCCCAAGCTGGTCATTCCGCTCTACAACAACCAGCCGCAGCAGAGCCTAGAGCAGGCGCACCTGGAGCCGCTGGAGAAGTTCACCCACCACATGGGCCTCAAGGAGTGGCAGGTCCAGGACAAGCTCAATGTCAGTGTCTCTTCGCTGCCCCGCGACGACGAGGAGACCCAGATCGTCGTGCTGCAGCCGACGTCGGCCTAGCCTGCTCCGATCTGCACTGCGCGCCCGCCTGGCTGCTGCTGGGCGGGCGCGCTGCTGTGGCCTGCTGCTGGCGTAAATCGCCACGGCGCAGGCGCTAGGCTGAGCCAGCCTGAAGCGCAGCACGTGCGCCCATCCAACCCATGCCCGCCGCCTAAGCCTGCTGGCACGGCCTGTGATACAGCTCCTTGTAGACGAACGTAGCACAAAGGAGCACTGGAATGACTCAGCCTGTAGAAAACCGTCTGTTCGATGCTGGCTTCCTCGCCGGCAGCGTCGCCATCACCCTGCTCAACCCGCCCTACGACCCGCAGCTGCCCAACGACCGCTACGACGCCATCCGCGACGATGCCGCCGAGCGCGTCTGGCCGGTCTATGCGCGCACCGATGACCTGATCAACGACAGCAAGTCCAAGGACGAGTTTGTCGCCGGCTTTCGCGCTGGCTGGAACGACACGCCCTGGCCCGCTCGCCTCGCCGGGGCCGAGCGCGCCGGCCCCGCTGTGAGTTGATCGCGGCCGAGCAGCGTATCTCTGCACGAAAGGCTAATCGACATAAGCGCCAACGATATGAAGCGTACCTCGCGCACGAACTGGGAGCGGCTGAATAGCATGCCCGATAGTGAGATTGACTACGGTGATATTCCGCCACTCGATGAACCATTTTTTCAGCGTGCACAGCTCGGTGTGCCTGGCACGGTGGCGCTTGATCCTGCTGTGCTGGCATGGTTCAAGCGCCAAGGCGGCGACTATGCTGAGCGTATCAATGCCGTGCTGCGCCAGCACATCGCCGAGCAGACGGAGTGCTAGAAGTCGGGCTGCTCGGGCAGTTCGATGATCACCTTGCCCTTGGTGTGGCCTGCCTCGGCGTACTCCAGCGCCTCAATGCTGGCGCTGAACGGATACACCTTGTCGATCACCGGCTTGAGCTTGCCAGCATCGACCTGCGCGGCAATCTCGACGAGCTGCGCGCCGTCCGAGTCGGTCAAGAAGCGGTAGTACTCGGCGTGGTGGCGCTGAGCCGTGCGGTAGATGCGCCGGTTCATGGCCCAGAAGAGCAGACGCAGCGGCAGGCTCGCATCGACCTGCGCGCCAAAGTCGGCGTCGGGCACCCCGGCGATGCTCACCACCACGCCGCCGGGCTGAAGCACGCGGAAGGCGTCGCTGGTGTACTGGCCGCCAAGCGTGTCGAACACAATATCGTAGCGTTTGCCAGCCTGGCGATAGTCCTCGTTGTCGTAGCAGATGACGTGATCTGCGCCGAGCGCGCGCAGCCAGTCGGCGTTGCGGCTGCTGGCGGTGGTGCTCACCTCTAGGCCCAGCAGCTTGGCGTACTGGATGGCGAACGTGCCCACGCCGCCTGATCCGGCGTGGATGAGCACGTGCTGGCCGGGCTGGGCCTCGGCGCGATCGCGCAGCGCCTGTACGGTTGTCAGCGCCACCAGCGGCAGCGCGGCGGCCTCGCTGTAGCTCAGGCTCGTGGGCTTGCGGGCGACGATGCCCGAGTCGAGCGCGGCGTACTCGGCGAACGTGCCCATGCGCTGGCGCGTCGCCCGCGCGTACACCTGGTCGCCGACCTGAAACTGCGTCACCGCGTGGCCGATGCGCACGATCACGCCGCTCACATCAAAGCCCAGCGCCGCCGGAAACTGGAGCCGCTGGATGCGCTTGAGATCGCCGTGGATAATCTTGTAGTCGATGGGGTTGATGCTGGCGGCGCGAACCTCGATCAGCACATCGTTGGCCTGCACCAGCGGCTTCGGGGCCTCCGCCAGATGTACGTTTTGGCGCACAGAGCCGTAGTTGGTCAAGCGCAGTGCTTTCATCGCTTCCTCCTTCGCAGCAGAGAATGGGGCTACATCTATTGTACCAGCCGCCGCCGCGCCTGCGCTGCAACAACGCCGCCAGCGCAGGCGTTGAATGCGTAGAAAGGAGGCGCTCTATGCTGCAACGACGCTGGTACACGCTGCTGCGCTGGACGCTGGGGCTGGCATTTATCTGGTATGGGCTGATCAAGGTGGTCGGCGGCCAGTTCAACTATGCGTTTTTCGACTCGCCCTGGACGCTCGACTCGCAGAGCTTTGACTCGGTCACGTTTGTGTGGATGTTCTTTGGCTACTCGCGGCTGTACGGCCTGTTTATTGGCCTAGGCGAGCTGACAGCGGGCCTGCTGCTGCTCTTTCGACGCACCAGCACCATCGGCGCGCTGGCCTACCTGCCAATCGCGCTCAACATCAGCGTGCTCGATATCACCTACGGCTTCCCGCTGCCCGCGACCATGCTCATCTGCGGCCTGACGCTCGGCTGCCTCGGCCTGCTGTGGATGGATCGCCGCAAGCTCCTGCTGCTCTTCGAGCCTGCGCCAGAGCATGTCTAGCCGCTGCTGCTCGTGCCATGAAGGCCCTCCGGGGCCTTTTTTGTTGTGTGATGTGCAGCGCTGTGGTTAAATGCCGGTGATTCTGCGGCAGGGCCTGGTGAGCGCACGGCGCGGCGCATGGCATCACGGGGCGGGCTGGCGCAGC
>JABXJS010000071.1 GCA_013538855.1 Herpetosiphonaceae bacterium
ACAACCGCGAGCGCGGTCTATGGCCTCGCCGCCGCCGCCGATCAGCTGGCGCGGAGCGGCGCGCCGGGCAGCGCTGTGGTGTACACGCTGACGCTGACGAACACGGGGAATGTGACGGACAGCTACGCGCTGACGCTGAGCGGGCAGACGTGGCCGACAAGCGCGCCGTCGACGCTGGCGGCGCTGGGTCCCGGCGCAAGCGCGATGCTGACGGTGACGGTGACGATCCCGCCCACAGCCGCCGCCGCCGCCAGCGACACGGTGACGCTGACGCTGACCTCGCAGGGCGACAGCGCGCAGACCGCCGCCGCCACGCTGACCACGACGGCCCAGCGCAGCAGCTTTACGGTGTACCTGCCAAGTCTGCTGCGCTAGCCCGCAGCGCCTTATCCCGACCAGCGGCCCCACTGCGTATGCGGGGCCGCTGGTGCGTTAAGCCGGTCAAGCTTGGCGCAGGGAGCGCTGGCGCTCGTGGGCAGGCGGATATGGGAAAAGGAGCGCCCGCGTCCGCCCGCCACAGCTCAGCTGACAGAGTCGGCGCTGGTGCTGTCTCGTCCGCTCACCGGTGGGTATGCCGAAGCTGCGGGTGGTGAATGTCCATGCGGCGGTGGGGCGGCGCGGGGCCAGCGCCACCGTGGCCCGCAGGCGCTGGGTGAGCTGGTCCGACCGCGCGTCACTATCGCCATAGATTGAGCCTGCGATTGCGCAGCAGCGCCGGCCCACGCCGCACGGGCCAGCAACCAACACAAACGATTCTGCATCAAAAAACGCTCTTTTCAGGCGCACGCCGCTGTGCTACGATGGCGCGAGACTAGCTCTCCTGCCGCTGGAGAAGATGTGCCCCCGCATCACGCTGCTAGTCGGCTTGTCTCGGAGGACAGATTGCGCAGTACGCGCTTTGCGGCCGCTTGCGGCTGAGACCGCCGATCCTTGCTGCTTATCCCCCTTTTGCCCGTCAACGGCCTGCAAAGCACCGTCGAGCTACGGTTGGACTTGATCGCACGCTGGAGCTACGCATACAGAAGAGGACTGTTGATGAAGTCGTATCACCTTGTAACCCTTGGCAGCGGGCACGGCACCTATGCCACGCTAGACGCGGCGGATAACAGCATTGTGTTTCGGCAGCTGGAGAGCTGGGCGGGCCAGCAGTGGGCCATGCTTGAGCAAGACGATGGCCTGTTTGTCTTTAAGCCGCTGAGCACTGCGCCTGCGCTCAGCGTTGGCGCTGATGGCGTTGTGCGGGCCGTCGAGGGGCCAAATGTGCGCTGCACGGTGCAGCCAGCGCCAGAGAGCCGCGTCACCATCGGCACCGACCACGGCCTGCTGCTGGGTATCGATGCCGCTGGCCGTCTGGTGGCCCGCGCGGCCGCTGACGGCGCAGCCACCGCCTTCGAGCTGGTTCAGTTCAAGGAGTTTGAGGCCGCGCTCCAGGGCATGCAGGACTGCTGTGGCTCCGACGAGCCGCATACGTCGAGCGCGCAGCCGCGCGCAGCCGCACCTACCGACCTTGGCCGCGTGATGTGGAACGATCCCGGCCACCAGAATATTGTGCAGTGGGCCAAGGCGATTGTGCTAGCGCACCAAGCGCACATCCCCAGCATGGGCCGCGCCTGTGAGCTGTTGCAGCACAGCGATTTCTGGCGCGGCGTTCAGATCGGGCTGCGCGAGGCAGACAATGCCTTAAAGCCCGAGTACGCGGGCTGGCTGTACTCTTCACACTTCTATGATCCAACCACCGGCCGCAACTTTCTGGGCCAAACCTTTGACAATGCGCTGACCGAGGCTGATCGGCGCTTCCTTGAGTCCACCGCGCTGGTGCTTGACGGCAACCCGACCCGCTTGTACGATGCTGGCTTTGCCCTGGGCCTTGCGCTGCACTACATCACCGACCTAACCCAGCCGATGCACGCCGCAAACTTTATTAACTTCCGGACGGGGCCGTTCGATCATCGCCACTCCGAGTTTGAGGGCCATCTTGATACAGAGATGGGCAAGCATGAACACCTGTACCGCGTCGATCCCGCTAGCGTTGACCCAGCGCGCGAGTTTGCGCCAGCGGCGCTGCTCTCTAGCACCGCCGAGCTGGTGAAGGCGGTGGCGCAGTACTCGCACGACGTGTTCACCAGCCAGCTGAAGCCCATTTTGGATAGCATCCCGATCACCTGGCTTGGCTCGGATCGCAGCGGTAAGTGGCCGTCGTACCCAGATCAGAGCTGGCTCAAGCGCACCGATGCCTTTCTGGCGACGATCATTCGGCACGCTCAGCTGTCGGCGGCGCGCTTTCTGGTGCGCTGGGGCCAGGCCGTGAGCGCGGTCAGCCTGCTGCCCTTCGTGGCCGCTGGCTTGAGCGCTGGGGATAGCGGCGCGTGGACGTTTTCGGCGACAGGGGCCGATGGAACGTGGCGGCGCGGCGACTACAACGGACACGCGGCGAAGGTGCAGCACTTCAGCGCCACGCGCCTGCACATCGCCGGCACGTTTAGCTCGTTCTGGTGGGGCTTTGGCGAGGTGATCCCGCTCAGCGTCGATGTGGAGTTTGTGCAGGCCAGCGGCCAGTGGCAGCTGACGGTGACGTATGGGCAGCACACGGCCACCTATCAGCTGCACCCGCCGCGCGTTTATGCTGGCAAGCTGTGCTTTGAGTATGTACTGCCGCCGGACAAGGTTTCTGAGGCTGCGCTGGTCATGGAGCCGCTCTACAAGAACCTCTCATGGTATGCCGGTGTGCAGCTAACGCTGAGTGCGCCCAACTGTATACACTATGTGTGCTTTGAGGACAAGTCGATCTAAACCAGGAGCGCTACTGATCTGCCACCGCCGCCACGATCACTGTCCAGATCGTGGCGGCGGTGGGCTTTTAGCGCGGTCTTCTGAGCATGCGCACCAGCCGCAGCAGCAGCCCTGGCTGGTCCGCCCGCCCGAGCACGGCGGTGTGGATGCGCTCGGCCTGCTTGCGCGGCACGGCCTCGGTGTGCGCGATGGCGTTGCGGTCGAGGCGCCGTCCGCCCAGGTCGGCGGCGACATTGGCGGGCCACTCCAAGGTATCGGCGGAGAAGAAAATATCGTGCTGCGGCGCAAAGCCGAGGCTGGCGAACAGCTCGCGCAGCGCGGCGGGCGTCGAGAGATTAAGCAGGTGGTGTTCGCGGTTGGCAGGCATGGGGCGCATCCTCACCTAGAATGACAGCAGCGGTGCCCTCAGTATAGCACAGCCGCCGCCGCGCCCGATCTGCTGGCGGCGCAGGCGTATATTTTGGACAAGGCAGCGCTAGCGCCCGCCCGCCACAGCTCAGCTGACAGAGTCGGCGCTGGTGCTGTCTCGTCCGCTCACCGGTGGGTATGCCGAAGCTGCGGGTGGCGAATGGCCACACGGCGGTGGGGCGGCGCGGGGCCAGCCAGGCTGTGTTATAGAGCTAGGTATGCTACTATGCGCACAGGCTGCTTGTTGGCGCGCACACATGCTCACGTGTGGGTGCCGACACATAAAGATAAAGAAAGGATGCAGCGCAGATGCCCAGTGATACAGAACAAGATATTCAGCTCTCGGTAAAATATGTCGTCCTTGGCATGTTAAGCGAGTGGATGCAGCTTCCGCTCAAGGGCCTTGAGCAGGCAGGGGTTATTGATCTCTTTTGGCGGAATGAGCATGCTGTCGCCGCAGTCTTTGAGCGCTGTTTGGTCCAACTCCAGCAGGAGTACCACGTAAAAACGGAGATTCGCCGCTTCGATTTTGAAGGCAGTGAGCAGATCAGCTTTAAGTCCCACGAGTTGGTGCAGTTGCTTGTCTCATTCTACGAAGGTTATCCTACTATCGACTATCGCCTCTTTCCTTCGATCCGTAGGGCAGGGTATACGCCGGAAACAGCTATCGAACGAGCATCCTATCTCAAAGGGGTGTATCTGCGCTGGGGTCGCGATTGGAACCTCTATCTGTTCGGAGGATGGGCGCAATGTTTTACAGTGTACCAAGTGCTGTATGACCTCTATTGTCCAGCGGTGACCATGACCACGAAGCAGGCTGAAGGTGCAGCGACGCATATTGCCATGACTCCGCCACTATTTCTGACCCGGCTCTTTGCGCAAGAGCTGCCCTGGTAGACCCAGTGCTCGCATAGCGCCAGCAACCCACGCCTCAAGGTGTGGTTCCCACGCTGTAGTCCATGCCGCCGCACAGCACCTCCCCACGCACTTCGGCGGGTGCTGTGCTCGTACTGCGTCGATGCTCTACGCTAGGCGCACCTGGAGTAGATTCACATGACCTCTAAGACCTCGTGTATAGCATTCGTGTTGCTGGTGTTCTTGTGCAGTTGTGGCTCAAATCCTATGACCAGTGCGGCGTGGGCCGAAAATCAAACCCGTGCCCAGCCCCTCATTCAAGGATTGATGGACTATCAGCGCCTAAATGGAGCATTTCCTGAGCAGCTTGAGCGTTTGCTGCCAACGTATCTGAACGCGCTGCCGATGACCACAGATAACGTGCCATTTATCTATAGAACGGCACCGAATGGGTTCGAGCTTTGTTTTGGTGAAGGTCGTCGCGGATGTTGCTATCTGTTTAATCGTCGCATAGGTCCTCTCTGGGAGTGTGGAACGCAGGGTGATTAGGCCGTGTTGTCAGAGCTTGTCCGTCTGCGCTGCTGGCGGCGTAGGCTGCTGTTTTGGACAAGGCAGCGCCAGCGCCAGCCCGCCACAGCTCAGCTGACAGAGTCGGCGCTGGTGCTGTCTCGCCCGCTCACCGGTGGGCATGCTGAAGCTGCGGGTGGCGAATGTCACCGCAGCGTTGGGGCGGCGCGGGGCCAGCGCCACCGTGGCCCGCAGGCGCGGAGTGAGCTGGTCCGACCGCGTGTCACTACTGCCATGGATGGAGCCTGCGACCGAGCAGCAGCGCCGGCCCACGCCGCACGGGCCTGCAACGAACACGGACGCAATTTTATCTTTATCATTAGTGGTGGCGGACGTTTGGTGCTGTAGCCATTGCTGCGGCGGTTTTAGCGCTGACGGCGTGTGGATGGCTGCATTGAAGCCAGATTAAAGATGCGGTATCATAGGCACGCGCTCAACGAGGCGGAGCATGGCACGGATTGACGCCAGGCCACCACCGCTTATGGCGAGTATTGCAAACGAGGAGGATGTCTGATGGATCAATCTTACCGCGACCGTATTACCATCGATCCCGGTAAACGCAGCGGCCACCCATGTATCCGCGGCCTGCGTATCACCGTCTACGATGTGCTGAGCTACCTGGCTGCTGGTATGACGCCCGATGAGATCGTAGCCGATTTCCCGCTGCTCACGCACGCTGATATCCAGGCATGTCTGAGCTATGCAGCTGATCGTGAGCGCCAGCTCGTTCTATTAGCCGCATGAAATTACTATTTGACCATAATGTCTCGCCGCGATTGGTTCAGCGTCTTGGTGATCTTTCTCCAGACAGCACGCATGTGGTGCTGGTTGGACTTGAGACAGCCAATGATCGGGTCGTATGGCAGTTTGCTGCTGATCATGGTTATACCATCGTGACTAAAGACACTGACTTCAACGATCTGGCAGTGCTGCTTGGGACACCACCCAAAATTATCTGGCTTCGGCTTGGGAACTGTACCACGCATGTGATTGAGCACACGCTGCGGGCCACATGGGATACATTACAGACCTTTATAGATGATCCGGAGGCCGGATTGCTTCTCGTGCCAATGGTACCGACAAACCAGTAATCTGCCTGCATGGGTGTTTGCGTCACACACAAGCCGCCACGATCACTGTCCAGATCGTGGCGGCTTGGTGGTGTACGTGAATTGCGCTTAGGCGGGCTTGTCGCTCATGGCGGGCTGGCCGTGCATGGCGCTAAGCTCCTGGTCCTCCTCGGCGGTCAGCTCGGCCAGGCCCTCGCCGAGGGCGGCGGCGGCAGCGCTGGTGTTGCTCTGGCGCAGCGGAATCTCGCGCAGGAAGAGCGTGACCACAAAGCCGAGCACCATGGTGACCGCGCCGACCATAAACAGCTCGGTGATCGACGCGGCGAGGCTGAGCTTGATCGCGCCCATTAGCTGCTTGAACAGCGCCTGGCCCTGCTCGCCAAACTGGGTGAACATGGCCTGGATTTTCTCCATCGCCTCAGGCGAGAGCAGCGCCTGCGGGTCCTTGAGCGCCTCTAGCTGGGCTGGCGACATGGTGGCGGCCAGCTCGGCGGGCATGGTGCCGTTGAGGTTGCTGGCGAACGAGCTGCTCATCACCGAGCCAAGGATGGCGACGCCGATGGTGCCGCCGATCGAGCGGAAGAACTGCAAGCTCGACGTGACCTCGCCCATCTGCTTGAAGGGGAAGGCGTTCTGCACCACGATGGTGAAGAGGCTCATCATCACGCCTAGGCCCAGGCCGGTGACGACCATGTTGCGCACCACCAGGCCGTTGGTGGCCGAGGTGTCCATCTGCGACAGCAGGTACATGCCGAACGCGCCGCCGACGAAGCCGATCAGCGCCAGGAACTTGTAGCGCCCGGTGCGCGACATAATCTGGCCGCCGATGATGCTGCTGACGATAAAGCCGAGCATCAGCGGCGTGAGCACCGCGCCGGAGCCGGTGGCGCTGGTGCCGATCACGGCCTGCACAAACAGCGGCAGGTACATGATCGCGCCGTACATGGCGATGCTGGTCAGGAACATCGCGGCCACCGAGACGGCGAAGATGCTGTTTTTGAACAGACGCGGGCTGATGATCGGCTCGGCTGCGCGCAGCTCATAGAAGAAGAAGGCCACCAGCAGCACCACCGCGCCGACAAACAGCCCGATGATCATCGGCGAGGTCCAGGCGTAGTCGGTGCCCGCCCATGAGAAGCCCAGCAGCAGCGGCACGGTGCCTAGCGTCAGTAGCGCAGCGCCAAGGTAGTCGATGGCGTGCTGGCGATGGCGGCTCTGCTTGGGCAGCGTCAGCGCGGCCGCAGCGATGGCGGCGATGCCAACTGGAATATTGACATAAAACGTCCAGCGCCAGCCCCAGTTATCGGTGAGCCAGCCGCCGAGGGTGGGACCAACGATGGTGGAGAGGCCAAAGACCGACATGAGCAGGCCCTGCCACTTGCCGCGCTCGGCCGGCGGGAAGATATCGCCGATGATCGCGATGGCGATCGGCATCATGCCGCCGGCACCGAGGCCCTGCACGCCGCGGAAGATGATCAGCTGCGTCATATCCTGGGCCATGCCCGAGAGCGCAGAGCCAAGCAGGAACAGCACCATGCTGGTGATAAAGAACGGGCGGCGGCCGTACAGGTCCGACAGCTTGCCATAGATCGGCACGCTGACGGTGGAGGCGAGCATGTAGGCGGTGAAGACCCAGGCGTAGTGGTTGAGGCCGCCAAGCTCGGCGATCACGCGCGGCATCGCCGTGCCCACGATGGTCTGGTCGAGCGAGGCCAGCAGCATGCCGAGCATCACGCTGCCGAGGATGGCGAAGAGCCGTTGTTTGCTGACGCTGTCGCGCAGCGACAGCGGTTCATCTGTAACGGGAGAAGCTGGTTGAGCCATAGTTGTTAATCCTCTGTACTTGGGGCAATAAGCGAATGGGATTGCGCCACCTGCACCAGGGCGCGCAGGCCCTGCTCAAGTGCGCTGAGCTGCTCGGCGCTGAGCTGCTCGATCCAGCTGTATAAAAGCGAAAGGCTGCCTTGGCGCAGGCGAGTGACGCGCTGCTGCCCAAGCGCCGAGAGACAAATCCATGTGTAGCGGCGGTCGTTGCTATCGACGGTGCGCTCGGCCAGATCGGCGCGCACAAGCTTGTCCACCAGATGGCTGGCGGTGGGCAGGCTTACGCCAAGCGTCTCGGCGATTTGGCCGATTGAGACCTGCTCGGCTTGGCCGATGGCGAACATCGCCTTGAGCTGCGCCATCGACACGTCCAACTCCAGCCAGTCGCTGAAGGTGGCGCGGTGCACGCTGCGGTAGACCTCGCGGTACATATCGGCAATGGTTTTAATGTGATCGTCTGGCTGACTCATAGAAACACCTCGATTTCTATTCAATATAATGAAAGTGTTGGTGTTTGTCAAACAGTTTGATAGTATCGAAGTACTTTGTAGATGCAGGCGGCATAGGTGAGGTCGGCGCGGAGGTCGTGGCTAGGCGCGGCTGGGCTGATCGCGGCCGAGGATGCGCTCCAGCGCCATGTGCGGCGAGGCGACGGTGTTCAGCTCCTGCAGGTCGATGTCCTCGCTGACGAGCGTGGTGGCGATGGTCGGGGCGATGCCGCTGAGGATGACCTCGACGCCGAGCAGACGCAGGCCGCGGTAGAGCGTGAGCAGCTGCTGGGCGCTGGCGCGGTTGAGCTGGCTGAGGCCGCTGATGTCGAGGATCATGGTGCTGATGTGCTGGTCGGCGGCGGCGCGCAGCAGGCGGCCAGTCAGCGTCTTGGCGCGCTCGGGGTCCAGATAGCCGATGATCGGGGCCAGCAGCACGCCTGCGGCCACCTCGACCGTCGGCGTCTCCAGGGCGGCGACGAGGGCGAGCAGCTGCTCCTGGCGCTGGTTCTGCGCCCGCAGCGCGCTGGTCTGCTCAGCCAGCTCCTCGGCGTACTGCACGCTGGTTGCCTGCTCACGCTCGGCGCTGCGCTGGGCCTGCTGGCTGGCGCGCTGGGCCTGCTCCAGCATCAAGCGCCCTAGACAGAGCACGGAGGCGACAAAGAGGTAGGCGACGATATGATCTGGCTGCGCGTACACGCCTGTGCCGCCAGCGCGAATCTCCAGCACGGCCAGCACGCCAGCGGTGATCGCCAGCGTCCAGGGCACGTTGGTGGTGATCAGGGCCAGCGCCAGCGGTGCAAAGACCATCGGCGACAGCGACTTATCGCGCGTGGGCGTGATCAGGAAAAACATCGTGACGAGCGCCATGAGCGCGAGGTTGATGTAGGCGGCCCAGTGCCAGCCGCGCCAGTGGAAGAAGCCCAGCAGCACCACCAGCGGCAGCGCAATGCATAGGCCGATCAGCGCCTCTGGATCATTATCGATCATGAGAATTGCGCCAAGCCCAAGGAGTCCAAGCAGCAGCTCGAGTGAAAAAACAACGAGCAGCACATTGCGCTGAGAGAATTGCATGGATGCCTGCCTTCTTGCTAGAGCATACGCTGCTCGCTGGGAGCTGCCGCTCGTTGGAGCGACGCAGAATCGGGCTGCGCCAGCAGCTGGGCCAGCGCGATATGCGGCGATGGCACTGTTTGAATGGCCCTGAGGTCGATGTCCTCGCTGACGAGCGTGGTGGCGACCGCCGGGGCGATGCCGCTAAGGATAACCTCGACGCCGAGCAGACGCAGGCCACGGTAGAGCGTGAGCAGCTGCTGGGCGCTGGCGTGATCGAGCTGGCTAAGGCCGCTGATGTCAAGGATCATGGTGCTGACGTGCTGGTCGGCGGCGGCGCGCAGCAGGCGGCCGGTCAGCGTCTTGGCGCGCTCAGGGTCGAGATGGCCGATGATCGGGGCTAGCAGCACGCCTGCGGCCACCTGGATTGTTGGCGTCTCGAGCACGGCGACAAGCGCGAGCAGCTGCTCCTGGCGCTGGTTTTGTGCCCGTAGCGCGCTGGCCTGCGCGGCCAGCTCCTCGGCGTACTGTATGCTCAGCGCCTGCTCACGCTCGGCGCTGCGCTGGGCCTGCTGGCTGGCGTGCTGCGCCTGCTCGAGCACAAGGCGGCTTAGGAAGAGTGCGCCTGATGTGAACAGATAGCCAACGATCACATCTGGCTCGGCGTAGATGCCCACCCCAGCGGCGCGAATCTCCAGCACGGCCAGCACGCCAAGGCTGATCGCCAGCGTCCAGGGAATGCTGGTGGTGATCAGCGCCAGCGCCAGCGGCGCAAAGAGCATCGACGAGAGCGACGCATCGGTCTGCGGCGTGATCAGGAAAAAAACGGTCAGCAGCGTGATCAGCGCCAGGTTGATGAAGGCGGCCCAGCGCCAGCCGCGCCAGTGCAGCCAGGCCAGCAGCGCCACCAGCGGCAGCGCAGCGCCGACACCGAGCAGCGCTGGCAGATCGTCGGTGGAGATAAGCAGCGTCACCAGCCCGAGCGCGCCGAGACCAACCTCAAACAGCAGTAGTCCAAAGATAACATTGCGCTGGGTGAGTCGCATGGATGTACCTGCCTTGTTCAGTAAGGTGCTGGCGCTAGCGCGCTTGAGCGAGCAGCTGGGCTAGGGCGATATGCGGCGATGGCACCGTTGCAACAGCGTGCAGATCGACCTGCTCGTTCACGAGAATTGCAGCAACATCAGGGCCGATGCCGCTGATGATCACGTTGGTGCCTAGCAGCTGCAGCGCCTGCTGTAGCCGCAGCAGCTGCTGCGCACCAGCGCGGTCAAGCTGGTTGAGGCCGCTGATGTCGAGGATCATGGTGCTGATGCGCTGGTCGGCGGCGCTGTGCAGCAGGCGGCTGGTCAGCGTCTTGGCGCGCTCAGGATCGAGATAGCCGATGATCGGGGCCAGCAGCACGCCCTCGGCCACCTGCACCGTCGGCGTCTCCAAGGCGGCAACGAGTGTGAGCAGCTGCTCCTGGCGCTGATTTTGGGCGCGCAGCACGTCGGTCTGCGCGGCTAGCTCCTGGGCGTAGCGCTCGCTGTTGGTGCGCTCGGTCTGGAGCGTTGCCAGCGTGCTGAATGTAGCGGCGCTCGATAGCTCAAACAGCCGTCGGCCCAGAAACAGGCTGCCAGCGGTGAGCACGTACAGCAGAATGTTCGTGGCATCAAGATACGGCGCGTAGTAGCCGGTCTTGATCAGCGCGCCAAGGTAGACCAGCGCTGCCGTGATCAGCACAAACAGCGAGTCGGTGAGCACCAGCGCCAGCGCCATGGGCACAAAAATAATCGGTGCGAGCGTGTTCTGTCGCGTATCTACGAGCACACCAGCGATCACTGTGGCGATAATCAGCACGTTGACGGCGGCGGCCCAGCGCCAGCCGCGCCAGTACAGCCAGGCCAGCCCGCCGAGCAGCGGCAGCGTGCCGATGAGCACAATGGATGCGGTTGTGTCGGCATTGACGAGCGCCTCGATGAGGCCGCCCAGACCGGTCACGATCTCCAGGGCAAACAGCGCCAGCGTCAGGTTCCGTTGCGTGAGCTGCATGGTCTATTCTCGGTCACAAATGGTGCTGTACGTATCGTACTCGAAAGCGATGTGATCTGCAATGCCCCTTTGGAGTGGCATTGCCGCGCTGTCGATCACCTGTGAGGCTGCTAGACGTATGGGTTCCTGGCGGATGTTGCTAGGCGTGGGCTGTGCGGTCGTGTGTGCATAGGTCTGGGGCGGGCTATGTGCGCGGCGCAGGTGGCGTGCCTCCTCGCTTGCAGGTGACTTGGCGGCCTGCGATATCTGCTGGTGGATGCTGCTAGGCGTGGGCTGTGCGGTCGTGTGTGCATAGGTCTGGGGCGGGCTATGTGCGCGGCGCAGGTGGCGCAGCAGCAGGCGCGCGCATCGGCCAATGCGCGCGCCTGTGCTAGGTCGATCCGCTGATGCAGCGGCGGCGCTGCTAGGCGCGGCGCAGCTTGCGGTAGGTGATGCGGTGTGGCACATCGGCCTCGGCACCGAGGCGCTTGTGGCGATCCTCCTCGTACTCGCTGTAGGTGCCGGGGAACCAGACCACCTGGCTGTCGCTCTCGAAGGCCAGGATGTGCGTGGCCACGCGGTCGAGGAACCAGCGGTCGTGGGAGATGATCACCGCGCAGCCGGCGAAGTTGATCAGCGCCTCCTCCAGCGCGCGCAGCGTGTTGACATCAAGGTCGTTGGTTGGCTCGTCGAGCAGGAGCACATTCGCGCCCGACTTGAGCATCTTGGCCAGGTGCACGCGGTTGCGCTCGCCGCCAGAGAGGCTGCCGACCTTTTTCTGCTGATCGGAGCCGGAGAAGTTAAAGCGGCCGACGTAGGCGCGTGAGGGCACCGTGCGTGAGCCGAGCTGGATCTGCTCTGCGCCCTCGCTGATCTCCTCCCACACGGTCTTGTCGCCATCAAGCGTGTCGCGGCTCTGGTCCACATAGGCCAGCTTGACCGTGCTGCCGACGGTGAGCGCGCCGCTGTCCGGGGTGTCCTGGCCCACGATCATGCGAAACAGCGTGGTTTTACCAGCGCCGTTGGGGCCGACGACGCCGACGATGCCGCCAGCGGGCAAGTCAAAACTCATGTTCTCGTAGAGCAGGCGGTCGTCGAAGCCCTTGCTGATGCTGTCGGCCTTGATCACGATATCGCCGAGGCGCGGGCCGGGCGGAATATAGATCTCCAGATCTTCGGCGGCCTTCTCGGTGTTTTGGCTGAGCAGCTGCTCGTAGGCGTTGATGCGCGCCTTGTTTTTGCTCTGACGGGCGCGTGGAGCCATGTTGATCCAGTCAAGCTCGCGCTGCAGCGTCTTCTGGCGCTGTGACTCCTGGCGCTCCTCTTGGACGAGGCGCTGCTGCTTCTGCTCCAGCCACGACGAGTAGTTGCCCTTCCAGGGGATGCCGTGGCCACGATCCAGCTCCAGAATCCAGCCGGCGACATTGTTCAGGAAGTGGCGGTCGTGGGTGACGGCGATGACCGTGCCCTTGTAGTCCTGCAGGTGGCGCTCGAGCCAGGCCACCGACTCAGCGTCGAGGTGGTTGGTTGGCTCGTCGAGCAGCAGGATGTCTGGCTCCTGCAGCAGCAGGCGGCACAGGGCCACGCGGCGGCGCTCGCCGCCAGAGAGCACGGCGACGGATGCATCGCCTGGCGGGCAGCGCAGCGCGTCCATGGCCAGCTCTAGGCGGCTGTCGAGATCCCAGGCGTTGAGGCGGTCGAGGGTGTCCTGCACCTCGCCCTGGCGCTCCAGCAGCGCGCTCATCTCATCGTCGTCCATTGGCTCGGCGAACTTGGCGTTGATCGCGTCGAACTCGCGCAGGGCGGCGATGACCTCGGGCACGCCCTCCTCGACGATCGCGCGCACGGTCTTCGATTCATCGAGCTGTGGCTCTTGCTCGAGGTAGCCGATCGAGTAGCCTGGCGAGATAACGATCTCGCCGTTGTAGCTATCATCGACGCCGGCCATAATCTTAAGCAGGGTGCTCTTGCCGGAGCCATTCAGGCCGATGACGCCGATCTTCGCGCCATAGAAGTACGACAGGCTGATATCTTTAATTACTTGGCGGTTAGGCGGGTAGATTTTGTTGACGCCTAACATCGAGTAGATAATCTTGTTGTCCAAGGCTTCCTCCGTGGTTTTGCGGTGTGTCGCGCCGCCTATGATACCACGCCCTGCGCTGGACACAACAAAGCGCCGCCTGCTCCAATGCTCTGGAGCAGGCGGCGCGCTGCGCGGTAGGGAGCGCTCGGCGCTACTGGCCGAAGGCGGCCTCCCAGGTGTTCGGGCCGACGATGCCATCGACGCTGAGGCCGTGCGACTGCTGGAACTGGCGCACGATCTGATCGGTGGTGGAGCCGAAGATGCCTGTGTTTTGGATGTTGAGCAGCACCTGGATGCCGCTGACGGCGTTGTTGCTATCGCCCTGGCGCACGGTCACGACCAGCTTGCTGAAGGTGTTGGCACCAACAATGCCATCGGAGGTCAGGCCCTGCGAGCTTTGGAACGAGCGCACAGCCGACTCGGTGCCGCTGCCGAAGATGCCATCGGCGGTGATGTTGTAGCCGCGCTGGCGCAGCAGGTACTGCATCGCCTGCACCTTGACGCCGCTGTCGCCGTTGCGCAGGACGGGCCAGGTGCCGGAGCCGCCGCCGGAGCCGCCGCTCACGCTGCCCAGCGTGCTGTTGGTGTAGTAGAAGGTCAGGATCGACTGCCAGCTGTAGCCGTAGTTGGAGGCCAGGTACTGCGAGCCGTACTGGCTCATAAAGTAGCCCGAGGGGAAGTTGTTGTAGCCGTACTTCTCGCCACACTGGCCGCTGGTGCGGCTGGCGTTGGACGAGCCATCGCAGAACTGCGTCTGGAAGGGCGCGCCGCTCTTCAGCACGATTGTCGACCAGGTGGCGTCAACAGCATTGTTGGTGCTGGCGTAGCTCACATTGGGGTTGTACACTTGGTCGGCGGTGGTGTCGAGCACGTCGTAGGCGGTGGTCCAGTAGTATTTGCGATGGATTGAGGTGTTGTACCAGGCGAACTCTTTGGCGGCAACCGCGCCAGCCTTCAGCGAGTTGCTGTTCCACGAGGGGAACCACTCGTTGGGCAGCACGTGCTTGACATAGTAGTCGAAGTTGACCGTGTCAATGCGGCCGAGGCTCACGCGCTTGACCTTGATGGTGCTGGGCAGGCTGTAGGCGTTGATCGCGTTGGGCGCGGGCATGGTGCTGTTGGGGTTGGTGTTGGGCGTAGGATTGACGCCAGCAGGGCGTGGCTCCTGCACCTCGATGACCTCGGTGGTTGTGCCAACAGAGAGCGGCGCGTCGACGATCAGCGTGTCGTTGGGCAGCACAGTGGCGTTGTGCAGCTCCCAGGGCCGGTAGCTCGCTGCCTGCACAGCCACCTCAACCTTGGTCGGCTTGGTCAGCGCGAGGCCGGTGAAGCTGGCCTGGCCCTTGGCGTTGGTCGTGGCGCTGAGGTTCAGCGGGGCGATCTGAATGGCGGCGTTGGCCAGCGGTGCTCCTGAGCTATCGGTGACATTCACAGTGATGGCTGTTGGTGTATCGACAGGTGCGCCGACAATATCGCCGCCGATGGTGGAGGCGGCGAGCGCAGCCGAGTGGGGTACAATCAGAAGAGAGAAAAGTGCGAGCAGAGCCGTCAACGTCACAAAAGGCTTGAACAGTTGTTTCATGTGAACTCCACGAAAGACTCAAGAACACAGAGGGGAGATCGAATGTAGAACGTTGGCATTAGTGTACAGCGCGAATCTTAATAGGCAATTAACCAATTGGTCGAGCTTATTAACTTTTGCTATACTAGTTGCGCAGTGTTGCCCACCCCCGCAGGCGGCGCTGATGCCCATAGGCCTGAAGGAGATACTATGGTAGTGCATCCCCAACCACGCGATCTCGTCATTGAATTACTTGGGCACTTCCAGATACGGCTAGGCGATCCGGCGGCAGAATCCCATACATGGCGCAAACAGAAGCCGCGCCAGCTCTTTGCGCTGTTGGTCAATGCCCCCTATCTGCGTTTACCGCGCAGTGAAGTGTATGCTCATCTCTGGCCCGACCATCCGAATCCCGGCAATAATCTGCATGTAACCATTCACCATCTGCGCAAGCTCTGCGACGAGCTGCCAACGCCAGATATCGATATTCAGCTCTCCACCGAGCAGGTCATTCTCCAGCTGCCCGAGCATGTCTGGCTGGATGTGCGCGTGTTCGATGAGGCGGCGCGCGCGCTGCTGCAGCACGGCGGCGAGCCAAGCGAGTTTCGCGATGTGCTGGCGCTATACCGCGGCCCGTTTCTGCCTGATGACGAGGCTGAGCTATGGACGCTGGCGCTGCGCGAGCATCTGGCGCAGCTGTTTGCCCAGCTTACGCTGGCCTACGCCGATCTGCTCGCCCGCCACGATGCGCAAAGCGCCAGCGACGCGCTGCAGCGCCTGATCTCGTTTGATCCGACCCACGAGGGTGCCGTTGCGCGCCTGATGCTGCTCGCACAGCGTCAAGGCCAGCGCGCCATGGTTCAGGCGCTCTACGATCAGCTGCGCGAGGCGCTGGCCACCCGGCTGGACCTTGAGCCAATGGAGATGACCGAGCAGATCGCCGCCGCCTGCCTCCACGATCAGGTCAAGGATCTGCCGCTGGTCGACTGGGGCCTGCTCAACTATCGCGAGCGCCTGCGCACGCAGCTGCCGTTTGTGCCCGTGCAGGAGGCCCCGATTGGCCGCGAGGAGCAGCTGGAAGCCATTCTTGCCGCCGTTGATGATATTCCGCGCGGGCACGGCGGCTGCATCGGCATCGCTGGCTCCGCTGGCATGGGCAAGCTCCAGCTGGCCCACGCGGCGCTGACGCGGCTCTATACTCAGGACTGGATCATCATCGCCGGGCGGCCGCTGGCCTCCGATCGCACGCTGGCCTACGAGCCGCTGATCGAGGCGCTCGCTGAGTACCTGCGCTGGAGTCCGCCGCTCAAGCTCGACAACCTCGCCGAGGCCGCGATGATCCAGCTGCTCGGGCCAGCGGTGCCCGAGGACTGGCGGCCCGCCGATCCGCCAGCGCGCATCGACAGCCAGAGCCTGCTTTTTCTGGGCCTCATGCGCTTGCTGGAGGCGATCTCGCAGCATGGCCCGGTGGCCGTCTTTATCGATGATGTGCACCGCGCCGATCCCGACACGCTTGAGTTTTTAATTTTTCTCTCGCGCCGCCTGGGCACGCTGCGCATTTTGTTCTTGCTCACCTATCGGCCCGAAGAGGTGGACATGACCGGCGCTGGCATTCAGTACTGGCAGGAGGGCGTGCGCCAGGGCCTCATCCACGTGTTCACGCTCAAGCCGCTCGATCGCGCCGCTTGTCTGCGGCTCCTCGCGACGCTGGATCGCCCGCTGCCGCCTGCGCTCGCCGAGCAGCTGATCGAGCGCAGTGGTGGCAACCCCTTCTTTTTGCGCGAGCTTGGGCGCTATGTGAGCACAAATCAGGCGCTCGATGCCGCCGATGTAGGCCGCTCCGCCCTGCCACAGGCCATCCTCGACGCTGTGCAGACCCGCGTCAGCCGGTTGAGCACGGCGGCGCGCGCGGCGCTGGAGGTGGGCGCGGTGGCCATGCCCTACTGGACGGCGGATCTCATTGAGCATGCCCAGCATATGGCTCCCAGCGTCGTCGAGCGCGCGATCGAGGAGCTGCTGGCGGCGCAGCTCATCCGCGAGGCTGGCTACGGACTCGCCATCCGCCAGTCACTGGTGCAAGAGGTGCTCTACCGCCATATGTCGCGGCCGCGCCGCCTGCGCCTGCACGGCCTTGTCGCTGAGTACCTGGTGCAGCAAGGCGATATTCCGCCCGCCCCGATCTGGTACCATCTGACGCAGGCCGAGGCCAGCGAGGAGCGCCAGCCGCTGCTGATCGAGTATGGTCTGCTGGTTGCCGAGCAGGCGCTTGAAAAGGCCGCCGACGACGAGGCCCGCCGCGCCTACGAGCAGGTGCTGGCTGTGCTGGAGGCCAGCGGCGGCGCTCCAGAGCAGTGGATCATGACGCTGTTTGGGTTGGCGCGCCTGACGTTCCGCCACGCGCAATACCCAGAGTCGCGCCAGTACTGCGAGCGCGTCGCCGAGTGGACGCAGGATCGCCCGCTCGACGAGTGCGAGCGCCGCAACCACCTGGGCTGGCTCGACTATCGTATATCGCACTTGGCGGCGGCGCGCGAGCACTTCGAGGCGGTGCACAAAATGGCTCCCCTGCACAGCCGCCAGTGGGTTGAGGCCCAAGTTGGCGATGCGGTGATCCTCTTTGTGTACGGGCAGGTCAGCACGGCCAAAGCGCTGATCGAAGAGGCGATGCCCTACTTTGACCTGGCGCATCCCAGCGTGGTGCAGGCGCGTGGTCTGTTTCTGGCTGGTAGCATCGCCTTCGACGACGGCGATCGCACGCTGGCCAACTCGTTTTTTGATCGCTCGATTGAGCACGCCGAGCAGGCCGGTGATCTGCTCTACAGCGCCCTGATGCGCACCAACCTTGCCAACACGCTGGTGCGCAGCGGCGAGCTACGCACCGCGCAGACGCTGGTTCAGGAGGCGCTTAAGGTCAGCACGGAGCTGGGCAATCGCGACTATGAGGGTATTCAGTACGCTTATTTGACCTGGGTTTCGATGGCGCTCGGTGAGCTGACGACGGCGATCGAATACTATCACAAGGCCATCGCCCGGCTTGAGGAGATCAACAATATCGAGCTGCACTGCGATGTGCTCACGATGCGCGCGATTGTCGCCCGCGCCCAGCGCGATTGGGCCACAGCCCAGCAGCTGCTGCACGAGACGCTGGAGTTGATTGGTGATAAGCCCTACATGCGCTCCAAGGTCGATGTGTACCACGAGCTGGTTATGCTCGCGCTCTATGGTCCCCAGCGCGATCTCGCCAAGGCCGCCGAGTACGCCGAGCTCGGCCTGGCCGCCGGACGCAACAGCGGCCACAGCGACTCGCTGGCGCTGAGCCTACTGGCCCAGGCCGAGCTACAGAGTGCCCAGGGCCGCCCAATCGAGGCCGCAACCACCGCCTACGAGGCGGTTGCCATTCTCAAACGCCAAGGCATTGGCCTGACGCTGATCGATGGCTATCTCACGCTGACGCGCATCGCGCTGGCCAGCGCCGATCTGACCTTGGCGCGCACCGAGCTGGAGAAGGCCAAGGCGCTGGCGCTGCAGTACGAGGCCGGCATGGCCTACGCGCACGCCGTCGCCCTTGGTGCCGAGCTGGAGTCGCGCCGCGAGCACTCGCAGCAGTCGCGCGAGACCGACGACTACAATGAGGACTGGCTGGAGCCGATTTTGACCGGCCATCAGAGCCTCGCCGAGCGCGCACGCGAGCTAGGCGTGTCGCGCACGGCTCTGCGCCGCGCCTACCACCGCTACCAGCAGACGCTCACCGAGCTTTCGCCAGAGGAGTAGCGCTGCGGCGTTGCCGCCAGCAGATCACCCTGATCCTAACGTAGCAGCGCCGCCGGAGTTCACGGCGGCGCTGCTGATTGCGTCTGGAGCAGGCGTGGCTAAAGCGCCAGTGCCGCGAGCTGCGGCTGTGCGGCGCTGATCACCTGCGCATAGGTATTAAACAGCTGGCTCATCACATTGCTCCAGCTGAAGCTTTGGGCTGTGCGGTGCGCCGCCTGAGCCATGGCTCGTCGCTCAGCTGGCGAGCTGCTGAGCAGCTGCTGCAGCGCCGTCGCCAGCGCGCTGGCATCGTTGGGGGCGACCAGCAGGCCATTCTGACCATGCTGGATGAGGTCCAGCGCGCCGCCAGTGGCCGTCGCGATCGCTGGCACCCCTGCGGCCAGCGCCTCCAGCGTCACCTGTCCAAATGTCTCTGATGCCGAGGGAAACACAAAGAGATCAGCGCTGGCGTAGGCACGGGCGAGATCGTGGCCGCGCAGATAGCCGGTAAAGATCGTCTGGGGGTCGAACTGTGCGGCCAGCTGCGTGCGCGCTGGGCCATCGCCAACGATCACCGCCTGGTAGGGGCTATGGACCTGCTTCAGCGCCTGGGCCAGCAGATGCAGGTTTTTCTCTGCCGCCAGGCGGCTGACGGTCAGCACCAGCGGTGTGTCATCGGCGATGCCATGGGCGCGCCGCCAAGCCAGATCACGGTGGGCTGGGCTGAAGCGCTCGATGTCGACGCCGCCTGGCCACACCTCAACGTTGCGGAAGTGCTGCGCGGTTAGCTCGCGGCGCGTTGTGGTGGAGGGGCAGAGGGTGAGCTGGGTGGCGTTGTGGGCGCGCCGAAGCCACCACCAAGTCAGCGCCTGGAGTGCGCCGAGGCGGTAGTGGCTGGTGTAGGCGGCGAAGTGTGAGTGGTAGGAGCTGATCACGGGCACGCCAAGGCGCTGACCAGCGCGGGCGCTGGCATGGCCAAGCAGCAGCGTACCAAAGGTATGGATCACATCGGGCTGGAATGCCTGGAGATGCTTGAACAGCGCCGACTGTGGCGGGGTGATGCTGAGGCCATCGTAGAGTGGGAAGCGTAGCCCGCGCAGCTGCGCCACGCTGGCGTGTGGATGCTGCGGCGTACTGCTGTGCGGGCCGACGATGAGCAGCTCATGGCTGCGCTGATGGGCATAGGCGAGCAGCTGCTGCAAAATCGTAACGACACCGTTGATCTGCGGCTCAAACGTCTCGGTGACAATCGCGATACGCATCGGTGGGCCTCCTTGTATGACAAGTGTGTGGCCTCAGCGTATGCAAGCTTGGTTTACAAGGTATTAAGCGCTGATTGTCTTTTGATGTTCCTGCTGCGCGCTGACGAAAAGTCGTGGTGCAGAGGGTGACTTGTAGGTCTACGCTGTAAAGTCGCCGCAGGCTACAATGGATGCTAGGTCACTTGGCTACGCTATCACCTGGACACGGGCGCTAATGCTTGCGGCCAGCGCCTGCATCAGCGGCAGATCGCGCTCACGCTCAAATACCAAGGCGGTGCTGCGGTCATAGAACCAGACTGGGCGGCGGCGGCGCTCCTCCGGCTCATCAAGATAGCGTGGGAAGATATGCGCGTGCAGGGCATGATCGCTGTTGCCAAGGATCTCGTAGTTGATGCGCCAGGCACTGGTGTGCTCGAGGAGCGCATCGCCGATCACGGCCATGTCGAGCAGAAACTGCGCCCGCGCTCGACCAGTCAGCGCATTCAGGTCGCCGACGACCGGATCAGGCAGCAGCAGCGTGTAGCCGCGCAGAAACTGGGAGTCGCCGAGCACAGCCCATCCTGATGGCACCTGGCAGATAACCGTTGGATTTGTACCGGCGCGCGCCTGCGCCACACGTTCGTGAATAAGCGTCGTCACTGTCTTTTCCTTCCTGAAACGAACGAGGTTTGTCTATGACTTCTCTGGCACTACAGTGGTGGCAGCACTTGGCTGCTGGCGCAGTTCAATCACTGCGCACATTGAGCGATCCCGATATTCAAATTGCCGATCCCCAAGCGGGAGTTTTGTTTGGCATCGACGCGGCTGCAACCTACACCTACCTCACGGCGCACGACTGGCAGCAGCGTGGGGCAAAATGGACGCTGGTGTATGATCTGGAGACCGCAGAGCGCTCTGTGTGCGAGGTGACGCTGCGGCTTCAGCAGCGGCGGCTTGAGCACGTGGAGCTGCCGGTGGCTGTTGTGGCCGAGCATGCTGGCGCGCGGATTACGTCTGTGCGCATCTACCATAGCCTGTGGCCGCTGCTGGGCCAGCATCAGGTGCGTGCGCCGCTGCTGGCTCCACAGGCAGATCTCGCGCTGCCCGATGCGGTGGTGCGCTATCAGCGGGCGCTGGCCCAGGGTGATGTGAGCGCCATCCTCGCGACGTTTGCGCCGACGGGTGTGGCGCGTGAGCCAAGCGGCGGGGCTTTTACATACAGCGATCCGCTGGCGCTGCGCCAGTTCTACAGCCAGCTGTTTGCTAACGGCGGCGGCATTCCGCTTGAGCACTGTAGCGTCACCGATGATGGCGTGGCCTGTGCGGTGGAGTACAACGTCGTGCGCTGGGGGCGGGCGCGCCTCAAGCCCCAGGCTGGCGTGGCCATCTATCAGCGCAACGCGCAGGGGTTGCTGGTGGCCGCCCGCATCTACGACGACGTTGACCCGCCGGTGCCCGCGGCTGCTGCTGCGGCCTAAGAGTTGCATAGAGCGCCCGCAGTGCAACGAAGGCACTGCGGGCGTGTGATTCTGCGCTAGGCTAGCTCGCCGGCGGCGTGGCGCGCCCGCAGCACTTTTTTATCGAACTTGCCCACGCTGGTTTTGGGTATCTCGCTAAGAAAAACAATGTGGTCGGGCAGCCAGAAGCGCTCGAACTCCGGCGCCAAGTACTCGAGGAGATCGGCCTCGGTGATCGTGTCGGCATCGGGCACGAGCACGACGCAGGCCAGCGGGCGCTCGCTCCAGCGCTCATCGGGCACGGCGATGACGGCCGCCTCGTGGACATCGGGATGCGCCATGAGCGCATTTTCCAGCGCCACCGATGAGATCCACTCGCCGCCGCTCTTGACCAGATCTTTCGTGCGGTCGGTGAGCTGGAGATAGCCGTCGCTGCTGACGGTGGCCACATCGCCGGTGCGGAACCAGCCATCGGCGGTGAACTGGTCGGGGGTGCGCTCGACTTTGTAGTAGCCGTTGGTCACCCACGCGCCGCGCACCTGCACCTCGCCCATCGTTGTGCCATCCCAGGGCAGCTCCTCGCCCATATCGTTGACGATGCGCAGCTCGACGCCGGCGATGGGATACCCCTGTGTGGCCTTGATGTCCAGCCGATCGTCCTCGCTGAGGGTGCTGTGCTGCGTCTGCAGCAGTGCGACTGTGCCCAGCGGCGATAGCTCGGTCATGCCCCATGCGTGCAGCACGCTGATGCCTAGCTCGCGCTCGTAGGCTGCGATCAGCCCGCGCGGCATCGCGGAGCCGCCGACGACAAGGCTGCGCACATGGCTTAGGTTGCGCGGGTTGGTGCGTAGCTCTTGGTAGAGCGCGGTCCAGATTGTTGGCACACCAGCGGGAATTGTGACCTTCTCGCTTTCGATCAGCTCGGCCAGCGCTGGGCCGTTGAGGTGCGGGCCAGGCATGACCAGCTCGGCTCCGGCCATGGCAGCGGCGTAGGGCAGGCCCCAGGCCATGGCGTGAAACTGCGGCACCACCGGCAGCACGATATCGCTGGGCGTGAGACCAAGCGCCGTGGCCTGATTTTCGCCCATCGTGTGCAGGAAGAGCGAGCGGTGGCTGTAGAGCACGCCTTTGGGATTGCCAGTGGTGCCAGATGTGTAGCACAAGCCCATCGCCGTCAGCTCATCCTTGACCGGCCACGTATAGTCCTCGTCGGCAGCAGCGATCAGGTCCTCGTAGGCGACCACGTTGGGCAGCTTGATCTCCTGGCCTGGCTGGGCGTTGAAGATCACAAATGTCTCGACTGCGGGAATCTCATCGGCGATGCGCTCGAGCATGGGCACGAGCGTGCCATCGGCGAAGATCACCTTGTCCTCGGCGTGGTTGATAATGTAGGCTAGCTGCTCGGGAAACAGGCGGATGTTCAGCGTGTGACAGACAGCCCCGCTACATGGAATGGCAAAGTACAGCTCCATGTGCTGATAGTTGTTCCAGGCGAAGGTGCCAACGCGATCGCCTTGCGCAACGCCGAGCTGGCCCAGGGCGTTGGCTAGGCGCTTGACACGGCTGTAGAGATTGGCATAGGTGTAGCGGTGCATATGCCCGTCGGGCATTTTTGTGGAGATGCGGCGGGTTGGGTACATGCGATATGCGTGTTCGAGAATTCGATCAACCGTGAGCGGGTAATCCATCATCAAACCGTGCATTCGGGCCTCCTTGCCTCTGCAAAGTACGCTGTACGTTGTGGCGGGTGGGTCGTGCTTTAAATGAGGAGTTGGCATCCTCACAGTGTTGGGGCAGATTTGAGGATGCGCTGCGCCGATTATACTACAGTTTTGCCGCCGCTAGCTCAGTCGCATCCCGCTCGCTGCGCCTCCACAGCCGCTCTTGGAATCAAATCTGCTTGCTCGTTAATAAAACGTGTGTTGACGCACGATATGGCATATGCTACATTTAAGATACTTACAGATATTATTTAGGGATGCCTAAAATCCTTGACAGCTTCACGAGAGGAACGTATGGACGCACCGCTCAACGAATCGCGCACCGATATTGAGCATGGTTGGCGCAAGAGCCGCCACGCACCGTCGCTGCCGGAGGCCTTTGCCTCGATCCACATTCCGGCCAATGCCTCATTCTGGCGCACGCTGCTGGCGTTTGTTGGGCCGGGCCTAATGGTGGCCGTGGGCTATATGGACCCTGGCAACTGGGCCACGGACCTGGCGGGCGGCGCGCAGTTTGGCTATCTGCTGGTGTTTGTGGTGCTGCTCTCGAACCTGATGGCGATGGTGCTGCAGCATCTGTCCCTAAAGCTGGGCATCGCCACTGGCCGCGATCTGGCCCAAGCCTGCCATGATCACTATCCGTCAAAGGTGAACATCGGCCTGTGGCTGCTCAGCGAGCTGGCCATCGCCGCCACCGACTTGGCCGAGGTGATCGGGTCGGCGATTGCGCTGAACCTGCTGTTTGGGCTGCCGCTTGTGGTCGGCGTGCTGCTCACATCCGTTGACGTGCTGGTGGTGCTACTGCTGCAGCACAAAGGGTTTCGCTACCTTGAAAGTCTTGTTGGGGGCCTTATCGCGGTGATCGCGCTGTGCTTTGGCTACGAGCTGCTCGTCTCGCATCCAGCCTGGCAGTCGGTGCTGGGCGGCCTAGTGCCGCGCCCCGAGATTGTCACCAACCCTAGCGCGCTGTACATCGCCATCGGCATTCTTGGCGCAACGGTGATGCCGCATAACCTCTACCTGCACTCGAGCATTGTGCAGACGCGCAACTACCAGCGCAACGAGGGCGGCAAGCGCATGGCTATCCGCTACGCGACCATCGACTCAACCATCTCGCTGTTCTTCGCCTTTTTCATCAACGCGGCCATCCTCATCCTCTCGGCGGCCGCGTTCCATGGCACGGCCAACGCCGACGTGGCTGACATTGGCGATGCCTACAAGCTGCTTAGCCCAGTGCTCGGCGTGCCGATCGCCAGCACGCTGTTCGCCGTTGCGCTGCTGGCCTCGGGGCAAAACTCTACGCTGACCGGCACGCTGGCCGGGCAGATCGTGATGGAGGGCTTTCTGCAGATTCGGCTGCCGTCGTGGCTGCGGCGGCTGATCACACGCGCGCTGGCGATTGTGCCCGCTGCCATTGTGGCCGCGCTCTTTGGCGCACGCGGCGCAGGCGAGCTGCTGATCCTGAGCCAGGTGATCCTCTCGCTGCAGCTGAGCTTCGCTGTGGTGCCGCTGGTGCTGTTCACCAATGATCGCCGCAAGATGGGCCAGTTTGCCAATGCCCGCTGGCTGCGCTGGCTGGCCTGGGCCGTGACTGGGCTGATCGTGGTCCTGAACGGCTACCTGCTGCTGCAGATCGTCGGCGGCTGGCTCGGCGGTGGCACGCTCTGAGCCTGTGCCACTGCTGTCTCCGCTGCTTCGCAAAACCTGCCGTCAACGGCGGGTTTTTTGTGCGCTGCGCATACCATGGTGATCGGATTTGATGGATGTTTTTTGTTAGGGTTAATGTGTGGGCTAAGCTGGGCTATTTAGCACCAATTTCCTAGCAGATTCGTCCACTTTATAGTGCGTGAAGCACACTGTGCGGCGGCGAGCGCCAGCGCTACCCCCGCTCTAGCCGCCGTGGCAGCTGATCCGTTAAAGCAGATTTGACAAACGGGCGCAGAGCTGCTATGCTCCTGCGCAATTCACCGTAAGGAGTTTCTGCGATGGTCAGCTTGACCGTACAGCTGAAAAAACGCACCAGCAAAAAACCAGACCGCGGGTCTGGCTATTTGTGTGTGTGCTAGCGAAAACTCCACTGCGCAAATTCCAGCCCGCCGAGCATCGGCGGGTTTTTTGTTGCTCTGAAATCGTAGGAAAGGATCACCACCATGAAACCAACAGCGTTGAAACACAACCACAACCTCACCCTGCATCCGGCGGCTGTTCGACCTGAGCTTTTTGTTGGCTGTACTGGGAGGAATCTGGGCTATGCAGATCAATGCTGTAGCAATCGTTGACTCGACGCTGCGCGAGGGCGAGCAGTTCGCCTACGCTGCATTCTCGACGGCTGACCGCCTGGCTATCGCCGAAGCGCTCGATGCCTTCGGCGTCGACTATATCGAAGTTACCTCGCCCTGCGCCTCGCCTCAGACCGAGGCCGACCTCCGCGCCATCGCCGCGCTGCCGCTGCACCACGCTCGTATCTTAACCCACACTCGCTGTGTCCTCGATGATGTGCGCCGCGCTGTTGACTGCGGCGTCGCAGGCGTCAATCTGCTCTTTGGCACCTCGGACCTGCTGCGCACCCACAGCCACGGCCGCTCTGTGGCCCAGATCATCGAGCAGGCTGCCAGCGTGATCGACTTTCTGCGCACGCAGCACGTCGAGGTGCGCTTCTCTTGCGAGGACGCCTTCCGCACGCCGCTGCCCGATCTGCTGCGCATCTATCAGGCGGTCGATGCGCTTGGCGTTCAGCGCGTCGGCATCGCCGATACCGTTGGCATCGCCACGCCGCGTGCGGTGGAGCACATCGTTGGCGCGGTGCGCGGGGCCGTGCGCTGCGCCATCGAGTTCCACGGCCACAACGACGGCGGCTGTGCGGTGGCCAATGCCTACGCGGCGCTGGAGGCGGGCGCAACCTACATCGACACCACCATCCTCGGCATCGGCGAGCGCGTGGGCATTACGCCGCTCAGCGGCCTGATCGCCCGGCTCTACCTCAGTGATCCGGCGCTGGTGGCGCGCTACGCCATCGACCAGCTCGCCGCGCTCGATCAGATGCTGGCTGAGCGCTTGGGCATCGAGGTGCCCTTCAACGCCTGCATTACTAGCGCCACCGCCTTCACGCACAAGGCGGGCCTACACGCCAAGGCGGTGCTCGCCGAGCCTGCAACCTACGAGGTGCTTAATCCCAGCGTCTTTGGCCGCGATCGCTCTGTGCTCATCGGGCATCGCCTGACTGGGCGACGTGCGCTGGCGGCGCGGGCGGCTGAGCTGGACCTGCACCTGTCGGAGGCGGAGCTAGGGGCGGTGACGGCGCGGCTCAAGCAGGCCGCCGATCTGCGCCCGCTGTCGCTGGATGAAGTTGATGCGCTGCTGCGGGCCGCCGCGCCCCAGGCCGCTTAGGAGAGCAACAATGCCAACATTTGCTGAACAAATTTTGAGCCGCGCCGCTGGCCGTCCAGTCGTGGCCGGCGAGAACGTGGTGGTCGATGTCGATCTCGTGATGCTGCACGACAGCCTCGCGCCAAGCATCATCGATGTGCTGCACAACCAGCTGGGCGCTGAGCGCGTGTGGAATCCCGCGCAGGTGGCGGTGGTCATCGACCACGTGGCCCCGGCGGCCACGGTGCGCCAGGCCGAGCAGCAGCAGCAGGTGCGCCGCTGGGTGCGCGCCCAGAGCATCCCCAACCTCTTCGATGTCGGGCGCGGCATCTCACACCAGGTGCTGATCGAGGAGGGCTTGGCGCGGCCGGGCATGCTGGTGGTCGGCAGCGACTCGCACAGCACAGGCTACGGCGCGGTGGCCGCCTTTGGCACCGGCATGGGCACCACCGACATCGCCCTGGCGCTGGCCACTGGGCAAACCTGGCTGCGCGTGCCGGAGACGGTGCGCATTCACGCGCACGGCCGCTTTCAGCCTGGCGTCAGCGCGAAGGACCTGGGCCTATGGGTCGCCCGGCAGCTGCGCGCCGACGGAGCCACCTACGCCAGCGTCGAGTGGCACGGCCTGGACTTTCTGGCCTGGGGCGACCGCATGACGCTGGCGACGCTCTCGATTGAAGTTGGCGGCAAGGCGGGCATTGTGGCCCCGGCTGGATTAACCAGCGCTGATGTTCCAAGCTGGCTCAGGGTTGATCCGCAGGCCAGCTACGCCCGCACGCTGGAGTGCGACCTAGCGACCCTCGCGCCGCAGATCAGCGTGCCGCACACCGTGGACAACGTGGTTGATCTGACGGACGTGGGCCGCGTGGCCGTCGATGTGGTCTACCTGGGCACCTGCACCAACGGGCGCTACGCCGATATGGCGGCGGCGGCGCAGATACTACGCGGGCGGCGGCTGGCCCCCGGCGTGCGCATGATCGTGGTGCCTGCGTCGAGCATGGCCCTGGAGCAGGCGGCGGCGGACGGGACGCTGGCGACGCTGCTCGCCGCTGGCGCGACGCTGGGCACGCCGGGCTGCGGCGCGTGCATTGGCCGCCACATGGGCGTGCTGGCCCCCGATGAGGTCTGTGTCTTCACCGGCAACCGCAACTTCCGCGGCCGTATGGGCAGCCCTGGCGCACACATCTACCTGGCCTCGCCTGAGGTGGCCGCCGCCAGCGCGCTAACTGGCTATCTGACGCATCCGCGCGAGGTGGTGGCCGACTGGCCGCTGGCCGATGTGCGCACGCCCGCCGCTGCTGCGGCGCTGGCCTAGCTTGTAGAAGGAGGCTTCCCATGGCTCGCATTTGGATGTTTGGTGCCGATGTGAACACCGATCAGATTGTGCCTGGCCGCTATGCGCCGTACATGCTCAGCGCTGGCGATGATCTGCGGCGCTACCCGTTTGTCGAGGCGCGGCCCGACTTCGCGCCCAGCGTGCAGCCTGGTGATCTGATCGTGGCTGGCCCGAATTTTGGCTGCGGCTCCAGCCGCGAGTACGCCCCGCTGGCGCTGAAGCTTGTCGGCGTTGGGGCGATTATCGCCCCGCTGTTTGCGCGCATCTTCTATCGCAATGCGCTCAATCTTGGTATTCCCTGCTTCACGGCCGATCTGCGTGCGCAGCTGCGCGATGGCGATCAGGTTGATTTCGACCTGGCGACTGGCACGCTGACGCTGGCGGATGGCACGCTGCTTAATCTGCCTGCGCCGCCTGCCTTTATGCGCGCGGTGTGGGCCGAGGGCGGCATCGTGCCCTACTATCGGCGCTACGGGCGCTTTCCAGGAGCGGCGCAATGAGCACGATCTGCCTTATTCCCGGCGATGGCATCGGGCCAGAGGTGCTGGCATCCGCCCGCCAGGTGCTCACAGCGCTGGCGCTGCCGCTGGAGTTTATCGCGGCCGAGGCGGGCTGGGCCACCTTCGAGCGCTGTGGCAGCGCGCTGCCTGCGGCGACGCTGGCAGCGGTGCAGGCGGCTGACGCAACCTTGTTCGGCGCGGTCGGCTCGCCATCGCAGCGCGTTGAGGGCTACCGTAGCCCGATTGTCGAGCTGCGCCGCGCCCTCGATCTGTTCGCCTGCATGCGGCCGGTGCGCACTCCCGCGCTGCCACAGGCGCGGCCCAACGTCGATCTCGTGGTCATCCGCGAGAACACCGAGGGCCTGTACAGCGGCCTGGAGCAGCGCGACACCGACCGCGCCACCACAACACGGGTGATCACTCGCGCCGCCAGCCAGCGCATCGTCGGCTGGGCCGTCAACTACGCCCGCGCCCACCAGCGCCACCATATCACCGTGGTGCACAAGGCCAATGTGCTGCGCGAGACCTGCGGTCTCTTCCGCGAGACGGCGCTGGCGGTGCTGGCCGACGCGCCGGACATTCAGTGGAACGAGCTGCTGGTCGATAACGCCGCCTATCAGCTGGCCCGCACACCTGAGCAGTTCGACATCATCGTGACCACCAATATGTTCGGCGATATCTTGTCGGATGTCGCCAGCGTCTGGGGCGGCGGCCTGGGCCTGGCGGCGTCGGCCAACTATGGCCCGCGCACGGCGATTTTTGAGCCAGTGCACGGCAGCGCCCCCGACATCGCCGGGCGGCAGCGCGCCAACCCGCTGGCCACGCTCAGCGCCGCTGCGCTCATGCTGGAGCACCTGTACTACCTTGCGGCGGCTGAGCGGCTGCGCCAGGCGATCAACCACGTGCTGCGCCACGGCCCGCACACGCCCGACCTCGCTGGCTCGGCCAGCACCGCCGACGTAACCACCGCGATCATCCATCTTTTAAATGATAGATAAGGAGACCTGCAATGACAACGCTTTTGACTGCTCTCTGCCCGGAATGTGCCGGCGCGCTCGACCTACCGACCGATCTGCTGGAGGGCGAGATCGTGCCCTGCGCCGACTGCGGTGCCGACCTTGAGGTGCTGACGCTGCGCCCGCTAGAGCTGGCCCTGGCCCCCGAGATTGAAGAGGACTGGGGCGAGTAGCTTCGCCCTCAGCTGCAAGGAGGATGCTATGCGGATTGGGATGCTGTGCGCGCGGATTCGCGTTGAAGAAAAGCTCTTGCTGGCTGCCTTTGCTGAGCGCGGGGTCGATGTCGAGCGCATCGACGATGACACCCTGTGCTTTGATCTGAACGCCATGCAGGCCGACCGCGCTGCGGCGCGTGAGCGCTGGCCGCAGCTGGTGCTGGAGCGCTCGCTGGCCTTTGGGCGCTCGCTGTACAGCCTGCAGGTGCTCAACGCTGCCGGGATCGACACAATCAACTCGTATGCGGCGGTGGCGACCTGTGGCGACAAATTCTTAACCACCCAGGCGCTGCTGCAGGCTGGTCTGCCCACGCCGCGCTGTCGGCTGGCCTTTACGCCAGCAGCGGCGCTGACGGCCATCGAGGAGCTAGGCTACCCGGCGGTGCTCAAGCCTGTCGTCGGCTCGTGGGGCCGCATGGTCGCCCGCGTCAACGACCGTGACGCCGCCGAGGCCGTGCTGGAGCATCGTGCGCAGCTCGGCGGCTACCAGCACAGCATCTTCTACATTCAAGAGTACATCGCCAAGCCCGCTGGCCGCGACATCCGCGCCTTTGTCGTTGGCGACGAGTGCATCGCGGCGATCTATCGCACCAGCGCCCACTGGATCACCAACACCGCGCGCGGTGCCCAGGCCAGCAACTGCCCGGTCACGCCGCAGCTCGCCGACCTGTGTCTCGGTGCGGCGCAGGCTGTTGGCGGTGAGATCGTCGCCATCGATCTGTTTGAGACCGCCGACGGGCGCTGGCTGATCAACGAGATCAACCACTCGATGGAGTTTCGTAACAGCATCGCCACCACCGGCGTAGACATTCCCGGCCGCATCGCCGACTATGCGCTGACCCGCGCCAGGAGGGCCGCATGATTGCTGTTTCGATTGCTGGTGGCTCTGGCTATGTCGGTGGCGAGCTGCTGCGCCTGCTCCTGGCGCATCCGCACGTGCGCATTCAGCAGGTCACAAGCGAGCGCAGCGCCGGTCAGTTCGTGCACAGCACCCACCCGAATCTGCGCGGGCGCACGGAGCTGCGCTACACAGCGCTGAGCGCTCTAGAGCCGTGTGATGTGCTGATTTTGGCCCTGCCGCATGGCCGCGCCGCTGCGCAGATCGAGCGCTGGGCGGGCCTGGCCGAGCGCATCATCGACTGCTCGGCCGACTTTCGCCTACGTGATGCCGACGCCTATGCGCGCTGGTACGGTCAGCCGCACCCAGCCCCCGCATGGCTCGACCGCTTCGTCTATGGGCTGCCCGAGGTCGAGCGCACACGCCTGCGCACAGCGCGCTATGTGAGCGGTGTTGGCTGCAATGCCACGGCGGTCAATCTGGCGCTGCTGCCGCTGGTGCAGGCCGAGCTGCTTGATACGGCGCGACCAATTGTGGCCGAGGTCAAGGTTGGCTCCTCCGAGGGCGGCGCAGGCGGCTCGGATGCCAGCCATCACCCAGAGCGGGCTGGGGTTGTGCGCTCGTTTGCGCCGGTTGGCCACCGCCATACCGCCGAGATCACGCAGATCACCGGGCTAGAGGTGGACCTGTCGATCACGGCGGTCGAGCTGGTGCGCGGGGCTATGGCGACATGCCATGCCTGGGTGCGGCCGGGCCTCAGCGAGCGCGAGCTATGGCGCGCCTACCGGGCTGCGGCCAGCGATCAGCCGTTTATGCGCATCGTCCACGAGCGCAGTGGGATGTATCGCCATCCTGAGCCAAAAATCCTGGCGGGCAGCAACTACGCCGATATCGGCTGGGCCTTTGATGCTGCGCGTGGCCGCGTGGTCGCGCTCTGCGCCATCGACAACCTGATGAAGGGCGCAGCCGGCAGCGCGGTGCAGTGTCTCAACCTGATGCACGATTGGCCCGAGACGACGGCGCTAGAGTTTTTTGGTCTGCACCCAGCCTAGCCTGCGCTCGGCGCGACCATGCCCGCGCTCGAAGATGATTTGGTATAAGGAGACGCAGATGCTTGTTGTTAAGATCGGCGGTGCGGCGGGGATCGACTACACGCCGCTGTGCGCCAACATCGCTGAGCTACACGCTGCCGGCGAGCGCATCGTGCTCGTCCATGGCGGGTCGGATGGTGCCAACCAGCTTGGCATGCGCCTCGACCACCCGCCGCGCTTTGTCAGCGCGCCATCCGGCCACGTCAGCCGCTACACCGACCGCCAGACGCTGGAGATTTTTATGATGGCGACGGCGCTGCTGAATCGCCAGCTCGTGGAGCAGCTTGCTGGCCTCGGTCTGCCCGCCCTCGGCCTCTCGGGCCTTGATGGCGGCCTGCTGCGCGGACGGCGCAAGGACACGATTCGCATTGTTGAGGACGGCCGCCAGCGCATCTTGCGCGACGACTGGACCGGCACTGCGCATACCGTCAACACGCCGCTGCTGACCACCCTGCTTGATGCTGGCTATCTGCCTGTGATCGCTCCGCTGGCCGTCAGCGCTCACGGCGAGGCGCTGAACATCGACGCCGATCGTGGCGCGGCGCTGCTGGCTGGCGCGCTGGGAGCCGCAGCGCTGGTGCTGCTCACCAACGTGCCGGGCCTGCTGCGCGACGTGTACGATCCAACAGCTCTGATCACGCATATTCCTGCCGCTGAGCTGGAGCAGTTCCAGCCGCTAGCGCACGGTCGCATGAAGAAGAAGCTGCTTGGTGCCGCCGAGGCCATCCAGGGCGGAGTGCCGCAGGTGGTGCTGGCCGATGGCCGTCGCCAGCAGCCGCTCAGCCGCGCACTGCGCGGAGAAGGGACGGTGATCGCATGACCACGCTCGAACAGCTTGCCGAGCTAGAGGCGCGCCACAGCTCGGGCGTCTACGCCAAGCGCCCGGTGACATTTATCCGTGGCGCTGGCGCACAGCTCTACGATGAGCAGGGCCGCGCCTACATCGACTGTGCCGCCGGCATCGGTGTGGCCAACGTTGGCCACTGTCACCCGGCGGTGGTCGCGGCGCTGCAGGCGCAGGCCGCTGCGCTGCTGGTGTGTCCCGAGATGTTCCATAACGACCAGCGTGCGGCGCTGCAGGCCGAGCTGCTGGCGCTGCTGCCAGCAAGCTTCACGCGCGTGTTTCTGGCCAACAGCGGCACCGAGGCCGTGGAGGCGGCGCTCAAGTTTGCGCGGGCGACCACCGGACGGTCGGCGGTCGTCGCGGCAATGCGCGGCTTCCACGGCCGCACGCTTGGCGCGCTAAGTGCCACCTGGGAGCAGCACTATCGTGCGCCATTTGCGCCGCTGGTGCCAGAGTTCGCCCATGTGCCCTTCAACAACAGCGCGGCGCTGGTGGCGACGGTTGGCCCCCAGACGGCGGCGGTGCTGCTTGAGGTCGTGCAGGGCGAGGGCGGCGTGCGCCCGGCCGACGCAGCGTTTCTCGCCACGGCGCGGCGGCTCTGCTCCGAGCACGGCGCGCTGCTGATCCTTGATGAGGTGCAGACGGGCATGGGCCGCACTGGGCGCATGTTCGCCTTCGAGCACTACGGCGTGGAGCCAGATATCCTCTGCTTGGCTAAGGGCCTCGGCGGTGGGGTGCCGATTGGCGCAGCGCTGCTCAGCGAGCGTGTTGGTGCGCTGGCGGTGGGCTGGCACGGCTCGACATTTGGCGGCAATCCGCTGGCCTGTGCGGCGGCGCGCGCCAGCATCCAGGTGCTCTGCGACGAGCAGCTGGCGGCGGCCGCGGCGCGCAAGGGCGCATGGCTGCTCGCACAGCTGCAGCAGCTCGATGCGCCGGTGATCCGTGAGGTGCGCGGGCTGGGCCTGATGATCGGCGTAGAGCTGCGCACGAAGGTTGCGCCGCTGCTGCGCACGCTGCAGGAAGAGCACGGCGTGATCGCGCTCAACGCTGGCAAGACCGTGCTGCGCCTGCTGCCGCCGCTGGTGATCAGCGCTGCCGAGCTACAGCAGGTGACGGCGGCGCTACGCGCTGTGCTGACGGAGGCGCTATGAACGACACTCAGGCCCTGGAGCTGCTGCGCACGCTCGTCAGCATGCCCAGCGTGTCCGGCAATGAGCAGATGGTCGCTGAGTACTTGGTGCGCACCATGAGCTCGTGGGGCTTTGCCGCGCATATCGACGCTGTGGGCAATGCCATCGGCTCCATCGGCACTGGGCCGGAGACGGTGGTGCTGCTGGGCCACATGGACACCGTTCCCGGCCATATTCCGGTGCGGATTGTCGATGGGGCGCTGTGGGGGCGCGGCAGCGTCGATGCCAAAGGTGCGCTGGCCACATTTATTGCGGCGGCGGCGCGGGCGGCGGCCAGCGGACGGCTCCAGCGCCGCGTGGTCATCGCTGGCTGTGTCGAGGAGGAGGTGGCCTCGTCGAAGGGCGCGCAGCATCTGGCGCAAACGTGGGCTGCGCCAGACTGGTGCGTGATCGGCGAGCCAAGTGGGGCCGAGCGCGTGACGCTGGGCTACAAGGGCAACCTGCGCCTTGCGCTCCAGGTGGAGCTGGCTGCGGCGCATAGCGCGCACGCCGAGGCTAGCGCCGCCGAGCGTGGCTGTGCCATCTGGCAGGCGCTGAGCGCACACGCGCAGGCGTATAACCACGGGCTGGAGCGCGCTTTTGACCATGTGCTGCCAAGCTTGGTTGCGATCAACAGCGCCAGCGATGGCCTCGTGCAGCGCTGTGAGCTGCTGGTGAATGTGCGCCTGCCGCTGGCGCTGCCGCCAGCAGCGTACCTGGCAGCTATTCAGGAGCTAGAGCTGCTGCGAGCTGTAGAGATGCAGGTGAGCGGGGCCACGCCAGCGTTTGTGACAGAGCGCACGTCGCCGCTGGTGCGCCGCTTTAGCCGTGTGCTGCGCAGCGTCGGTGCGCAGCCACGGCTTGTGCTGAAGACCGGCACCGCCGATATGAATGTGGTCGGCCCGGCCTGGGGCTGCCCAATTGTGGCCTACGGTCCCGGCGATGCCGCGCTGGATCACACACCGGAGGAGCGGATAGCGCTTGATGAGTACTGGCGCGGGATTTGCGTGCTGGAGCACGTCCTGCTCGGTCAGTGAAGTGACAGGGCAGGACGTGGATGCTCGGAGCGCAGGTAGCGCGCCTGATGTGGCGTGATGCGCTCGATCCTGGCAGCGGCATCGATGGTGGTCTTGCCGCCCTGCAGCGCCAGCGCGCCGGTGATTGCACCATAGACGTAGAGTGTGCCGCCACGGTTGGACACATTGCCGACCGAGCCGCGCAGAATAACCGTAGCGCCTGGCATAATCGTCAGGTTCTCGGTCAGCGTGCCGTTGATGGTAACCGTAGCTGGACCCATAATCATCAGGTTATGACTGATCGTCCCCTCCAACTGACAATCATCCTGTAGGGCCACATACCCGCTGGCAAATGGTGAACGCCGTGCAAATCCCATGGACTCCTCGCTTACTCTGGTCGCCAGACCATTCCAATCCCCCCTAGGGGGTACCTCGTTCGTTTAAGGAAGTATAAACTTTTTTACCAACACTGCCCATAGTTCTTTTAGGCTACTTTAAGCTAGTGGTTGTGGCGGCATGGGGTTGACAGCGGCGATTCCTATCAGGTAAGATATGCGCACACCAACCCTGAGAGAAGGTGTTTCCTTTGATTGTGCAACTCACCTACTTCCCAGTGGCTTACTGCGGGCATTGGCCTGCCATTGAATGCTGTCTGCCACACGGGAGCAACATCCTTTTAATCTAGAAGCGAGGGAAACTGTGATCCACCGAACATCTATGTGGCTGGCCATCCTGCTGATCAGCGGGCTTGGCCTTGGAGGAGTGGTTGCTAGCGCGCTGGCCGCGTCCGTGGCCCCGGTCCACCTAAGTGCGCCTGCCGCCGCGCCGCTGATCGACTTCGCGCCAGCGGTCAACTACCCTGGCGGTGCTGGCATGCATTTTATGGCGCAGGGCGATGTGAATGGCGACGGCGAGACCGACTTTGTGGTGCCCGCCTATCACGCTAAAACGCTTTTCACCTACCTTGGCAGTGGTGATGGCACCTTTACGATCCGCACGCTCAGCTTGCCAACCGGCCCGTTTGCCGCCGCGCTTGGCGACTTTGATGAGGATGGCATCCTCGATGTCGTTACCGCGAATAAATACTATCAATCGATCCGCATCGTACTTGGCAACGGCGATGGCTCCTTCCGCAACTTCACGACCTATGCAACAGCTGGCTTTTACCCCATGATGAGCGCTATTGCTGACTTCAACCACGATCAGCACCTTGATCTGGCGGTGACCAACCTCGATACATGTAGCGTTGGTGTGTATTTAGGCGCTGGCGATGGCACATTTGCCGCCCCAACCAACGTTCGAACCGCACCCGTGAATGTAAACAGCTGCGGTCCGTATGCAGTAGTGGCTGCCGATTTCAACAGCGATGCGCATCCCGACTTGGCCGTGTCAAATTCCGAGCAGAGCGCGATCGCCGTGCTGCTTGGCAACGGCCAGGGCGGATTTAGCCCAGCTGCCAACTATACGGTCGGTGCGACCCCGATCTTTGTGACGGCTGCGGATGTCGATGAGAATGGTACTTTAGACCTCGTCACGGCCAACCTCAATAGCACTTCGGTGCAGATCCTGCTTGGCACAGGCAGCGGCGATTTTACCTCCGGCCCGAGCCTGCCTGCTCCGGATGGCCCGAATGTGGTGCGCCTCAGCGATCTGAACGGCGATGGCCACCTGGATCTGCTGCGCACCAATGCCTGGAATGCCACCGTCGATGTGCTGCTTGGCAACGGCGATGCAACGTTTGATGCGCCGCTGAGCTTTGCGGTGCAGAGTGATCCCATCAGCATCGGTGTTGGCGACTTCAACCACGATACGCTGCCCGATCTCGCAGTGCCAAATTTCTACAGCCAGACGCTGAGCATTCTGCTCGGTCGCCCGCTCCAGATTACGCCAACGCCAACGCTCACACCGACAGCGACACCAACGCTCACGCCAACGCTCACGCCAACGCTCACGCCAACGCTCACGCCAACGCTCACGCCAACGCTCACGCCCACTGCGCCGCTCACACCCTTGGTGTACCTGCCGGTGATCACCTCGAAGCTCGTCGATCCGCTGGCAACACCAACACCGCTGCCCGCATCCACGCCAACGGTCGATCTCACCAGCACCGCCACGCCCACCAGTGCGGTGACGGTGACCGCGACGCCCTCCACCACGCCGCGGGCTGGCACCCCCACGCCAGCCGGAACGGCAACCCCGACGCTGGTGGTGACGCCAACCAGTACGCCTACGCCAACACCAACCAATACCGCAGTGCCGCCAACGCGCTAGGCTGCACACGTAGGGCTTTTAGCGGGCATCCAGACCTTGGTTTTTAAGGATGGCTGCCCGCCGTGCTTAACCAGCGTGTGCTGCACTTAGCTCGCGCCGCTGTTGCTCGTCGCCAGCGGGGCGCTGACTATGCCTGAATCGCTGTGCTGCTCCCGAGTGGCGTAGATTGGGCAGCGCAACCTTGTTTTATTAAGGATGGCTGCCCGCCGTGCTTAACCAGCGTGTGCTGCACTTAGCTCGCGCCGCTGTTGCTCGTCGCTGGTGGGGCGCTGGCCAAATTGGGGCGGCAGCAGCATGTGCACTGCTTAAATTCCTGGTACGATTAAGCGAGACATATGCCCCGTGCCTTGTGCCTATGGCTGTGCTTGTATTCGCGCGAATACCTTGTGTTCCACGAAAGGAGTGCCCATGACCGAGGGAAATCGACTAACCCGCAAGCCCCCGCTTCAGCGTATCGTCCGGCGCTTTCAAGAATTTGTGCACCTGCAGTCGGCCAGCGGCATTGTGCTGCTGATCGTCACCGCGCTAGCCCTGGTCTGGGCTAACTCGCCCTGGGCCGCCAGCTACGCTGAGCTATGGCAGACGCGCCTGAGCTTGCGCATCGGCACGTTTGGCCTGGACAAGCCGCTGCTGCTCTGGATCAACGATGGACTCATGGCCGTGTTTTTCTTTGTCGTCGGCCTCGAGATCAAGCGCGAGATTTTAGGCGGCGAGCTGGCGGGCTGGCGGCAGGCGGCCCTGCCTGTGGCGGCGGCGGTTGGCGGCATGGCGCTGCCGGCGCTGCTGTTCACGCTGGTCAATCTGGGCCAGCCGAGCATTCGCGGCTGGGGCATTCCCATGGCCACCGATATCGCCTTTGCCCTGGGGGTGCTGGCGCTGCTCGGCGATCGTGTGCCCACAGCCTTGAAAGTTTTTCTAACGGCGCTGGCGATTGTCGATGACATTGGGGCGGTGCTGGTGATTGCGCTGTTCTACACCGAGCAGATCGCCTGGGGCAGCCTCGCGCTGGCAGGCGTGGTCACGCTGTTGCTGATTGGCCTCAATCGGCTCGGCGTGCACACGATCAGCGCCTATCTGCTGCTCGGACTTGTGCTGTGGGTGGCCGTGCTCAAGTCCGGCGTGCACGCAACCATCGCCGGCGTGGTGCTGGCGCTGACCATCCCGGCCCAATCGCGCATTGATCTGCGCCGCTTTGTGCAGCGCCAGCAGGAGCTGCTAGACGAGCTGACCCCAGCCCGCGAGCAGCAGCAGCTGAGCCTGCTCAACGAGGATCAGATGTCGGCACTGCAGGCGGTGGAGGATACGACGCTCAAGGCCCAGGCACCACTGCAGCGGCTTGAGCACTGGCTGCACCCGTGGGTGGCCTTCGTGATTATGCCGATCTTTGCGCTGGCGAATGCTGGCGTCGCCTTGGAGGGCGACATCGGCGCGAGCCTGACCGCACCGCTCACGCTAGGCATTGGTCTGGGGCTGGCGCTGGGCAAGCCGCTCGGCATCGCGCTGTTCGCGTGGCTGGCGGTGCGCAGCGGCCTGGCGGCGCTGCCAAGCGATGTTGTCTGGCGCCAGATTATCGGCGTCGGCTTTCTTGGCGGCATCGGCTTTACGATGGCGCTGTTTGTGGCCAGCCTGGCCTTTGGCGCGTCGCCGCTGTTGGCCACGGCCAAGCTGGGCATTCTGCTGGCCTCGCTGCTCGCTGGCGCTGTCGGCTGGCTCCTGCTGCGCCGCCCAGCCGCAGTAGCGGCTCTTGCTACCACACCGACGGCCTAGCCCACTACGCAGCTAAATTCTGCATCAGCGCGCCTGCTCTCGTCAGCGGGCGCGCTGGCTTTTTAGGTCTGGCGGATCGGCCAGGCACAGCGCAGGGCATCAGCGGGCGGCTGGTTGGCAAGGACGCGGCGTGGCGGCGATGCAGCAGCGCGGACAGGGCACGGCCACGGGCGCACAGCCGAGAGCGGGCGGCCATCCTGCTGACGCTGGCGGATCGGCCAGGCACAGCGCAGGGCATCAGCGGGCG
>JABXJS010000072.1 GCA_013538855.1 Herpetosiphonaceae bacterium
CCCGCCCCGCCCGCCCGCCCAGAGCCAAAGCCCGAGCCAGCCCGCACCCGCGAGCTAACCCCCGACGAGGAGTTCGCGATGTCGCTGGACTCGCTCGGCTCGCTAACGTCCAGCTACAACGAGCAGGCCAGCCAGGGCGGCGATCTGGCCGACTTCAACATCCCCGATTTCGGCGATGACGACAGTATGGATATCAGCGCCTACATGAACCGCGAGCGCATCGATCCATCACAGGTCGAAGTCACCGCCGAGGAGATCAAGAAGCCCACGCGCAAGCCCATGACCAAGGGCGGCGTTTCTGGCGAGAGCAAGTCGCGCCTCAAGGACAAAAATGGCAAGCGCCGCACCAGCTCAGGCATGCTGCCGCTCCTGATCATCGCGCTCGGCGTGGTCGCCATCGCTGTCTTTGCGATCTGGTTCTTGAATCGCGATAGCGGTGACACAGGCCCGGTCGCTGGGGTGCCCACCGCGGTCGCCACACAGCCGGGCGGCGGCGTCGTGCCCACCCTGGCGATCTCGCCCACCAATCCGCTCACCGACACCACCACGGTGCCACCCGGCGGCGAGCAGCCCGGCGGCGAGCAGCCCGGTGGCCAGCCTGGCGGCGAAACGCCTGGCGGCCAGCCCGGCGGCGAGCAGCCAACCCAGCCGCCGTTCAACCCGCCGCCAGACGCGCAGCTTGGCAGCGTGCAGCCGAACCTGCTGCCCGCCAACGGCAGCGTGCCGGTCGTCGTCGATAACTGGTACTTCAACTACGGCGGCGTCAGCGGCGTCGCCGACGGCAATGCGATCAACTTCCAGCCACAGGGCCGCTGGGTCGTCGTCGGCCCGCTGATGTTCGATGGCACGCTGGAGGGTCGCACCATCCCCACCGACCTCATGGTGCTCAAAGATGCCCAGGGGCGCGTCTATCGGCCCAACCCCGATGCCTCGGAGGCGTTCTTGAACACGTATCCCGGCTCGTACAGCATCAACCTGAAGCAGCCTGCGCCAGTTGGCGTCAACTTCACGGTGCCGCTGATGTTCGATGTCGCGCCTGACGCCACCGATCTGGTGCTGTTCAGCCCGCTCGACACCAGCCAGGGCTACTACGTGCGCGCAAACCCCTACTAGGCCCGCGCACAGCACACACAGAAGCCTGGGTGGAGCTACCTCCACCCAGGCTTTTTTGAACCGCTGCACCGTGGTTAGCGCCCGCGCCGCTGCCAGCGCCAGGCCGCCACGCTCGCCGCAACCAGCGCGACTAGCACCATCACGTAGCTGCCAACCCGCCCGTCGATCCGATCAAACAGGCTGGGGACAACCAGCACCAGCGCGAGCACGACCACACAGATCGACAGCAGCAGCATGCCCGGCCGCCGTTGCGCTGGCACTACAGCACCACCTCTGGCCGATACTCGCCCCAGACCTGGCGCAGCACGCCGCAGACCTCGCCGATCGAGGCGCGCAGCTTCAGCGCCTCACGCATGGGGTACAGCACGTTGGCGCTGCCCTCGGCCGCCCGCCGCAGATCGGCCAGCGCCGCATCCACAGCCGCCTGATCGCGCTCGGCGCGAATGCGCGCAAGGCTCGCCGACTGCTCCTGCGTCACCGCCTCGTTGGGCTTGAAGATCGGCACCTCGACCGCCTCCTCGCTCACAAACTGGTTCACGCCCACAACCACCTGCTCGCCAGACTCGACGTGCTGCTGGTACTCGTAGGCCGTGTCCATGATCTGCTCCTGCATGAAGCCGTCCTCGATGGCCTGCACTGCGCCGCCAATATCGTCGATATGGTCCAGCAGCGCCTGCGCCTTGGCCTGTAGCTCATCGGTCAGGCTCTCGATGAAGTACGAGCCGCCCAGCGGGTCCGCCGTGGCGGTCACACCGCTCTCGTAGCCGATGATCTGCTGCGTGCGCAGTGCCAGCGTGGCCGCCTCGGCGGTGGGCAGCGACAGCGCCTCGTCGTAGCCGTTGGTGTGCAGCGACTGCGTGCCGCCAAGCACGGCGGCCAGCGCCTGCAGCGTCACGCGCACCACGTTGTTCAGCGGCTGCTGCGAGGTCAGCGTCGAGCCGCCTGTCTGGGTGTGGAAGCGCAGCATCAGCGAGCGCTCGTCCTTGGCTCCAAAGCGCTCGCGCATGATCGTCGCCCACATGCGGCGGGCGGCGCGGAACTTGGCGATCTCTTGAAAGAAGTCGTTGTGCGCGTTGAAGAAGAACGACAGCCGCGGCGCAAAGCTGTCCACCGCCAGCCCGGCGTCGATGGCCGCCTGCACGTAGGCCACGCCGTTGGCCAGCGTAAAGGCCAGCTCCTGCGCTGCGGTCGAGCCAGCCTCGCGGATATGATAGCCGCTGATGCTGATCGTGTTCCAGCGCGGGATGCGCTCGGCGCAGTAGGCGAAGGTGTCGGTGATCAGGCGCATCGACGGCCGCGGCGGGAAGATGTAGGTGCCACGCGCCGCATACTCCTTTAAAATATCGTTTTGGATGGTGCCGGTCAGCTGATCCGCCGCCACGCCCTGACGCTCGCCAACCAGCTCATAGAGCAGCAGCAGCACGCTCGCTGGCGCATTGATCGTCATCGAGGTGCTCACTTTGTCCAGCGGGATCTCGGCCAGCAGCGTCGCCATGTCCTCTATCGTGTCGATGGCTACGCCGACCTTGCCGACCTCGCCCTCGGCGCGGGGGTCGTCGGAGTCCAGGCCCAGCTGCGTGGGCAGGTCGAAGGCCACCGACAGGCCCGTCTGGCCTTGGCTCAGCAGGTAGCGAAAGCGCTCGTTGGTCTCACGGGCCGAGGCGAAGCCAGCGTACTGGCGCATCGTCCACAGGCGGCCGCGATACATCGTTGGGTAGACGCCGCGGGTGTAGGGATAGTGGCCGGGGTCCGGCTCGGGCTGCTGATCGGGCTGGGCGTGGTAGATCGGCGCGATCTCAATCGCCGAGTCTGTGGTATAGGTTTTCATAGAAATTGACCTCAACAACCATGATGCGCCAGCCGACAAGCGGCGGCGACATCGGCAACACGTCATTGTGAGAGCGAGGCCCGCCTAGCCTTCGCCGGGCGTGAGAATACCCTTGCGCACCGTGTCAAGCAGGTACTTGGCGACGGCCTTGGATTTTTCGGTGGGCAGCTGTGTCTGAGCCACAACGCGCGCCTGGGACGAGAGCGGGCCTATCGGCAGCCCGTTGGCCGGGTCGATCAGCTGCACGCCATGGGCCGGGATCAGGGCACAGCCAACCGTCACAACCGGATGGTTCGGCCGATACATGCCCAAGCACCCGGCGATAAAACGGTCGACAAGGGTCTCTAAGCGCGAGAGGTCCAGCGAGTGCGGCGGCGTGTAGCCCCACTCAGGCCGCAGCATAACATTCTGCAGGATGCTGTTGGAGCTCCAGAGCACTTCGTCGCGACCATACGAGTCGGTGTAGCGCCGTTCACCACTGGCCGAGGCCAGGTTGCAGCCCAGATGCCAGGTGTACAACGCTACTTCAACCGGATCAAGCCAACCATCAACAGGCTCGTAGTACTCTTCGGTTGGAATAACAAAGGCGGTCAAAAGCAACCGTCGCCCCTGGAGGAGCTGTGGTTTCAGGCGGGTGTTCGAAGCTGTTGTCATAGTCGATCTCCGCCAAACTAGAAAAAAGAGCTTGGAGTTCCAAGTATACTACAGAACCACGCGCTTAGGTTAGCCCTCTATGTTGGCGAACAGATCCGTCTCCACCACGTCGCCGTTGACCGGCGGCTGCACTCTGGTGAAATGGTCGGCCTGCGTGTACAGTCGCCGCAGCGTGCGCGGCAGCTTCAGCACCATGCGCATGCTGCCAAGCTGCGAGCGATGGGCGCGCCAGGCGGCATCCATCTGCTTCAAGTACTTGCCACACTCAACCACCGTGGTGCTCGGCGTGATCTCCTCGACAACGCGCACAAAGTCTACGTCGTTGTTCTCGCCGCCGCGGCGCGGGTCCACCCCAAACAGCGGCAGCACCTTCAGCAGCAGCCGCAGGAAGCGCCCATTGAACGTGGAGTAGTAGAGCTTGCGCGGCTGCCACGGCTCCAGCCCGGCCGCGATCTGCTCGGGAAATTGGCTGGGGTCGTCGGCGCGCTCGAAGGCGGCCACGGTCGCCTTGTGCATCACGATGTGGTCGGGGTGGCCATAGCCGCCGTAGGGGTTGAAGGTGATCACCACCTGCGGCTGGATTACGCGCATGGTCGCCACAACTTTGCCGATCACCTCCTCTAGCGGAGCCTGCACAAGCGCGCTGGGGTGCTCGTTCTCCGGCGTGTCGGGCATGCCGGAGTCGCGGTAGTTGAGCAGCTGGTACGAGGCCAGCCCTAGCGCGTGCGCCGCCGCATTCAGCTCGGCCTCGCGCAGCGCGGCAATGCCGCTGTAGCCGGTGAGCAGCTCGGGGGCCACGCCGCCGCACTCGCCGCGCGTGGCGCACACGTAGTGCACGCCCACGCCAGCGTCAACGTAGCGCGCAATGGTGCCTGCGTTGCCAAAGCTCTCGTCGTCGGGGTGGGCGTAGGCCAGCAGCAGCCGCTGCTCGGCGCGCGCTGGGCGCAGGCTGTGCGAGGTGATGCCAAAATCGCTTAGGTCGGCAACTCGGTAGGCCATGGTTCCTCTTTCTATGTTTCAATTGGGTATCCACATGCTGGTCGTCGGTCACTAGCGCTCATGGTACCACCGTTTACCTGGGCCTCAGCGCTGCATCGGCTTGCGCTATCGGCTCGCCGCGCTGGCGCAACGTCCGGGGCTTAGCCTCAAGCACGCTGGGCCGCAGGCAACGGCTGCGCTGTTTTGGAAAAAATCGTCCGTGGTGGGGCCGCAGCCCGCGCCGCGTGGGCCTGCTCCGCCAGCGGCTCGCTCGCTGTGTGCCCCGCGGCTGGCTGACGCTGCCCCACCGCCCTGGTGCGATGGCTTGAGCAGTGGGCTAGCCGCGCTCCAGCACTATGGCCTGCAGCAAACCACCCGCAGCGCCGGTGCCGCCACCCGCGAACGGCTGGCTGAGCACCAGCGCCAGCCCACCCAAAGGGTACCCGGCGTCTGAGCCGTGGCGACGCAGCACAGACGCATCTTTAAATTTGACGACTCTGGTTGATGCCGCGTCCGTGGTGGGGCCGCAGCCCGCGCCGCGTGGGCCTGCTCCGCCAGCGGCTCGCTCGCTGTGTGCCCCGCAGCTGGCTGACGCTGCCCCACCGCCCTGGTGCGATGGCTTGAGCAGTGGGCTAGCCGCGCTCCAGCACTATGGCCTGCAGCAGACCACCCGCAGCGCCGGTGCCGCCACCCGCGAACGGCTGGCTGACCACCAGCGCCGATCCTGCCATCTGAGCCGCAGCGACGTACCACAGACGCATCTTTTTTAATTCCCATGCTCATGCATACAAACAGTATTGACGTGCGCTAGACCATATGCTAGATTTATGCTATCCATAAAAATAATTTAGGTATACCTAAATCACATACTAGACGCCGCGTTCACAGTGGCGACCACCGAATGGGAGCAGGTATGCGGAGCGCAGCTCCAAGCCCCGTCAGCGTCGCCACCTGGCACCTGCTCGTTGGTACGGTGGGCTAAGCCGTGTGCATGGTGGCGGCCTAGCCGCTTCAGCATCAAAATCGGTAAAGCCCGATATAGCTGCAACGTGGCAAAAAATCTTCACGTAGTACTGTATGTTCAGCACATACTGAACAATATGATATGCTAGACTCAGCGACAGCGATGAAGCACACCGCACAAGGAGTCTAGTATGGATAGCAAGCACACTGAACAACTGCAGCACTACAGCGAGCGCGTGGGGCTGCTGTTTGAAACGGCGGGCATGCCGCGGATGGCCGGGCGTATTCTCGGCTGGCTGCTGATCTGCGATCCGCCGCAACAAACAGCCCTGCAGCTCGCCGAGGCGCTCGACGCCAGCAAAGGCTCAATCAGCGCCATGACCCGCCTGCTGATCAACGCAGGCATGATCGAGCGCGTCAGCCTGCCTGGCGAGCGCCGCGACTACTTTCACATTCGCGACGACGCATGGTACGAGACCGTGCGCAGCCGCCTAACCGTTGTCACTGTATTTCGCGAGCTGGCGGAGGAGGGCCTGGAGATTATCGCCGACGCGCCAGACCGCATCCGCCGCCGGCTCGAAGATATGCGCGAGCTATATGCGTTCTTTGAGGCCAAGCTGCCCGAGATGTTCGAGCAGTGGACCGCAGAGCGCCAGGAGAAACAGCCATGACCGAAGCAATCCGCACGCAGAACTTGACCAAGACTTACGGCAAGCAGCGCGGCATCACCAACCTCAGCTTGAGCGTGGAGCAGGGCGAGGTGTTTGGATACCTCGGCCCCAACGGTGCCGGCAAGACGACCACCATCCGCCTGCTGCTCGACTTCATTCGCCCCAGCAGCGGCAAGGCCAGCGTGCTGGGCCTGGACGCACACGACCACAGCGTGGACATCCACCGGCGCGTGAGCTACCTGCCCGGCGAGCTGGTGCTGTACGAGGCCATGACCGGCCGCGAGCTGCTGGAGTACTTCGCCAACCTGCGCGGCGGCGTCGACTGGAAGTATGTGGAGCGGATCATCGGCATGTTTGAGCTAGACACCAAGCGCCCGATCCGCACGCTGTCCAAGGGCAACAAGCAGAAGGTGGGCCTGGTGCAAGCGTTTATGCACAAGCCCGAGCTGCTGATTCTTGACGAGCCGACCAGCGGCCTGGACCCGCTGGTGCAGCAGACGTTCTATGACCTGCTCAAGGAGGTCAAAGCCGACGGGCGCACAGTCTTCTTGTCCTCGCACGTGATGGCCGAGGTCGAGAATGTGTGCGACCGCGTGGGCATCATTCGGCAGGGCGAGCTTGTGGCCATCGACAACGTGCGCACGCTCAAGGAGCGCGCCGTGCGGCGGCTGGAGGTCACCTTTGGCCAGGCGGTGGTGCCGGACACATTCGAGCGGCTGCCCAACGTGCACAACGTGCATGTGTCCAGCAACGTGCTGCACTGCACCGTCGAAGGCGCGGTCGATCAGCTGATCAAGGCCATCGCCGTCTACGACGTACAGAACATCGTGAGCCACGAGACCGACCTAGAGGCGATTTTCCTAACCTACTACGAGGAGCCAGACCATGTTGCTGCGTAATGTGGCCCTCAAAATTATCTTCGAGCGCCGCCGTGGGCTGATCTGGTGGGCCATCGGCATCATCGTGCTGGTTGGCGTCGAGATCGTGTTCTACCCGACCATTCGCGACAACGGCGCGGAGCTTGTGAAGGCCATGGAGAAGATGCCCAAGGAGATGATGGCGCTGTTCAGCTCTGGCGACGTGGATTCGATTGTGACACCAGCGGGCTACCTCCAGAGCCAGCTCTTCACGCTGATGCTGCCGATGCTCGCCATGATCTACACCATCGGCCTGGGCGCGCGGTCCATCGCCGGCGAGGAGGAGGCGCGCACGCTGGATATGCTGCTGGCCAACCCGATCCCGCGCCGCCGGGTGGTGCTGCAGTCGTTTGGCGCGCTGGCGCTGCTGGCGCTGGGTCTGGGCCTGGTGATGCTGATCGCCGTGCTGCTGGTAGCGGCAGGCGTGGGTATGGACATCGGTGCGGACAAAGTGGCGGCGGCCTGTCTGACGCTGGTGATGGTCGCGCTGGTGTTTGGCAGTCTGGCGCTGGCGCTGGGCGCGGCAACCGGCAAGCGGGCGCTGAGCATCGGCGTAACGGCGGCGCTAGCGATTGGAACGTATCTTGTGCAGCAGCTCGCGCCACAGGTTGAGGCGCTGCAGCCCCTGCAGAAGCTCTCGCCGTTCTACTACGCCAACAGCGGCAACCCGCTGCGCAATGGCGTGAACTGGCTGGATATGGGCGTACTGGCGGCGATCATCGCCGTGCTTGTCGGCAGCGCCGTAGTTACCTTTGAGCGCCGCGACGTGGCCGTCTAAACGTCAGCGCGCAACACGACCAGGAGGAGACAACAATGCTACGCAATATAGCGCTCAAGTCAATCTATGATCGGCGACGCGGCATGGTGTGGTGGGTGATCGCGCTGGTAGCGCTGGTGGGCCTCCAGATCGCGCTCTATCCGTCGCTGGCCAAAAACGTTGAGGACCTCACCGCCGTGCTGGAGAAGATGCCGAAGGAGTTTCTGGCGCTGTTCGCCTCGGACGACGCCGCCGAGCTGCTGACACCAGCGGGCTACCTCCAGACGCGCGTGTTTATCATCACCGTGCCGCTGATGATGCTGATCTATACCATCGGCTTCGGCGCACGCATCGTGGCCGGCGAGGAGGAGGCGCGCACGCTCGATCTGCTGCTGGCCAACCCGGTGCGCCGCTCGCAGGTGGTGCTCCAGGGCTTCGCAGCGCTGACCGGCATTATGCTGGCCTTCGGGCTGGTGATGTTCGCCACCACCGTCGTGGGCGCGGCGGGAACAGACATGCAGCTGGCCGTGCTGAACATCGCCGCAATCGTGACGCATGTGATCGTGCTGGCGCTAGTGTTTGGCGCGATTGCGCTGCTGCTGGGCGCGCTCAGCGGGCGGCGGGCGATGAGCAGCGGCATCACGGCGACGCTGGCAATCGGCACCTATCTGCTCAACCAGCTTGGCGAGCAGGTCAGCTGGCTCAAGCCACTGCGGCCGCTCTCGCCGTTCTACTACACGTTCGACCACAAGCCGCTGCAGAACGGCTTCGCCTGGCTGCACCTGGGCGTGCTGCTGGCGGTGATCGCGGTGGCGGTTGGCGCGGCGGTGTTCGCCTTCGAGTGCCGCGACGTGGCCGTGTAGATCAAGGCGCAGCCACAAAGCACCAGCAGAGCTTCAGCGGGCGCGGCAGCAGATCGCCGCGCCCGCTGCTGACGTGCAGCAGGCAGCGCGGCCGCCCAAACCGCCAGATCAGCTAGGCAGAGACAACAAATGTGTGCTATGCTCACATGCGGAGGCACTCACTAAGGAGGTTTATCAATGTACACAGTACCGGCAATTTCGCAGTACGAGGCGCGGCAGAACCTACTGCTCCAGCGCGTCTATGCGTGGATGGCTGGCGGGCTAGGCATCACCGGCATCACGGCCATGTGGGCCTACTCATCGGGCACAATTCAAGACCTGCTGATGCGCGGCACGGGGCTGTTCATCGGCCTGCTGATCGCCGAGCTTGTGCTGGTGATCGCGCTCGGCTGGATGATCGGGCGTATCTCGCCAGCGGTCGCGGCGGCGATGTTCGTGGCCTACTCGCTGATCAACGGGCTGACGCTTTCCGTTGTCTTCATGGTCTACACCGAGGCATCGGTCGCCACCACGTTCCTGGTGACAGCGGGCACCTTCGCGGGCATGAGCGCCTACGGCTACATGACCAAGCGCGACCTATCGGCCATGGGCAGCCTGCTGCGCATGGCGCTGCTGGGCTTTTTGCTCGGTACGATCGTCAACATCTTCTGGGCCAACTCGACGCTGTACTGGTTTCTGACCTACGCGGGCATCGCGATCTTCATCGGCCTGATCGCCTACGACACCCAGAAGATCAAGAAGCTAGGCGCGCAGATCGGCCTGGCCAACGAGGACACCCTGCGCCGCGCCACCATCCTCGGCGCGCTGACGCTCTACCTCGATTTCGTCAACCTGTTCCTGCTGCTGCTGCGCGTCCTGGGCCGCCGCCGGTAGCCCCCCATTCCAGCAGCCCCACCACGACCCTGCGGCGCACAGAACACGCTGTGCGCCGCGCTGGCTTGGGTTTGGATTATTTAGCTAATGTGTGCTAAAATAAAGCTCACGAGTTTCAAATTGTTGGAGTGTGTCGCATGAGTCGCTATACAGCCGTATCTCTCTTCAGTGGTGCAGGCGGAATGGATATAGGCATAAAGCAAGCTGGCTTTGATATTCTAGCGTGTATTGAAAAAGATTGCTATGCCTGTGAGACTCTGCGCTACAATATTGAACGAGAAGGTGCACACACTCAGGTTTTTGAAAATGATATTCGCGAGATAGATCCTGCTGAACTAATGCACCAAATTAACATTGAATCTGGAGAAATAGATCTTCTTTTTGGTGGACCACCTTGTCAGTCATTTTCGCAAATTGGCAAGCGACTAGGGATACTTGATGAACGAGGTCTCCTACTATTTCAAATGGTTCGCTTTGCGCATGCATTAATGCCAAGAAGTATCATTATTGAGCAAGTAAAGGGAGTACTCAAATCTCCAGATAAAGATGGAAATGTAGGAGGCACATTTAAACATTTTATTACTGAACTTAAAAGCTTAGGCTATGAGATTACATGGAAGGTGCTTAACGCAGCTGATTATGGTGTACCGCAAAAGCGCGAGCGTGTATTCATCGTTGGGATGAGAGATAGTCTACACTTTAATTTCCCCACACCTTCACATACGATACAAAGTGATCATTTATCTTTTTTTGATATGCCGTTATATCGTACAGTTGGTGATGTTATTGGCCAGCTACCACCACCTATTCCTAAAAACGGGCACATTCCTGCTGATAGCCATGTCGATGTAACACCAGCAGGTGACAGAAGACGTATCAAGGGTGTTCCAGAAGGTCAATGCTTAGCACATCAGCTTCATTTACCGGCTGAACAGCGTCAACGATTAACGAAGAAAGATACAACCAAGTTTCGTCGTCTAGCCCATGAAGATGTATCGTTAACACTACGGTGTGGAGAAATTTTCTATCATCCAACTGAGGATCGTTATCTTACCCCACGCGAATATATGCGTATTCATGGCTACCCAGATACATACGAGCTGCGTGGACCAGTTCGTGGGAGGTCTGGTCAGGTCAAAAATCTTGATCAACATCGCCAAGTTGCCAACTCAGTTCCACCGCCACTGGCAAACATTTTAGCCCAAGCAGTACGAAAGACATTAGATGGCACAGATATTTGAACTATATGGATTTCCGCTCGAACTCAGAACTCCAGAGATTGAGGAATCTCGACAACAAGCCCTTTGTCCTTTTATGGGGCAGGGATGCGATGGTGGCGGGAATCGAGAGCTATCACGGGTTAAGCTAGAGCATAAGCCAGAGCTTCAGCACTACTTTGGGCGCACACACGGCGATGTTGCCGCAGGTGTGTGTTCCATTCAAACAAACCGCACTGAAGAGCCGTGGATTGTATGCCCAAGGCGGCTTTTAGCACTTGGTCGCGTCAATTCACCAGCTATCCATCAAAAAACAGTTATTAACGAACTGTTACACCTGTTACCATATCCATCTGGCACAAAATTGGGGATTTGGTCTGAGGTTAAACTAAAGTATGCACATACTATTGAAGGCGCGTATAAATCTTTTGATTACACCTTCGATTATATTCTTTGTCCCCTTGGTACAAAAACAGGGTCAGAACTCGCCTCTATATACGATCAGCCATGGGGGAAAGTAAAACGCAAGCTAGAACGTACTGGCTACAGTATTGTTGATGAAAATACACATGAATCAGTGATCGATGTTCCTGTTGGTGCACCGAGCATCCTTGAAATTATGACTTCTAGCACAAGCGGTGGAAATAAAAACAAACGCTCAACAATTCCGCTGGCCTTTGAGGACGCGCTCCTAGATAAACCACATGAAGCCCCGACAATCAATAAGCGCCAAGTGTGGGCAAGGATGGTTAGTCAACTCATCGTGAAATCTGAAGTTGGACACGAATGGGGAGGAAAAACTATCTGGCTCCTACAAAAAAATCTTGCTGCATATATTGAACAAACAACGGGCTTAGACCTACATAAGCTTACTTCTCAAGCGTTATTGGACGTAAATGTGCTCAGCTTTGCATACGGTGATATGTTTCGCTCTGCAAATTCCATTTTGCCACTAGATAACTGGCAACTATTCGCAGGCACACTCAATTATAATCAAGATCATGAGCATTTTCATGCGATGATCCATGCCCCCTGCGTTCCTCCGATCAATCTTCTGTATAGCCGCCTTATGGAAAGTATTCCCAGCGGTCAACTGATTGTTCCTTAAATCTCAAACCCGATGTTTCGCTACATTGTCTCAGTAGATCACAGGATTGGCTCGGGTGGCGTGTAGGGTCGGTACGGTGCGAGCGGGATAGCCCGAACCATGCCGTAGATGGCCGTTACGGCATCA
>JABXJS010000073.1 GCA_013538855.1 Herpetosiphonaceae bacterium
GGTTCCTTTCTTGGTTGGCACCACAAAGGATACCGCACGATTCGGCCGCCACACCGTTTACCCTGGCCCCAGGGAGTCCTGTGATCTACTGAGTATACCAAAAGTTAAGGATTGTGTCTATGGCGCTATCGGCATTTGGCTATCTACTAGGCTTGGGCTGCGCAACAATTCTGCTTGGCGCATGCCCTGACATCTATGGTCCAGGCATGCCGCATGGCGTATGCGCACGGCGAGCTAGCATCAGATTTCATCCAATACATACCTGTGCTATGATCATTTAATCAAAAGATGTTTCTTTGAGGAGTTTGCACCATGGCCCCTGTGAAAGTTGTGCTGCCAAATGGATTGCGGATCTACACCGATGAAATGCCCCACACCCACTCTGTGTCGCTGGGGATTTTCACGCAGGTCGGGTCACGCTATGAAGATGCGCGCTTAAGTGGTATTTCGCATTTTATTGAGCATATGTTTTTCAAAGGTACGCAGAAGCGCCCGACTGCCCGCGAGGTGAGCGAGGCGATCGAGGGCATCGGCGGCTATATCAACGCCTCGACCTCGTATGATGTCACCACCTACTACTGTAAAGTTGCCAACATCCACACCGAGCGTGGCCTCGATGTGCTGACCGATATGCTCACCGGCGCACTCTTCGATCCGCGTGAGATCGAAAAAGAGCGCGGCGTGATCCAAGAAGAGATCAAAATGTCGCTCGATGTGCCCGCCCACTGGGTCCATCAAATTCTCGATGAGCTTATGTGGGGCGATCAGCCGCTTGGGCGCGATATCGCCGGTACAATCGAAACTGTCGGCGCATTCTCGCGTGAGGATCTGCAGCAGTACCGCGCGCAGCACTACACCGCCGCCAATACGGTTGTCTCTGTCGCTGGGAATATCGACAGTACACGCATGGTCGAGGAGATCACGACGCTGCTCGCCAGCTATCCCCAAGGGCCGCTGCTCCGCCCAGTGCAGACGCTGCCGAGCACCTCTGGTCCCCTTGTTCAGCTCATCGAGCGCCCAACCGAGCAGACCAACTTTGCCCTTGGCCTCAAAACGTTCTCGTTTGAGGACCCTGACCGCTGGGCGCTTAGCGTGGTCGACTCGATCCTCGGCGGCGGCATGTCCTCGCGCTTGTTCCAAGAGATCCGCGAAGAGCGCGGCCTCGCCTACAGCGTCGGCTCATACACCAGCGAGTATGATGACGCTGGCAAGTGGATCATCTACGGCGGTGTTGAGGTCAACAAGGCGGTCGCTGCCGTCGAGGCGGTGGTCAACGAGCTGCGCAAGCTGCGCAACGAGGGCGTCACCGAGGCTGAACTAACGCGCATCAAGGAGCAGGTCAAGGGCGGCATGCTGCTGGGCCTGGAGGATACCTGGTCGGTGGCCAATCGTAATGGCCGCCACGAGTTGCGCTACGGCGAGGTTATCCCGGTCGAGCAGATCGTCGCCTGGATCGAGGCTGTCTCCCATGAAGATATTCAGCGCGTCACCGAGCGTCTGATCCGCTCCGATAACCTGTATCTGGCGGTGATCGGCCCCCATGCCTCGGCCGAGCCGTTTAAGGATGTGTTGGCGATCTAGTGCGCTCGCATAGCTGATGCCAGCCCATGGCGCATCCATGGGCTGGCGTCAGCTGTATCGGCATGCTCTCAGCAGCATTGCTTGGCTCTATCAGCAGCGAATCGGCCTAAGAATGATATAATCCGCTCTATGAAACATATTGCAATTGTCATAGTCAACTATAACGCTGGCGATGTTCTGCGCCCATGCTTGCAGTCGCTGCGCACACAGACATGGGACGGCCAGCTCGATGTGTGGGTCGTTGATAATGCGTCGTCCGACGACAGCGCAACATTTGTCGCCAACGACTTCCCTGAGGTGCGCTTGATCGTCAGCCCGCACAATGTGGGCTTTTCGGCTGGTAACAACCTGGCCCTGCGTCAAATCTTGGCACAGTCGCCTGCTCCCGACGCGGTGCTGCTGCTCAACCCCGATACGCTGGTGCCGCCGCAGGCGCTGGCGCAGTTGATCGCTGGCCTGGAGCAGCGCCCGGCGGCTGGCGCAGTTGGCCCCAAGCTCGTCTTGGCCGATGGCGCGCTGGACTTGGCCTGCCGTCGCTCGTTTCCTACCGCCGAGGTTGCGCTCTACCGTATGACCGGCCTGTCGCGCATCTTCCCGCGCTCGCGCCGCTTTGGGCGCTACAACTTGACCTACCTCGATCCTGATATGACTACGCCGGTTGATGCGCTGGTCGGTGCGGCCATGCTGGTGCGCACGCCGGTGATCCGCGAGGTCGGTCTGCTCGATGAAGATTTTTTTATGTATGGCGAGGACCTTGACTGGTGCTATCGCATTAAGGCGCTCGGCTGGCAGATCTGGTATGATCCAGCAGCGACGATCACCCACTATAAGCGTGTCTCAAGCACACGCCGGGCGGTGCCGTCAATTCGCGCCTTTTACGATGCGATGCGTATTTTTCACCGCAAGCACTTTGCGCAGCACACCTTCGCCCCGCTCAACTGGCTGATCTTCACCGGGATCACGCTCAAGGAGTGGCAGGCGCTGCTGCGCAACCGTCTGCGCCCAACAGCCGATCGTCGGATGGCTTAAGCAATGGCTGTAACTACTCTCACCAGGACTACTGTGAAGCATCAGCGCCGCACTCGCTATGTACTGATGATGTTGTTGATTGTCTTCGACATCATTGCGACCAACCTGGGCTTTGTTCTGAGCTATCGCTGGGACCTGAGCGATCTGCTCACACAGTTTCGCCCGCCAACGCTCCAGCAGATGGTCTGGAGCATGGTGGTGTTTAACCTTGTCTTCAGCCTAACGTTTTGGGCCAATGGGCTGTATCGCTTCCGGCGCGGGGTTTCGCGGGTTGATGAGGCGTATCAGATTTTTCGTGCGGTGTCGATTGGCACGGTGGTGGTGATCGCCTCCAACACGCTGTTTCCGCTGATGAATATTCGCACGCGCACGCTGATCATCGGCTGGCTGCTGGCGTGTGTGTTTGTGTTTATTGGCCGCATTATCTATCACCACGGCGTGCGGATCGCCCGCACACGCGGCATCGACACGCGCAGGGTGCTGATTGTCGGCACCGGCGAGGTTGGCCAGCTCGTCTGTCGCCAGATGCGGCGCGCGCCAGAGCTGGGCTACCGCATTATTGGCTTTTTATCCGATACGATGGTTACTGGGCATAGGGTGATGGATGAGCTGCCTGTGCTCGGTCGCCGCCATCGCCTGCCACAGGTGGTGGCAACATGCCAGGTCGACGAGGTGATTATCGCCCTCAGCGGCGCGCCCTACGAGGAGGTGCTTGAGCTGGTCGGCCTCGTTGAAGATGAGTCCGTGGCGATTAAGATCTATCCCGATGCCTTCCAGCTCATCACCAACAACGCCGTCTCGGTCGGCGAGTTGAACGGTCTGCCGCTGATCAGCCTGCGCACGGTGCCGCTGGATCGCCGCCTCAATCGCTCGATCAAGCGCGCCATGGATATTGTGATCTCCGGCGCGGCGCTGGTGCTGCTGTCGCCGCTGCTGCTGCTGGTGGCCGTGCTGGTGCGCTTTGACTCGCCTGGCCCGGTGTTTTTTATCCAAGAGCGCGTTGGCCGCGATGGCCGCCCGTTCAAGATGATCAAGTACCGCTCGATGCGCGCCGACGCCGAAAAGCTGGGCACATGGACGCGCCCTGGCGATGACCGCCGCACCAAGCTGGGCACGTTTATCCGGCGCTTCTCCATCGACGAGCTGCCACAGTTTATCAATGTGCTGCTCGGCGATATGAGCGTGGTTGGGCCGCGCCCGGAGCAGCCGCAGTATGTGGCGCAGTTCAGCGAGCAGATTCCACGCTATATGCAGCGCCACCGCGAGAAGGCCGGTATCACCGGCTGGGCGCAGGTGAACGGCCTGCGCGGCGATACCTCCATCGAGGAGCGCACGCGCTATGACTTGTACTATGTGGAGAACTGGTCGCCGCTCTTTGATCTGAAAATTATTGTGCGCACAGCCTACAATACGCTGCGCGGCGAAGATAATGCCTACTAGGTTGCGCCGATCTAGGCTGTACGCGGCCTGGAGCGCGCGAAGGTCAGCCGTTCGCACGGGCTGGCCTTTTTTTCTGGCTGTGGCCCTGTTTGGGCTGTATAGCGCAACGCTGCTGCCTGGCGTTGGCGCTGGCGATACGGCGGAGTTCCAGCGCGTCGGCCCCACGCTGGGCTTGGCCCATAGCACCGGCTATCCGCTCTACTCGCTGCTTGGCTGGCTCTGGAGCCACATCCTGCCGCTGGGCACACCAGCCTGGCGCATGAACCTGCTCTCGGCGCTGCTGGCGGCCCTGGCGCTAGGGCTGCTGCCGACGCTGGCCCAGCGCCTTGGTGCGTCGGCTGGTGCGGCGCTGCTGGCCACGGTTGCCTTTGGGCTAACGCTGGTGCTGTGGCAGGAGGCGACCCACGCCGAAATCTATGCGCTTGCGGTGCTGCTGGAGGTGGTGTGGCTGAGCGTGCTGCTGGCCTGGCGTGCCGAGCGCGCGCCCTTATGGCTGGTCGGCTTGAGCAGCGGTATGATGGCGACGCACCACCGCACCAGCGTGCTGCTGCTGCCATTTGGCTTGGCCTTTGTGCTGCTCTCCCGCCGTCCGCCGCTGCGCGCCTGGCTGCTGGCCTGCGCTGCTGGCCTGCTGCCGCTGGCGCTCTACGCCTATGTGCCGTGGCGCGCCGCGCCCTGGCAGGATGGCTGGGCGACGCTGCGCGACTATCTCAGCGGGGCTGCGGGCAAAGGCTGGTTTTCGCTGGCGCGCTTGGCGCAGGCAGGCTGGCGACGGCCCTGGGATGTGTTCGCAGCGCTGGTGTGGCGCGAGTGGACGCCGCCGGGCGTGCTGCTGGCGCTGGTGGGGGCGCTGTGGCTGTGGCGGCGTGATCGTGCGGCGGCGCTGCTGCTGAGCGGCGCGTTTGTGCTGGTGTTTGGCTTTTGCTGCGCCTACTTCGTGCCAGACCTAGCACCGTTTTTGCTCGCAGGTCAGGTGATTGTGGCGCTGTGGCTCGCGCTGGGCATGACGGCGCTGCTGGCGCAGCTGAGGGCGCGCTGGCGCATGATCACGCAGGTGGCGCTGCTGCTGCTGCCGCTCTGGCTGCTGGTGTGGCACTGGGGACCGCTGCGCACGGCGAACTCTGGCGCAGCCGAGCAGTGGGCAAGGCAGGCGCTCAGCGCGCCGTTGGATGCTGGAGCGCTGGTTTTAGGCGACGGCTATCACATCGAGAGCCTGCGCTATCTGCAAGCGGTCGAGGGGGCGCGCCCTGATCTGGAGTATGGATTCAACGTCGATGGTGCGCTGATCGAGGCTGCGCTGAGCCAGGGGCGTAGCGTGTATGTGCTGGAGCCGCACCCAGAGCTTGGTCGCCAGCAGCAGCCGGTCGGCGTGCTGTGGCAGGTGCGCGCTGCGCCGCTGATGACCGACACGCCGCAGCAGATCGACTGGGCCGATGGCATACGCTTGGCTGGTTCGTCGATCATGCCGCAGCGCAGCGCGCCTGGCGACCGTGTGCTGCTGGTGCTGGAGTGGCACGCGCTGGCGCAGCCGCAGCACGACTATGTGCGCTTTGTGCACCTGGTTGGGCCAGATGGCCATGTCTGGGGCCAGGCGGATGCGCCACCGGCGGGAGGCTCGACCGCGCTGTGGCAGCCCGGCCAAACCGTGTTTGATCTGGCCGCGCCGCTGTTGGAGGCCCAGGCACCGCCAGGCCAGTACACCGTGGTGGTAGGCTGGTATCAGTACCCTCCGCTGCAGCCGCTCTTGGTCGCTCGCTCTGCGCAAGATCAGGCGCAGATTGGCACGCTGACGGTGCGCTAGCTATCAGCGGGGTGGGTGCACGCGGGCGCGCCATTGCGTAGACATAGCCGCAGCGTGGACTTGGCAGCAGGTCGAGTAGGTGCGTGCGCCCAAGCATCAATCAGCATTAACAGCGCAAGCGGGCGCAAGGTGGAGCGCTGGACATCAGGTGCGGTGCGCTGAGCGGCGAGCGTGACTGCGTGCCGATGGCGCTGGTGCAGATGCGGTAGCAGGCGGGCGGACAATTAAGCACAGGCTGAAATCAGCCAACAACGGCGCAGCCCAAGCGTTGTTCCTGCTCGGGCTGCGCCGTGGCACTTTAGCCACGCACGCCTTTGAGAATCAAGCTGCCCCAGGGCGCAAGCATAATCTCGCGCACCTTGAGATTTTCAACTTCGTAGACATCGTCTGATGCGAGGTCAACATAGTGCGGGTGCGGCTCTAGGCGCTCGCCGAGCGGCAGATCGAAGGTCCAGGGTGTATCGCTGTTGTTGACGATAACCAGCAGCTGCTCGTCGTCGTTCCAGCGGGCGCAGGCGTAGAGATTGGTGTCACTGTCGGCGAGCAGGGTGGTGAAGTGGCCGGTGCGCAGGGCTGGGTGCGCGTGGCGCAGCGCGATCTGGCGCTTGGTCCAAGCGTAGAGATCGCGGTTCCAGGTCTCGGGCTGCTGCCAGGGGAAGCAGCGGCGGCAGTCGGGGTCGTTGGCTCCCTCCATACCAATTTCATCGCCATAGTAGACGCAGGGTGCGCCAGGGAAGACCATCTGGAGCAGAACCGCCTGCTTGACGCGCTCGACAGCGCCGCTGCCAGCCTCCTTGGCGACACTTAAAAAGCGCGCCGTGTCATGGGAGCCGAGCAGATTGAACTGGGCGTAGGTGACCTCGGGGTGGTAGAGCGTGATCAGGTGATCGATGCCAGCGCCGAAGTCGCCAGCGCGCAGGCTGGTGGTGGCGAAAAAATCGGTGCACAGATCACGGAACAGATAGTTCATCACCGCGTCGAACTGATCGCCTTGGAGCCAGGGCGAGCCATCGGTCCAGATTTCGCCGACGATATACGCCTCGGGGTTGCGCTCCTTGACCACCGTGCGAAACTCGCGCCAGAACGTGTGATCGGCGATCTCGTTGGGCACGTCGAGGCGCCAGCCATCGGCACCCTGCTCGATCCAGTAGCGCGCCACATCGAGCAGATACTTGCGCACGGCGGGATTATCGGTGTTGAACTTTGGCAGCTCGCGGAAATCCCACCAGGTGCGGTAGTTGGCCGGATAGCGGCCCTCGTAGGGATGGATGGGGAACTTGGCGATATGGAACCAGTCGACATAGGGTGAGTGTGGCCCGTTCTCGACAATATCGTGAAAGGCGAAGAAGCCGCGGCCGCAGTGGTTGAAGACGGCATCGAGGATGAGCTTCATGTCGCGGCGATGCAGCTCGGCGACCAGCTGATGAAAGGTCTCCAGGGTGCCGAAGTGCGGGTCGATTTTGAAATAGTCGAAGGTATTGTATTTATGTGACGTGGTGGCCTGGAAAATTGGGTTGAGATAGAGCGCGGTGCAGCCGAGCGCTTGAATATCATCGAGGTGGTCGATGATGCCCTGCAGGTCGCCGCCCATCAGATTGTGCAAGGTGGGCGGCGTGCCCCAGGGCTGGGCGTTGGCTGGATCGTTGTCAGGATCGCCATTGGCATAGCGCTCGGGAAAGATCTGGTAAAACACCGCGTGCTTCACCCAGGTGGGCGTATGCCATTCGATAGCGTTGGTCATGTAGCAAAACTCCTTGAATCAACAGAGCTGAGCGCATCGTACCATAACTGGCTCCGTTGCCAGGAGGCACCTCAGTGTGCCGTTGCCGTGCGTCGCCGCACCCACTTTTCGATCTCGCGCAGCCAGAGCACCGAGCTAGCCACGCCAACACAGATCAGCCAGTCCATGATCGTCAGCGCCGTGACGCTGAAGGCGCGCTGGCCAAGCGGCAGGTAGATCACCAGCATATGCAGGGCCAGGGACAGCGCCACCGCGCCCCAGAGCCAGGGATTGCTGGCGATGGCGCGGAAGGCGCTGTTGGTGTCCGAGCGGGCGTTGAAGGTGTTGAAGAGCTGGAACAGCATCAAGGTGGTGAAGGCCATGGTGCGGGCGTAGGTGAGATTGCCGCTGCCAGAGATCAGCCCTTTCGGCAGGGCGAGGTCAAGCACAAGCAGCGTGCCGGTGGCCATGATCAGCCCAACCCAGGCGATGCCAATCCACATCTGACGAGTGATCACGCCGCTGCCTTGCTGGCGCGGCGGGCGATCCATCACGATGTGGTCAACAGGATCGAGGCCGAGGGCGAGGGCGGGCGCGCCGTCGGTGACGAGGTTGATCCACAGCAGCTGGGTGGCCAGCAGCGGCAGCACCACTGTCTCGCCCTGGCCGGTGAGGCCCAGCACGCCAGCCAAGATCACGCCCCAGAACATGGTCAGCACCTCGCCGATGTTCGACGAGAGCAGGTAGCGCAAGAATTTCTGAATGTTGCTGAAGATGCCGCGGCCCTCCTCGACGGCGGCGACGATCGAGGCGAAGTTATCGTCGGTGAGCACCATATCGGCGGCCTCTTTGGACACATCAGTGCCGGTGATGCCCATCGCCACGCCAATATTGGCGGTCTTGAGCGCCGGAGCGTCATTGACGCCATCGCCAGTCATGGCCACAACATGGCCGCGCTGCTGGAGTGCTTCCACAATCCGCAGCTTATGTTCGGGGTTGACGCGGGCGTAGACGCTGACATCCTGTACCTGCTCGCGCAGCGCCGCATCGTCGAGCTGGGCGAGCTGCTGGCCAGTTAGGGCGTGGTTATTGTTGGTGATACCTAGCTCCTTGGCGATGGCCAGCGCAGTCTGGGGATGGTCGCCGGTAATCATGAGCGGGCGGATGCCAGCGTGCTGTGCGCGGCGAACGGCCTCGGCGGCCTCGGGGCGCGGCGGGTCGATCATGCCGATCAGGCCCAGAAAGACCAGATCGGCCTCGATGGTCTCGGCGTCCGGCTCTTGGTTGTCGAGCGCATTTGGCGGCAGCGAGCGGAAGGCCACGCCAAGGGTGCGCAGTGCTTCGGCGGCCAGTTGCTCATTTTGCGCCAAGATCGCCTGGCGGCGCTCGTCGCTGAGCGGGCGCGCCTCCTTGCCGACCAGCTCGTGCGAGCAGCGCCCGAGCAGCACATCGGGCGCGCCCTTGCTGAACACGATCAGGCGCTCCTGGCGTGTGCTGTCGGCGTGGACGGTGCTCATCAGCTTGCGCTCGGAGGAGAAGGGCACCTCGCCGACGCGGGCAAAGCGCTGCTCCTGCTGCTCCTGCTCGATGCCGGCCTTACGGGCAGCGACGATCAGCGCGCCCTCGGTTGGATCGCCCTGAATGCTCCAGCGGCCATCGCGCTGCTGGAGCGCCGCATTGTTGGCGCGCTCGGCGGCGCGCAGGATGCGCTCGGCCTCGGTGCGCTGATCAGCGGATAGCTCGCTGCTGTCGGTGGCACTCAGCTCCCCGCTGGGCGCATAGCCCGTGCCGCTCAGGTCGACGCGCCCGCTGGCGGTGACGATGGTGCGCACAGTCATCTCGTTTTTGGTCAGCGTGCCGGTTTTATCGGAGGCGATGATCGTGGCTGAGCCGAGAGTCTCGACGGCGGGCAGCTTGCGCACGATCGCATTGCGGCGGGCCATGCGCTGCACGCCGATGGCCAGTACAGCGGTGACGATGGCGGGCAGACCTTCGGGCACCGCCGCGACGGCCAAGGCGACGCCAAGGATGAGCACCTCGACCAGCGTGCTGAAGTCGTGGACGCCCTCGACCAAGATGATCGTTATAACAACGATAACCGCGATCGCCAGCACCACAATGCCTAGCACCTTGCCGGTGCGATCTAGCTCCTTCTGCAGCGGCGTGGCCTCGCTCTGCGCATCCTGCAGCATATTAGCGACGCGGCCCATCTCTGTGTCCATGGCGGTAGCGGTGACGATGGCGCGACCGCGGCCGTAGGTCACGGCGGTGCCGCTGAAGACCATGGTGTGCTGATCGCCAAGCGTCTGCTCGCCGCTCATTGGATCAAGTGACTTCGACACCGGCAGGCTCTCGCCGGTGAGCGCAGCCTCGGCTGTTTTGAGGGCGGTGGCTTGGAACAAGCGACCATCGGCGGGGATCGTATCGCCCTCCTCCAGCACCATGATGTCGCCAGGCACGATCTCGCTGGCTGATATCGCCTGGCGCTCGCCGCCGCGCAGCACAACCGCCTTGGCCGCTGCCATGGCCCGCAGTGCGGCCACGGCATGCTCGGCGCGCTCCTCTTGCACAAAGCCCAAAATACCGTTGAGCAGCACGATCGCAAAAATCACAAGCGCTTCGTAGGGCAGGGCGCTGTCGCGCTCGTAGAGCCAGATGCCCGCTGAGATAGCTGTGGCGATCAGCAGCAGAATCACCAGTGTGTCCTGAAATTGAGCCAGAAAGCGCCGCCAGGCTGGCTCTGGCGGCGTGCTCGCTAGCTCATTTGGGCCAACCTCGCGTAGACGCTGGGCGGCCACTGTTGGTGTAAGTCCTTGGTTTAGGTCGCTGTCGAGCTGCTGGGCTAGCTCGTCGGGCGTGCGCTGGTATGCGGCTTCTGCCGAATAGTCCATAGACGAAATTCTCCTTATCCAGTCCATGCTGGCTTCTAAGCACCGACTGTACCGCTAGAAATAATGGACGTAGCCGTGACCACTTGGTCCCCCTAAGGGGTGACTAAAAGGCCATACACGGGGGATACAGCCCGCATATATGATAGTACCAGAGAACAGATGGTAGACACTCGTATACACCTCAACTGCCCCTGGACAACTCGAAAGCTGCTGTGTTTTGTGCATACCCTAGCTGAATACGAGGAGGAGCGAGATGCAGGTAACTCCTGGTCTTGTCTCGGCTAAAAGCCGTCCGCTGTGGTCTAAAGCAGGCTACGAGCTGCTGTTGGTTTGGCACTTCATTGTCCGTGATCTTTCGTCAACGTTGGCTCCGGCAACGCTCTGGACGCTGGCCGCATGGCAGAGCAGTGGTGCTGATTGGGCGGCGTTGCCGATGATCTTGCTGCGCTCAACATTGTACTTCACATTGTACATATTCATTTTCTGCCTTGTAAATCAGATGGTGGGCCTAGAGGAGGATCGGCTCAACAAGCCAGATCGGCCGCTGGTGCGCGGGCTCATCTCGCTGCACGGGGCGTGGCTGCGCTGGCTGATCGGCATGATTTTGTTTGCCTTAGCTGGCTGGGCCTTTCAGGTGCTGGAGTGGACGCTGCTGTGGATGGCGGTGGTGTTTCTCCACAACAACGGCGGCTGGGCCAAACACTGGACGGGCAAGCATGTGTCGATGGCGCTGGGCATTGTTGCTCAGCTCGGTGCAGCCTGGTCGATGGTCACACCACTTACGCCTGCCGCTGCGATCTGGATCGGCACAATCGCCTGGGTGATGCTGCCGCTGGTGGCAGTGCAGGACTTGCGCGATATGCTTGGCGACCGACGGATCGGCCGCCGTACCCTGCCGTTGGTCTGGGGTGAGTGGCCTACGCGCTGGTGGCTCTGTTTGGGATTTGTTGGCCTGGCCTGGCTGCTGCACACAGCGCTCTTTATGCGCCTGGGCCAGAGTATGCTCGTCTGGGCCTGCGATCTGTGCGTTGTGGCGATCTGTTTGTTGCTCGCGGTGCGCAGCGTGTGGCTGCCGAAGACGCTGCGGCAGAAAGTTCAGCAAGATCACCAGACCTACCTACTTTTCACCTACTGGTACTGCGCGATGCTGCTGAGTGGAATGATCCTGCTTTGATGGATGTGCCGCGCCCCTGCTGTCCCCGAGCGGATGGCAGGGGCGCGCGTGTTTAATCGCCTGCTTGGCGTGCGTAGTTGCGATACAGCATTGCCGTGAAGGGCTGGAAGCCATGGCGCGCATAAAACGGCTGGAGATCGACATCGCATACAAGATCGATCATATACAGCTGTTTGAGCTGCGCGAGCATCTGGTCAACGAGCGTGCGCCCAATCCCCTGGCCCTGGTACGTCGGCAGCACCTCGAGCAGCGGGATGTAGGCGCTGAGCACGCCATCGCTGAGCGCGGTGATAAATCCGACGACCTGCTGGGTTGCGCTGTCACGCGCCAGGACAATATGCTGGCTGCCCTGTAGCAGGCGCAGGTGGGTCTCTGGCGTTGGTGGGCTGGGCCAGCCGACAAAAAAACCGTGTAGATGCTGCGCGCTGATGCCGCTGAGATTATACTGGTAGTCGATCATACCTCATCCTCCGCCAGCTGCGGCAGCTGCTCGTTGACCAGCAGCTGGGCGTCGTCGAGATCAAGGTCATCGCTGATCAAATCGATCGCTGAGCTGGCAAAGCGCCGTGCGGCGGCGGCGGCGCGGGGATCGTGCTCATTGTCGAGTGACCACTGGGCGTGCGCTGTGAGCAGCGCCAGCGCCGTAGCGCGCGCCGTGGTCAGCGCTAGCCGCCGCATTCCTGCCTGGAGCTGCTGTGGATCTGCCAGGTGCGCGCTGAGCCACTGCTCGGCATGCTGGATGGCCCGCTGCGCAACCTGTCCAGGCACGCTTAGCGCCGGGTCGTGAGCCGTCTGAACGAGCTTGAGCACATGCCGTGCAAGCACGGACCAGCCCTGCTCTTTCTGGAGTGCGCGCAGGGTATCGAGCGCTAGCACGTTGGTCGTACCCTCCCAGATTGGCAGCACATGGGCGTCGCGCAGCACCAGTGGCAGGCCGGTGTCCTCAACGTAGCCCGCCCCGCCGAAGGCCTCGATCACCTCGCTGAGCACATCGACGGCTTGGCGGCCAGTGGTGAGCTTGGCGAGCGATGTGAGCAGCCGCAGCAGTGTGGCTTGCTCAGGGCTGGCTGTGTTGTGTTCGTCGAGACCAATCAGCTCAACCAAGTAGAAGCTCAGGTGGAAGGCGGCCTCCATCTCGGCCTGTTGAGCAGCGAGCGTGTCAAGATGCAGCGGCTGCTGGCTGAGTGGCAGGCCAAAGGCGACGCGCTTGTGGGCATAGTCGCGGGCGAGCGCGAGGCCGCGGCGCATGGTCGCCACCGCCATCACGCTGTTCCAGGTGCGCGTGAGGTGCAGCATGGGCACAATGGCGCTCACGCCATTCTCGAGTGCGCCGACGGGCTGGGCCAGCGTGCCGAGCAGCAGCAGCTCGGCGGTTGGCACCTTGCGCGTCCCAAGCTTATCTTTGAGCCGGTTGACCTCGATATTGCGCAGCCGCCCCTGCTCATCGCGCGTCTCGACATAAAACAACGCCAAGCCGCGTCCGCCCTCGGCGTTGCCCTCTGGCCGCGCCAGCGTGAGCGCCATCTCGGAGGTGGTGGCCGAGGTGAACCACTTGCGCCCATACAAGCGCCATGCGCCGCCAGGATCGAGGCGGGCATACGTCTCGGAGCGGCCAACATCGGAGCCGCCGGTTGACTCGGTCATCCACTGCCCGCTGGTCCAAAACGTGGCTGGATCGCGGCTCAGCAGGTGTGGCACCGCATGATCAATGAGCGGCTGATTGTTGGAGCGCAGCAGTGTGCGCGCCGCGCCGTCGGTCATGGCCAGCGGGCAGGTGTAGACATCGGTGGAGGGATGGAAGAGGTAGGCGCTGGCAAACTGAAACACCCGATTGAGCTGCGCATAGGGCTGATCGTAGGCGCTGGCGACGATGCCATACGTGGCCGCGAGGCGCTGTGCGCGCTCCCAGACTGGTGTGACAACGATCTCGTCGATGCGCTCGCCCCAGGCGCTCCACTGGATCAGCCGCGGCTCATTGAGCCGATCAGCGAGCTGCAGCGCGTACAGCTCGCCGCCGGCCAGCTCGCCAAGCTCCTGAAGTGTTGGCGTGATCGCAGCGAGCATATCAGCGGGCAAAGTGCGGCGCAGATACGAGCGCAGCACGCGATCCTGCTCGAACTGATTGCCTAGCTGCGGCGGGGGCTGATTGAACCACTGTGACATAGACTCCTCCTTTGCAATCTAGCCATATTGTAGCATTCTCGCTGTTGGTGGGTGTCTGTTGGCGTTATACTGGATGCAAAGCTCTTTTAACCAGGAGGCAGATTTATGACTCAGCATCTCCATGGCAAAGTGTGTATGGTGACCGGTGCCACGGCTGGCATTGGCCTAGAGACAGCACGTGCTTTAGCCTCCCAGGGTGCAACACTTATTATCGTTGGGCGCAACCAAGCCAAGACGCAGGCGACTGTCGATACACTCCATCGTGAGACAGGCGCGCAGGTAAACTACTTGCTGGCCGATCTTTCCAGCCAGGCCGACATCCGGCAGCTCGTCGATGCCTTTGAGCGCTCGTATGATCGGCTTGATGTATTGGTCAACAATGCTGGTGCCTACTTTGCGAAGCGTCAGGAAAGTCCTGATGGTATTGAGTTGACCTGGGCGCTCAACCACCTGAACTACTTTATGCTGACCGGTCTGCTGCTTGATGTGCTGCGCTTTACTGGCAGCGCCGCCGCGCCGGCCCGGATCGTCAACGTCTCGTCCGATGCCCATCGCGGCAGCGTGATCAACTTTGACGATGTTCAGGGTGTGCAGGAGTACAGTGGCTGGCGTGCATATGCGCAGTCGAAGCTGGCCAACATCATGTTTACCTATGCGCTGGCCCGTCGTCTGGGCGCTGCGCCGGTGACGGCGAACACGCTGCATCCAGGTGTTGTGGCCTCCAACTTCGCCGCTAACAACGGCCTGCTTGGCACGGTTGCGCGCAAGGTGATGGATGTGTTCTCGATTAGCCCGCGCGAGGGTGCGGCGACCTCGGTATATCTTGCGTCGTCGCCAGAGGTGCGCACGGTGAGTGGCAACTACTTTGTGAAGTGCAGGCCGGTGGCTTCGTCGCAGCGCTCCTACGATCATGCGGCGCAGGAGCGCCTGTGGAGCCTCAGCGAGACGCTGATCGGCATGTCGATGCAGGTCTGAGCCGCTTAAACAGCAGCGACCGCACCTCTTCAGGGTGCGGTCGCCTGGCTCTGGGCTAGAGGGCCTCGGTTTTGCCGGTGCCTTTTTTCGTTCCATGCCGTGCTGCAGCCATAATCAGATCGCGGTTCATCTTAGCGATGAACTGAATGTCGATCTCTTTGGGGCAGACAGCCTGACACTCGGCATAGTTGGTGCAGTTGCCGAAGCCCTCTGCATCCATCTGCGAGACCATCTTCAGTGTGCGCTCATCGCGCTCGGGCTGGCCCTGCGGCAGCATGTTCAGGTGCGCGACCTTGGCGGAGGTGAAGAGCATGGCCGAGCCGTTGGGGCAGGCTGCGACGCATGCGCCACAGCCGATGCAGGCCGCCGCGTCCATCGCTAGATCGGCGACCTCTTTGCCGATGGGCAGCGCGTTGGCGTCTGGCGGCGAGCCGGTGCCAACCGAGATAAAGCCGCCCGCCGCGATGATGCGATCAAATGCGCTGCGGTCGACGATCAGGTCTTTGATGACCGGGAACGGCTTTGCGCGCCACGGCTCAATATAGATCTCATCGCCGTCCTTGAAGGCGCGCATATGCAGCTGACAGGCAGTGGTGCCGCGCTGCGGGCCGTGTGGAAGGCCGTTGATCACCATCGAGCATGCGCCACAGATACCTTCGCGGCAGTCGTGGTCGAAGGCGATTGGCTCCTCGCCTTTAGCGATCAGCCCCTCGTTGACAACATCGAGCATCTCCAGAAACGACATATTAGGGCTGACGTTCTTGGCCGCGTAGGTGACGATCTGGCCTGGCGTATTGGCGTTAGGCTGACGCCAAACCTTCAATGTTAAATCCATTATGCTCTCCGGACATTTACTTGTACGAGCGCTGTGTGAGCTGGACGTACTCGAAATCAAGCTCTTCTTTGTGCAGGACAGGAACTTGGCCTGGGCCGGTGTACTCCCACGCGGCGACAAACGCGAAGTTATCGTCATCGCGCAGCGCCTCACCCTCGGGCGTCTGGCTTTCCTCGCGGAAGTGGCCGCCGCAGGACTCGCTGCGCATCAGTGCGTCGGTGCACATCAGCTCGGCTAGCTCCATGAAGTCGGCGACGCGGCCGGCCTTCTCTAGCGACTGGTTGAGCGTGTCGGCACCGCCGAGCACGCGCACATCGTTCCAGAACTCCTCGCGCAGCTGCGGGATGCGCTCCAGCGCTTGCTTGAGACCAGCCTCATCGCGTGACATGCCGCAGTAGTTCCACATGATCTCGCCAAGCTCCTTGTGGAAGGAGTCGACGGTGCGCGAGCCATTGATCGAGAGCAGCCGATTAATGCGCTGCTTGACCTCATCTTCAACCCGCTTGAACTCAGGGTGGCTCGTATCGACGGCCTTGGGCTTGGCGCTGGCCAAGTAGTCGCCGATGGTATAGGGCAGCACAAAGTAGCCGTCGGCGAGGCCCTGCATCAGGGCGCTAGCACCGAGGCGGTTCGCGCCGTGATCGGAGAAGTTAGCCTCGCCGATGACGTGCAAGCCGGGCAGGTTGCTCATCAGGTTATAGTCAACCCATAGGCCGCCCATGGTGTAGTGCACCGCTGGATAGATGCGCATTGGCACCTGATAGGGGTTCTCGTCGGTGATCTTCTGATACATATGGAAGAGGTTGCCGTAGCGCTCGCGGATGACATTCTCGCCGAGGCGCTTGATGGCGTCGCGGAAGTCGAGATACACGCCGAGGCCGCTCTCGCCAACACCGCGGCCCTCATCGCACACCATCTTGGCGTTGCGCGAGGCCACATCGCGGGGCACGAGGTTGCCGAATGACGGGTACTTGCGCTCCAGGTAGTAGTCGCGCTCGGCCTCGGGGATATCATTGGGATGGCGCTTGTCGCCAGCTTCCTTGGGCACCCAGATGCGCCCGTCGTTGCGCAGCGACTCGCTCATCAGCGTCAGCTTCGACTGGTGGCTGCCAGTGACCGGAATGCAGGTTGGGTGAATCTGCGTATAGCACGGATTGCCAAAGAAGGCCCCGCGCTTATGGGCGCGCCAGATCGCGGTCACGTTGCAGCCCTTGGCGTTGGTTGACAGATAGAACACATTGCCATAGCCGCCAGTGGCGAGCACGACTGCGTCGGCAGCATGGGACTCGATCTTGCCGGTGATCATATCGCGGGTGATGATGCCGCGTGCCTGGCCATCGATGACCACCAGGTCGAGCATCTCGGTGCGCGGATACATTTTGACCTTGCCGAGGCCGATCTGGCGCTCGAGCGCCTGGTAGGCCCCCAAGAGCAGCTGCTGGCCGGTTTGGCCGCGCGCGTAGAAGGTGCGCGAGACCTGTGCGCCGCCGAAGGAGCGGTTGGCAAGCACGCCGCCATACTCGCGGGCGAACGGCACGCCCTGGGCCACACACTGGTCGATAATATTGACGCTGACCTGTGCTAAGCGATAGACGTTCGCCTCACGCGAGCGGTAGTCGCCGCCCTTGACCGTATCGTAGAACAGGCGCAGCACGCTGTCGCCATCGTTCTGATAGTTCTTGGCTGCGTTGATGCCGCCCTGGGCCGCAATGCTGTGGGCGCGGCGCGGGCTATCCTGGTAGCAGAAGCACTTGACGTTATAGCCTAGCTCGGCCATAGACGCCGAGGCAGACGCGCCAGCCAGCCCCGAGCCAACCACGATCACCGTATGTTTACGTTTATTCGCAGGATTGACCAGCTTCATTTTGAAGCGGTGGTTATCCCACTTCTCTGCAAGAGGTCCTTCAGGGATTTTCGAATCGAGCGTCATACATAACTCCAACTAGACCACAAAGGGCTTGAGGATTCCTGTCAACACTGCGAGCGGAATAGAGATATTGCCAACGAACAGCGCGATGCCGATAAAGATCGACAAGTTGCGCCACAGGCGATTCCAGCGCGTGTTGTTGAGGCCCAGCGTTTGGAACAGGCTCCAGAAGCCGTGGAAGATATGCAGCCCTAGCGCAGACATAGCGAGAATGTAGAACAGCGCAACCCAGACGTTCTGAAAGCCATAGACCACATTGTTGTACACATCGCCTGTCTGAAACTCACCAGGGGTGCCAGGGGCAACACCGAGGGTGAAGTGCAGAATGTGGTAGACGATGAACAGCAGCAAAATAATACCCCCCCAGCGGAGAGTACGTGCGGCGAAGGTGGCCTGGATGCGTCGCTGGCGGGCGTAGCGCTGTGGTCGCGCTTTGCGGTTCTCGATGGTTAACTGCACGGCGGCTACAATATGAAAAACAACTGCAAGTGTCAGCACAAAGCGCACAAGCCAGAGGATCTCGCCGGTGCTGTGCAAAAACTCGCCATAGGCGTTGATGCCCTCGCGGCCGGTGTAGATCAGCAGGTTGCCGATCATGTGGCCGATGACGAACACAACGCCGATTAGCCCGGTCACCGCCATTACCGTTTTTTTACCGATCGATGTTCGGTAAAATGAGCGTACCCCAGTCATCGATGACTCCTTATGTACTCAGAAGTGGTGCTACCATTTGGGCCTCTAGAAAACCCAGCCAGAGCAGCGCTGCTGAACAAGCGCCACCCTAAA